>NZ_JBHYGX010000013.1:126013-147531 GCF_042739975.1 Streptomyces sp. NPDC059080
GCCCGGCCCCTGTGGAAGGGGCCGGGCGGCGGCCGTTCGTGTGAGCGGGACCGAAGCCGCCACCGGTGGGTCAGCGGACGAAGGTGCCCGCCTGCCCCGCGAGATCGAGGAAGTACTGCGGCGCCAGACCGAGCACCAGCGTGACGACGACACCGATGGCGATGGCGGTCGTGGTGAGCGGGCTGGGCACCGCGACGGTCGGACCGTCCGCCTTCGGCTCGTGGAAGAACATCAGCACGATCACCCGGATGTAGAAGAACGCGGCGATGGCCGACGACAGCACACCGATGACGACGAGCCAGCCGGCGCCGCTCTGCGCCGCCGCCTTGAAGACGGCGAACTTCCCGGCGAAACCGGAGGTCAGCGGGATACCGGCGAAGGCCAGCAGGAACACCGCGAAGACGGCGGCGACCAGCGGTGAACGGCGGCCAAGACCCGCCCACTTGGACAGCTGCGTCGCCTCTCCCCCGGCGTCGCGGACGAGGGTGACCACGGCGAACGCGCCGAGCGTCACGAAGGAGTACGCGGCGAGGTAGAAGAGGACGGACGAGATGCCGTCCCGGGTGGTCGCGAGAACACCGGCCAGGATGAACCCGGCGTGCGCGATGGAGGAGTACGCCAGCAGCCGCTTGATGTCGGACTGGGTGATGGCGACGATCGCGCCGCCCAGCATCGTGACGATGGCGACGCCCCACATCACCGGCCGCCAGTCCCACCGCATCCCGGGCAGGACCACGTACAGCAGCCGCAGCAGCGCGCCGAAGGCGGCGACCTTGGTGGCGGCGGCCATGAAACCGGTGACCGGGGTGGGAGCGCCCTGGTAGACGTCGGGCGTCCACATGTGGAAGGGGACGGCGCCGACCTTGAAGAGCAGGCCCATCAGGGCGAGCGCGCCGCCGATGAGCAGCAGCGCGTCGTTGCCCATCGTGCCCGCGAGGGCCGGGTCGATCTGCTTGGCGCCGTCCGCGATGACCTCGGCGATGCCCGCGTACGTGACGGTTCCGGCGTAGCCGTAGAGCAGGGCGATGCCGAAGAGGAGGAACGCCGAGGAGAACGCGCCGAGGAGGAAGTACTTGAGGGCGGCTTCCTGGGAGAGGAGGCGCTGGCGACGGGCGAGCGCGCAGAGGATGTAGAGCGGGAGGGAGAAGACCTCCAGGGCGACGAAGAGGGTCAGCAGGTCGTTGGCGGCGGGGAAGATCAGCATGCCGCCGACGGCGAACAGCAGGATCGGGAAGACCTCGGTGGTGGTGAACCCGGCCTTGACCGCGGCCTGTTCGGCCGCGCCGCCGGGGACGGCGGCCGCCTGCGCGGCGAACGAGTCGACGCGTTTGCCGTGGGCCGCCGGGTCCAGGCGGCGCTCGGCGAAGGTGAACACCGCGACCAGGGAGACCAGCAGGATGGTGCCCTGGAGGAAGAGCGCCGGGCCGTCGACGGCGAGGGCGCCCATCGCCGCGAGGTGCGCCTTCGTCGTGGCGAAGCCACCCGCGGCGAGGCCGATGATCGCGGCGAAGGCGGCGGCCAGCGCCACGACGGAGAGCAGGAGCTGGGCGGTGTAGCGGTTGCGGCGGGGCAGGAACGCCTCGATGAGGACGCCGACGATCGCGGCGCCGAAGACGATGAGGGTCGGGGAGATCTGGGCGTACTCGATGTGCGGGACCGGGATCCTCCCGGGCACCTCGGCCGCCGTTGTCCACAGGGTGTGGACGTCCGTCACGGGGTTCACTTTGCGGCCTCCGCATCGTGGTGGTGCGCGGGGTGACCGGCCCGGTGGTGCCCGGGCACCGCGTCCACCCGCACCTTGGGCTTGGGGTCCTGCTTGTCCACGACGGAGAGGGTGTGGTCGACCGCGGGGTTGACGAGGTCGGTCAGCGGCTTGGGGTACACGCCGAGGAAGAGCAGCAGGGCGATCAGCGGACCGACGACGACCAGCTCACGGACGCGCAGATCCGGGAGGGCGCGGACCTCGTCCTTGGGCGGGCCCGTCATCGTCCGCTGGTAGAGGACGAGGACGTAGAGCGCGGCGAGGACGATGCCGACGGAGGCGATGATGCCGATGACCGGGTAGCGGCTGAACGTGCCGACGAGGACGAGGAATTCGCTGACGAACGGGGCGAGCCCCGGCAGCGAGAGGGTGGCCAGGCCGCCGACGAGGAAGGTGCCGGCGAGCAGCGGCGCGGCCTTCTGCACCCCGCCGTAGTCGGCGATGAGGCGGGAGCCGCGACGGCTGATGAGGAACCCGGCGACCAGCATCAGCGCGGCGGTGGAGATGCCGTGGTTGACCATGTAGAGGGTGGCGCCGCTCTGGCCCTGGGAGGTCATGGCGAAGATGCCCAGGATGATGAAGCCGAAGTGGGAGATCGAGGCGTACGCGATCAGGCGCTTGATGTCCCGCTGGGCGACGGCGAGCAGGGCGCCGTAGAGGATGCTGATCAGGGCCAGGACGAGGATGACCGGGGTGGCCCAGCTGCTGGCCTCGGGGAAGAGCTGGAGGCAGAAGCGGAGCATCGCGAAGGTGCCGACCTTGTCGACGACCGCGGTGATCAGCACGGCGACGGGTGAGGCCGACTCGCCCATGGCGCCCGGCAGCCAGGTGTGCAGCGGCCACAGCGGCGCCTTCACCGCGAAGGCGAAGAAGAAGCCGAGGAACAGCAGGCGTTCGATGCCGGTGCCGAGGGCGAGATGGCCGGAGGCGCGGGCCTCGACGATCTGCTGGAGCGAGAAGGTGCCGGTGCCGAGCTGGTCGGCGGTGACGGCGTAGAGGCCGATGACCGCGGCGAGCATGATGAGGCCACCGGCGAGGTTGTACAGCAGGAACTTCACGGCGGCGCGCGCCCGCCGGGCCGCCGCCTCGCCCTCGTCGGCGCCGCTCGCGCCGTCGCCGAAGCCGCCGATGAGGAAGTACATCGGGATGAGCATGGCTTCGAAGAAGAGGTAGAAGAGGAAGACGTCGGTGGCCTCGAAGGAGAGGATCACCATCGCCTCCACGGCGAGGATCAGGGCGAAGAAGCCCTGGGTGGGGCGCCAGCGGCGGTTGGGCCGGGCCTCCTCCAGAGGGTCTGCGTCGTGCCAGCCCGCGAGGATGACGAACGGGATGAGCAGCGCCGTCAGGGCGATCAGGGCGACGGCGATGCCGTCCACGCCCAGTTCGTAGCGGACGCCGAAGTCGGCGATCCAGGCGTGGGATTCGGTGAGCTGGAACGGTCCCTTGGCGCCGGGGTCGAAGCGGAACGCGATGACCAGGGCCAGCGCGAAGGTGGCGACGGAGAAGAGCAGCGCGACCCATTTGGCGGCGGTGCGCCTGGCCGCGGGGAGCGCGGCGGTGGCGACGGCGCCGACCGCCGGGAGCGCCGCGGTGCAGGTCAGCAGCGGGAACGAGAGATCTGCCATGGGTCAGACACCCCTCATCAGCAGGGTCACGGCGACGAGGACGGCGGCCCCGCCGACCATTTGGGCGGCGTAGGAACGGACGAAGCCGTTCTGCAGACGGCGCAGGCGTCCGGAGAGTCCGCCCATGGCGACGGCCGTGCCGGTGACGGCGCCGTCGACGAGGGTGTGGTCGAGGCGGACGAGGGTGTCGGTCAGATGGGTACCGCCGCGGACCAGGACGACGTGGTTGAAGTCGTCCTGGAGGAGATCGCGGCGGGCGGCGCGGGTGAGGACCGAGCCACGGGGCGCGGTGACCGGTACGGGCTTACGGCCGTACATCAGCCAGGCGGCGGCAACGCCGAGGAGAAGGACGACGACGGTGGCGGCGGTGGTGGCCGTCGCGCTGAGCGGCGGATGGCCGTGGGCGAGGGAGGTGACGGGCTCCAGCCAGTGGACGAAGGTTTCGTTGACGCTGAACAGGCCGCCCGCGAAGACCGATCCGAAGGCGAGGATGATCATCGGGATCGTCATGGTCTTCGGGGATTCGTGCGGATGGACCTCGTCCGGATCCCAGCGCTTCTCGCCGAAGAAGGTCATCAGCATGACGCGGGTCATGTAGAACGCGGTGATCGCGGCGCCGAGGAGGGCCGCGCCGCCGAGGATCCAGCCCTCGGTGCCGCCCTTGGCGAACGCCGCCTCGATGATCTTGTCCTTGGAGAAGAAGCCGGAGAGGCCGGGGAACCCGATGATGGCGAGGTAGCCCAGGCCGAACGTGACGAACGTGACCGGCATGTGCTTCCGCAGCCCGCCGTAGCGCCGCATGTCGACCTCGTCGTTCATGCCGTGCATCACCGAACCGGCACCAAGGAAGAGCCCGGCCTTGAAGAAGCCGTGGGTGACGAGGTGCATGATGGCGAAGGCGTAGCCGATCGGGCCGAGCCCGGCGGCGAGGATCATGTAGCCGATCTGCGACATCGTGGACCCGGCGAGGGCCTTCTTGATGTCGTCCTTGGCACAACCGACGATCGCACCGAAGAGGAGCGTGACGGCGCCGACCACGACGACGGCGGTCTGGGCCGCGGGCGCGGCGTCGAAGAGCGTCCCGGAGCGGGTGATGAGGTAGACGCCCGCGGTGACCATGGTCGCGGCGTGGATCAGGGCGGAGACCGGGGTCGGGCCCTCCATCGCATCACCGAGCCAGGACTGCAGCGGCACCTGGGCGGACTTGCCGCAGGCGGCCAGCAGCAGCAGCAGCGCGATGGCGGTGAGCTTCCCCTCGCCCGCCGACGTGGCCGTGCCCGCGGTGTCGAGGACCGGGCCGAACGCGAAGGTGCCGAAGGTGGTGAACAGCAGCATGATCGCGATGGAGAGGCCGACATCGCCGACGCGGTTGACGAGGAACGCCTTCTTGGCGGCGGTGGCGGCGCTGGGCTTGTGCTGCCAGAAGCCGATGAGGAGGTACGAGGCGAGGCCGACGCCCTCCCAGCCGACGTAGAGGAGAAGGTAGTTGTCGGCGAGGACGAGCAGCAGCATCGCCGCGAGGAAGAGGTTGAGATAGCCGAAGAAGCGGCGGCGCCGTTCGTCGTGCGCCATGTAGCCGACCGAGTAGAGATGGATCAGCGAGCCGACCCCGGTGATCAGCAGGACGAAGGTCATCGACAGCTGGTCGAGCTGGAAGGCGACGTCGGCGTGGAAGCCGCCGACCGGGATCCAGGTGAACAGGTGCTGGTGCAGGGCGCGGTCATCGGCGGCCCGCCCGAGCATGTCGGTGAAGAGGACGGCGGCGACGGCGAAGGAGGCAACCGCGAGGAGCGTGCCGATCCAGTGGCCGGTGCGGTCGAGGCGTTTTCCGCCGCACAGCAGCAGGGCCGCACCGACCAGCGGTGCCGCGATGAGCAGCGCGATCAAGTTCTCCACTTTGTGCGACCCCTTACAGCTTCATCAGGCTGGCGTCGTCGACCGAGGCCGTATGACGGGTGCGGAAGATCGTCACGATGATCGCCAGCCCGACGACGACCTCGGCGGCGGCGACGACCATCGTGAAGAAGGCGATGATCTGGCCGTCGAGGTTGCCGTGCAGGCGGGAGAAGGTGACGAAGGCGAGGTTGCAGGCGTTGAGCATCAGCTCGATGCACATGAACACCACGATGGCGTTCCGCCTGATCAGCACGCCGGCCGCGCCGATGGTGAACAGCAGGGCGGCGAGGTAGAGGTAGTAGACAGGGCTCATTTGCCGGCTTCCTCCTTCGGTGCCGCCGGTGTGGTGGCCGGGGCGGCCGGGGGCTCGGAGCCGCCGCGGCCGAGCCATTCCTGGGAGCGCTGTTCCAGGGCCTTCAGCTCGGCGAGGGATTCCCGGGAGACGTCGCGGATCTGGCCGCGCTCGCGGAGCGTCGGATTGACGGTCAGCTCGGACGGGGTGCCGTCGGGCAGCAGGCCCGGAATGTCGACGGCGTTGTGACGGGCGTAGACACCGGGTGCGGGAGCTGGGGTCGGCAGGGGCCAGGCGGAGCCTGTCGTTGAGGGGGGTTGGTCGGGCGACGGGTGGGCCTGCTTGCCCTCCCTGACACGGGCGAGGGACTGCTCCCGCTGGGACGGGGTGCGTTCGGTGCGTTCGCGGTGGGTGAGGACCATCGCGCCGACCGCGGCGGTGATGAGCAGGGCGCCGGTGACCTCGAAGGCGAAGACGTACTTGGTGAAGATGAGGGCGGCGAGCCCCTGGATGTTGCCCCCGGCGTTGGCGTCGCCGAGGCCGTTGAACTCCTTGAGGGAGGCGTTGCCGATACCGGCGATGAGGAGGATGCCGAAGCCGACCCCCAGGGCGGCGGCGAGCCAGCGCTGGCCCTTGAGCGTCTCCTTGAGGGAGTCGGCGGCAGTGACACCGACGAGCATCACGACGAAGAGGAAGAGCATCATGATCGCGCCGGTGTAGACGACGATCTGGACGACGCCGAGGAAGTAGGCGCCGTTGGCGAGGTAGAACACCGCCAGGACGATCATGCTGCCGGCGAGGGAGAGGGCGCTGTGGACGGCCCGCTTCATCAGGATCGTGCAGAGCGCGCCGACGACGGCGACGGTGCCGAGGATCCAGAACTGCACGGCCTCGCCGGTGGAGGCCGCGGCGGCGAGGGAGTTCATCGTTCGATCACCTCCGGGGCGGCCGGTTCGTTCTCCCCGGTGGTGTGGGCCGCTTCCTGCGGCATCTCGCCCTTGCTGTGGGCGGTCTGACGGACCGTGCCGGGGGCGGCCTCGGTGACGAGGCCCTTGTAGTAGTCCTTCTCCGTCATGCCGGGGAAGATCGCGTGCGGGGTGTCGACCATGGTGTCCTCCAGGCCCGCGAGCAGCTCCTCCTTGGTGTAGATGAGCGATTCGCGGGACCTGTCGGCCAGCTCGTACTCGTTGGTCATGGTCAGCGCGCGGGTCGGGCACGCCTCGATGCACAGGCCGCACAGGATGCAGCGCAGGTAGTTGATCTGGTAGACGCGGCCATAGCGCTCGCCCGGGGAGTAGCGCTCCTCTTCGGTGTTGTCGGCGCCCTCGACGTAGATGGCGTCGGCGGGACAGGCCCAGGCGCACAGCTCGCAGCCGATGCATTTCTCCAGGCCGTCCGGGTGGCGGTTGAGCTGATGGCGGCCGTGGAAACGGGGCGCCGTCGGCTTCTTCTCCTCCGGGTACTGCTCGGTGAGCCGCTTCTTGAACATGGCCTTGAAGGTCACACCGAAGCCGGCCACAGGGTTCTGGAACTCAGGCACCGTCGCCCCCCTTTCCGTCGGATCCCTCTTCGTCACTGACAGTGTCCACCCGACCACTGACAATCAACTCGCGCTCCTGGCGCGGCCGTCGGCGTGGCACCGGCGGCACCTCCTGTCCGGGCAGTGGCGGGACGGGGAAACCGCCCGCCATCGGGTCGAAGGCGCCGCCCTCCGCGCCGTCCGGCTCCTCACCGTCCGGCGCGGCGCCGCGCCGGAAGAAGTCGGCGACGAGGGAGATCAGCAGCAGGGCGACGGCGGCTCCGGCGACGTACAGGACGATCTGCTGGAAGTCGTGGCCCTCGTTCTTCAGGACGCGGACGGTGGCGACGAGCATCAGCCAGAGCAGCGAGACCGGGATGAGGACCTTCCAGCCCAGCTTCATGAACTGGTCGTAGCGCACCCGGGGCAGCGTGCCGCGCAGCCAGATGAAGAAGAACAGCAGCAACTGGACCTTGAGGGTGAACCACAGCAGCGGCCACCAGCCGTGGTTGGCGCCCTCCCAGAACGTGGAGATCGGCCACGGGGCGCGCCAGCCGCCCAGGAAGAGGGTGATGGCGACGGCGGAGACGGTGACCATGTTGATGTACTCGGCGAGCATGAACATCGCGAACTTGATGGACGAGTACTCGGTGTTGAAGCCGCCGACGAGGTCGCCCTCGGACTCCGGCATGTCGAACGGCGCGCGGTTGGTCTCGCCGACCATCGCGACGATGTAGATGATGAAGGAGACCGGCAGCAGCAGGACGTACCAGCGGCTCTGCTGCGACTCCACGATCGTCGACGTCGACATCGACCCGGAGTAGAGGAAGACCGCGGCGAACGACATGCCCATCGCGATCTCGTAGGAGATCATCTGCGCGCAGGAGCGGAGCCCGCCGAGCAGCGGATACGTCGAGCCGGACGACCAGCCGGCGAGGACGATGCCGTAGATGCCGACGGAGGCGGTCGCGAGGATGTAGAGGACGCCGATGGGCAGGTCGGTCAGCTGCATCGGGGTGCGGTGGCCGAAGATGGAGATCTCGTTGCCCGCGGGGCCGAAGGGGATCACCGCGATGGCCATGAACGCGGGGATGGCGGCGACGACGGGCGCGAGGACGTAGACCGCCTTGTCGGCGCGTTTGACAACCAGGTCCTCCTTGAGCATCAGCTTGATGCCGTCGGCGAGGGACTGGAGCATGCCCCACGGGCCGTGGCGGTTGGGGCCGATGCGCAGCTGCATCCAGGCGACGACCTTGCGCTCCCAGACAATGGAGAACAGCACGGTCAGCATCAGGAAGGCGAAGCAGAAGACCGCCTTGATGAGGATGAGCCACCACGGGTCGCGGCCGAACATCGACAGGTCTTCCTGCGCCAGCGCCACGCCGCCGAGAGCGGGTTGCGGCATCATGCGTCCACCTCCTCGGCCGTCGCCGGGGCACCGGGGACGGCGGCGATCGTGACCAGTTCGCCGGGGCGCGCGCCGGTGTCGGCCGCCACGCCGCCGCCGGTGGAGTTCAGCGGCAGCCAGACGACCCGGTCGGGCATCGGCGTGATGTGCAGCGGCAGCCGGACGGTGCCCGAAGGGCCGGTGACCGCCAGCAGATCGCCGGCGGCGACGCCGGTCTCCCGTGCGGTGGCGGCGGAGAGCCGCGCCTCGGCCGGATGGCGCGTGCCGGTCAGCGCCTCGTCGCCGTCCTGGAGCTTCCCCTGGTCGAGCAGGAGGCGGTGCCCGGCGAGCACCGCCTCGCCCGGCTCGGGCCGGGGCACCGCGCGGCCGGTCGCCAGCGGGTCGGCAGCGTACGGGCCGCGGCGCCCGCCGAAGCGGTCCAGCTCCTGGCGGACGGCGTGCACATCGGGCAGCCCCAGCGGCGTGCCGAGCGCATCGGCCAGCATGTGGAGGACCCGGGCGTCGGCCTGGAGGTGGCGCCGGGTCATCTGGTCCGGTTTGAGCGCGGCCTCGAACATCCGGGCCCGGCCCTCCCAGTTGAGGAAGGTGCCGGACTTCTCGACGACGGCGGCCACGGGGAGGACGACGTCGGCGCGGTCGGTGACGGCGGACGGCCGCAGCTCCAGGCTGACGAGGAAGCCGACGGCGTCGAGCGCGGCGGTGGCGCGGGCCGGGTCGGGCAGGTCGGCGACCTCGACGCCGCCGACGAGGAGGGCGCCCAACTCGCCCGTGGCGGCGGCCTCGATGATCTCGCCGGTGGCGCGGCCCTGGCCGTGCGGCAGATCGGCAACGCCCCAGAGGGCGGCGGTCTCCTCGCGGGCCCGCGGGTCGGTGGCGGGGCGGCCGCCGGGCAGCAGTCCGGGCAGGGCGCCCGCCTCGACGGCGCCGCGCTCCCCGGCGCGCCGCGGGATCCACACCAGGCGGGCGCCGGTGGCGGTGGCCAGGCGGACCGCGGCGGTCAGGGCGCCGGGCACGGTGGCGAGGCGTTCGCCGACGACGAGGACGGCGCCGTCGGCCCGCAGCGCCTCGGCAGCCGCGCGCCCGTCGCCGTCGAGGCCGACGCCCCCGGCGAGCGCGTCGAGCCATTCGGTCTCGGTGCCGGGGGCGGCGGCCAGCAGCGTGCCGCCCGTCTTGATCAGGCCGCGGGTGGCGTACGGGGCGAGCCCGTAGGTGTGCTGACCGTGCTTGCGGTGCGCCTTGCGCAGCCGCAGGAAGACGCCGGGCGCCTCCTCCTCGGCCTCGATCCCGGCGAGGAGGACGGCGGGCGCCTGCTCCAGCGCGGTGTACGTGACGCCGCCACCGTCGAGGTCGAGGCCGCGCCCGGCGACGCGGGCGGCGAGGAAGTCGGCCTCCTCGGCGCTGTGCGCGCGGGCCCGGAAGTCGATGTCGTGGGTGCCGAGGACGGTACGGGCGAACTTGGCGTAGGCGTACGCGTCCTCGACGGTGAGGCGGCCGCCGGTCAGCACGCCGGTACGGCCGTGGGCGGCGGCGAGACCGCGGGCGGCGGCGGCCAGCGCTTCGGGCCAGCTCGCCGGTTCCAGCTCACCGGTGTCGGCGTCGCGGACGAAGGGGCTCTCCAGCCGGTCGCGCTGCTGCGCGTACCGGAAGGCGAAGCGGCCCTTGTCGCAGATCCACTCCTCGTTGACCTCGGGGTCGTCGGCGGCGAGACGGCGCATGACCTTGCCGCGGCGGTGGTCGGTGCGGGTGGCGCAGCCCCCGGCGCAGTGCTCGCAGACGCTCGGCGACGACACCAGGTCGAAGGGGCGGGAGCGGAAGCGGTAGGCGGCGGAGGTGAGGGCGCCGACCGGGCAGATCTGGATGGTGTTGCCGGAGAAGTACGAGACGAACGGGTCGCCGTCGCCGGTGCCGACCTGCTCAAGGGCGCCGCGCTCGATCAGCTCGATCATCGGGTCGCCGGCGATCTGGTTGCTGAAGCGGGTGCAGCGGGCGCACAGCACACAGCGTTCCCGGTCGAGGAGGACCTGCGTGGAGATCGCGACGGGCTTCTCGTACGTCCGCTTGCGGCCCTCGAAGCGGCTCTCCGGGGCACCGACCTGCATGGCCTGGTTCTGCAGCGGGCACTCGCCGCCCTTGTCGCAGACCGGGCAGTCCAGCGGGTGGTTGATGAGCAGCAGCTCCATGACGCCGCGCTGGGCCTTCTCGGCGACCGGGGACGTGAGCTGCGTCTTGACGACCATGCCCTCGGTGCAGGTGATGGTGCAGGAGGCCATCGGCTTGCGCTGGCCCTCGACCTCGACGATGCACTGGCGGCAGGCGCCCACCGGGTCGAGCAGCGGGTGGTCGCAGAAGCGCGGGATCTCGATGCCGAGGAGTTCGGCGGCGCGGATGACCAGGGTCCCCTTGGGGACGGAGAGCTGTACGCCGTCGATCGTCAGCGTGACGAGGTCCTCGGGCGGTTTCGCCGCCTCGCCGCCCCCGTTGTGGGGGGCATTCGTGGTGACGGTCATGCGTTCACCCCCAGGTGAGCGTCGTTGTCGGCCCAGGCGGTCGACCTGGCGGGATCGAAGGGGCAGCCCCTGCCGGAGAGGTGCTGTTCGTACTCCTCGCGGAAGTACTTGAGGGAGGAGAAGATCGGCGAGGCGGCGCCGTCGCCGAGGGCGCAGAACGACTTGCCGTTGATGTTGTCGGCGATGTCGTTGAGCTTGTCGAGGTCGGCGGGGCGGCCCTTGCCCGCCTCGATGTCGCGGAGCAGCTGGACGAGCCAGTAGGTGCCCTCGCGGCAGGGGGTGCACTTGCCGCAGGACTCGTGGGCGTAGAACTCCGTCCAGCGGGTGACGGCCCGGACGACGCAGGTGGTCTCGTCGAAGCACTGGAGTGCCTTGGTGCCGAGCATCGATCCGGCGGCGCCGACGGCCTCGTAGTCGAGGGGGACGTCGAGGTGTTCCTCGGTGAACATCGGGGTGGAGGAGCCGCCGGGGGTCCAGAACTTCAGGCGGTGGCCGGGGCGCATCCCGCCGCTCATGTCGAGGAGCTGACGCAGCGTGATACCGAGGGGCGCCTCGTACTGTCCAGGGCTCGCGACGTGGCCGCTGAGGGAGTAGAGCGTGAAGCCGGGCGACTTCTCGCTGCCCATCGAGCGGAACCAGTCCTTGCCGCGGTGGATGAGGGCGGGAACCGACGCGATGGACTCGACGTTGTTCACCACGGTGGGGCAGGCGTAGAGGCCCTCCACCGCGGGGAAGGGAGGACGCAGCCGGGGCTGTCCGCGACGGCCCTCCAGCGAGTCGAGCAGCGCGGTTTCCTCACCGCAGATGTACGCCCCGGCGCCGGCGTGCACGATGACGTCCAGGTCGAGGCCGGAGCCGAGGATGTCCTTGCCGAGGAAGCCTGCCGCGTACGCCTCGCGCACCGCCTCGTGCAGACGGCGGAGGACGGGGACGACCTCGCCGCGCAGATAGATGAAGGCGTGGTGCGAGCGGATCGCGTGACAGGCGATCACGATGCCCTCGATGAGGGAGTGCGGGTTGGCGAAGAGGAGGGGGATGTCCTTGCAGGTGCCCGGTTCGGATTCGTCGGCGTTGACGACGAGGTAGTGCGGTTTGCCGTCGCCCTGCGGGATGAACTGCCATTTCATGCCGGTGGGGAATCCGGCGCCGCCGCGTCCGCGGAGCCCGGCGTCCTTGACGTAGGCGATGACGTCGTCGGGCGCCATGGCGAGGGCCTTGCGGAGCCCTGCGTAGCCGTCGTGGCGGCGGTAGGTGTCCAGGGTCCAGGAGCCGGGCTGGTCCCAGAAGGCGGACAGCACCGGCGCGAGGATCTTCTGCGGGCTGGTTTCGTCGACCTCGGCTGCCACCGTCATCACTTCCCCTCCTCGGCTTCGGGCCCGGCCGGGTGCTGCTCGTCGGAGGCCGAGGTCTTCCGGGGCGCGTCGTGGGAGCTGGGGTGCGCCGGGGGCGCCTGCTCGCCCGGGGCGCCCGACGGCGGTTCGCCCGGCGGATGTTCGGCGGTGTGCTCGTCGCCCGTGCCGTCGGCGGTGGCGCGCGGGGCGATGACGTGGTCGGCGCCGCGGCCCGGTGCCGTCTCGCCCTTCGCGAGGCGGAGCCCGACGAGGGAGGCGGGCCCGGCGCCACCGGTGGCCTCGACGGCGCCGGGGCGCGTGTCGGGGAAACCGGCGAGGATCCGGGAGGTCTCCTTGAAGGTGCAGAGCGGGGCGCCGCGGGTGGGTTCGACGGTGCGTCCGGCGCGCAGGTCGTCGACGAGGTGCTTGGCGGACTGCGGGGTCTGGTTGTCGAAGAACTCCCAGTTCACCATCACGACGGGCGCGTAGTCGCAGGCGGCGTTGCACTCGATGTGTTCGAGGGTGACGGCGCCGTCCTCGGTGGTCTCGCCGTTGCCGATGCCGAGGTGCTCCTGGAGCTGCTCGAAGATGGCATCGCCGCCCATCACCGCGCAGAGGGTGTTGGTGCAGACGCCGACCTGGTAGTCGCCGCCGTCCGTGCGCCGGTACATGGAGTAGAAGGTGGTGACGGCGGTGACCTCGGCGGTGGTCAGCCCGAGCCGGTCGGCGCAGAAGCGGATGCCGGTGCGGGTGACGTGCCCCTCCTCGGCCTGGACGAGGTGGAGCAGCGGCAGCAGCGCCGAGCGGGAGTCGGGGTAGCGGGCGATCACCTCCGCGGCGTCGGCCTCCAGCCGGGCGCGGACGTCGTCCGGGTAGTCGGGGGCGGGGAGCGAGGGCATGCCCAGGCTCGTCGCAGCGTTCTCGGTCACCGGTCGACGCCTCCCATCACGGGGTCGATGGATGCGACGGCGACGATGACGTCGGCGACCTGGCCGCCTTCGCACATGGCCGCCATGGCCTGCAGGTTGGTGAAGGACGGGTCGCGGAAGTGCACGCGGTAGGGGCGGGTGCCGCCGTCGCTGACGACGTGCACGCCCAGTTCGCCCTTGGGGGATTCCACGGCGGTGTACACCTGGCCCGGGGCGACCCGGAAGCCCTCGGTGACCAGCTTGAAGTGGTGGATGAGGGCCTCCATCGAGGTGCCCATGATCTTCTTGATGTGGTCGAGGCTGTTGCCGAGACCGTCGGGCCCGAGGGCGAGCTGCGCGGGCCAGGCGATCTTCTTGTCGGCGACCATGACGGGCCCGGGCTCCAGCCGGTCCAGGCACTGTTCGACGATCCGCAGCGACTGCCGCATCTCCTCCAGCCGGATCAGGAAGCGGCCGTAGGCGTCGCAGGTGTCGGCGGTCGGCACCTCGAAGTCGTAGTTCTCGTAACCGCAGTACGGCTGGGTCTTGCGCAGATCGTGCGGGAGTCCGGCGGCGCGGAGGATGGGGCCGGTGGCGCCGGTGGCCAGGCAGCCGGTCAGGTCGAGGTAGCCGATGCCCTCCATGCGGCCCTTGAACACGGGGTTGCCGCTGGCGAGTTTGTCGTACTCGGGGAGGTTCTTGCGCATCTTCTTGACGAAGGCGCGGACCTGGTCGACGGCGCCGGGCGGGAGGTCCTGGGCGAGGCCGCCGGGGCGGATGTACGCGTGGTTCATCCGGAGGCCGGTGATCAACTCGTAGAGGTCGAGGATGAGTTCCCGGTCGCGGAAGCCGTAGATCATGATGGTGGTGGCGCCCAGTTCCATGCCGCCGGTGGCGATGGCCACGAGGTGGGAGGAGAGGCGGTTCAGCTCCATGAGCAGGACGCGGATGACGGTGGCCCGGTCGGGGATCTGCTCGGTGATGCCGAGGAGCTTCTCCACCGCGAGGCAGTACGCCGTCTCGTTGAAGAACGGCGTGAGGTAGTCCATGCGCGTGACGAACGTCGTGCCCTGGGTCCAGTTCCGGTATTCGAGGTTCTTCTCGATGCCGGTGTGGAGGTAGCCGATACCGCAGCGGGCCTCGGTGACGGTCTCGCCGTCGATCTCCAGGATGAGCCGCAGCACGCCGTGCGTGGAGGGGTGCTGGGGGCCCATGTTGACGATGATGCGTTCGTCGTCGGACGCGGCCGCGGCCGTCGCGATCTCGTCCCAGTCGCCGCCGGTGACGGTGTAGACGGCGCCCTCGGTCGTCTCGCGCGGCCCGGGGGCGGCGGACGCGGCGGCGGGGGAAGGGGAAGGAGTCATCAGCTGTACGACCTCCGCTGGTCGGGAGCCGGGATCTGGGCGCCCTTGTACTCGACGGGGATGCCGCCGAGCGGGTAGTCCTTGCGCTGCGGGAAGCCCTGCCAGTCGTCGGGCATCATGATCCGGGTGAGCGCCGGATGGCCGTCGAAGATCAGGCCGAAGAAGTCGTACGTCTCGCGCTCGTGCCAGTCGTTGGTCGGGTAGACGTCGACGACCGACGGGATGTGCGGGTCGGCGTCGGGGGCCGAGACCTCCAGCCGGATCAGCCGGTTGTGGGTGAGCGAGCGCAGGTGGTAGACGGCGTGCAGCTCGCGGCCCTTGTCGTCGGGGAAGTGGACGGCGCTGACGCCGGTGCACAGTTCGAAGCGGAGCGCGGGGTCGTCGCGGAGCGTGCGGGCGACGGCCGGGAGGTACTCCCGCTCGATGTGGAAGGTCAGCTCGTCGCGGTCGACGACGGTCTTGCCGATGACGTTTTCGGGGACCAGGCCCTGTTCCTCCAGGGCGCCCTCCAGCTCGTCGGCGACCTCGTCGAACCAGCCGCCGTAGGGCCGGGCGCTCGCGCCGGGCAGCCGTACGGTGCGGACGAGGCCGCCGTAGCCGGAGGTGTCGCCGCCGGCGGCGGGGCCGAACATGCCGCGGCGGGTGGCGATGAGGTCGCCGGTGTCGTCGCGCTGCGCCGGGACGTTCTGGCCGGGCGCGTTGGGGTCGTCCTGCTCGCTCACCGCAGCAGTCCCTTCATCTCGATCGTCGGGAGCGCTTTGAGCGCGGCTTCCTCCGCCTCGCGGGCCGCCTCCTGCTGATTGACGCCGAGCTTGGTCTCCTGGATCTTCTGGTGGAGCTTGAGGATGGAATCCAGCAGCATCTCGGGGCGTGGCGGGCATCCCGGCAGATAGATGTCAACAGGGACAATATGATCGACGCCCTGAACAATGGCGTAGTTGTTGAACATTCCTCCTGATGATGCGCAAACCCCCATGGAAATCACCCACTTCGGGTTCGGCATCTGGTCGTAGACCTGCCGCAGCACCGGCGCCATCTTCTGGCTGACCCGCCCGGCCACGATCATCAGATCGGCCTGGCGCGGTGAGCCGCGGAAGACCTCCATGCCGAAGCGGGCGAGGTCGTAGCGCCCGGCGCCGGTCGTCATCATCTCGATGGCACAGCAGGCGAGCCCGAAGGTGGCGGGGAAGACGGAGGATTTGCGTACCCAGCCCGCGGCCTGTTCGACGGTGGTCAACAGAAAGCCGCTGGGCAGCTTCTCTTCAAGTCCCATGGGTGACCCCTAGTCCCATTCCAGGCCGCCGCGACGCCATACGTAGGCGTAGGCGACGAAGACGGTGAGCGCGAAGAGGAGCATCTCGACGAGCCCGAACAGCCCCAGGGCGTCGAAGGTGACGGCCCAGGGGTAGAGGAAGACGATCTCGATGTCGAAGACGATGAAGAGCATCGCCGTCAGGTAGTACTTGATCGGGAAGCGACCGCCGCCGGCCGGCTGCGGGGTCGGCTCGATTCCGCATTCGTACGCTTCGAGCTTGGCCCGGTTGTAGCGCCTGGGTCCGACGAGCGTGGCCATCACGACGGAGAAGATCGCAAAGCCTGCCCCGAGGGCTCCCAGTACGAGGATGGGCGCATAGGCGTTCACCGTCCTCGCTCCCTTCAGTCGACGATGACTGGATGGCGGTCCGCCCGGGCTCGCCCCACAGAGATCGTGCGCATGTGAGGCAGTTCACAAGCCCGGACCGCCTGCATCTTATGCCCGTCATCCTGTGATCTGCGACACGGGGTACGTCAACGCCTTTGTGATCTCCACCACCTGACGAAGGATCATGAAGTCGGATGAGCGATGATCTACGCACGTGAAGCGCGCGAGTGATCACGAGAGGTGACATTCATATGGGTTACCGCTGGTCAAAGCGGCTGCGTCATTATCAAGACAGTGACTTCGCAAGCAAATTGGTGCTGGACACACTCAATTGCTATAAGCCGCACGGCCGGTGACGTGACCGCCCCGTGATCCGCCCGTGAGCATCCGCGCGTGCACGCCTTCACGAGCGCCGGGGCGCGGACGGGTCACGGGAACATAACGGGCACTCACGAGTGAGCTATCCCACGCGGTTTCGCGCCATAACTCCTTGACCTCCGGGAAGCCTTGGCGTGGCGCCCACAGAGGTGATAGGCGCCTCCAGAAGCCCGCATCGGCTGCAAAAGCCGTGCGTAGGTGCATGATCGCGATTTTCGGACACCGTTCGAGTGACACCACGAGCGGAAATAAGTCCCTTTTGCTCATCGTGTACGCGTCAAGTGTGGTGCAGGCCACTTTTGTTGGCAGCAACCTGTGACTCTTGATAGCCGTGGTGCCATGTCCCCGAACGCACTCATACCCAGCCACCGGAAGCCCCGCCGTTCCGCGTCCTCGCGGGCCCTGCGTGCGGGCGTGACCGGTGGTTTCCTCACCCTCGCGGTGGCCGGCGCGACCGTTCCGGCCAACGCCGCCGACAAGCCGGTGGCCGAGACGCAGGAGCTGCCGACCATCACGACGGCGCTCACCGCCGACCTCGCCGAGAGCGCCGACGCCACCCAGCAGGTGGCGGAGTCATACGAGCGTCAGGCCGCGCAGGACAAGGCCCTGTCGTCCGCCGCCAAGGCCGCGAAGAAGGACAAGGCCAAGGCCGAGGCCGAGCAGAAGGCCGCCGAGGCCAAGAAGAAGGCGGCGGAGGCCAAGAAGAAGGCCGCCGAAGCCGAGCAGGTGCGGGCCTCCCGCTCCGCCGACCGCACCAGCCTGACGGGCGGTGACTCCTCGGGCTCCGGCTCCGATGCCTCGACGCCGTCCACCGGTGCCACCGGCTCCACCGCCACGCTGCTCTCCTTCCTCCGCGCCCAGGTCGGCAAGGCGTACATCTCGGGTTCCACCGGCCCCTCCGCGTACGACTGCTCCGGCCTCACCCAGACCGCGTTCCGGCAGATCGGCATCGAGCTGCCGCGCGTCTCGCAGTCGCAGTCGACCGCCGGCACCCAGGTCGGCCTGGGCAACCTCCAGGTCGGCGACATCCTCTACTGGGGCAGCGCGGGCAGCGCCTACCACGTGGGTGTCTACGTCGGGAACGGCAACTTCATCGGCGCGCAGAACTCCAGCACCGGCGTGGTCGAGCGTCCGCTCAGCTACGACCAGCCCACCGGTGCCGTCCGCGTCCTCTGAGACCGGCACCCCACGGAGCACGGTCCGTCCGCGACGCGCCCCGGCACCCACTCCCGCCGGAACACCGCCGTGACTCTCCCTGACGGGCCGACCGCTCCGTAACGCGCCTCACTTGGGCCGCTCCTCCCACCGCTCGGGAGGAGCGGCCCTTGGCGTGCGGTGGGCCGAACGCGGCGGTGGGCCGAACGCGGCGGTGGGCCGGAGCCCGCGCGCCGGTAGCCGGTTCGCGCCGCGGGCCGCCGGGTTCCGGTCGCGTTCCACCCCATCGGGTACGTCGGCAGCCACCGGCGGCCCGCGCGGACCGTTGCACCTCTCGCCATCCGCCGCACCCCGCCACCCGGGCACCGTGCGGCGCGCGCCGAGAGGACACCGCACTCCGATGACCGCACCCCGCCCCCTCACCCGGGCCCTGACCAGTGCCGCGCTGGCCGCCGCGCTCGGTCTGGGCGCCGCCCACCCGGCCGCGGCCGGTCCCGTCACGCCGCGCACCACCGTCGTCGTCAGCAACGACGCGCTCCACCGCACCGCCCCCGGCGGCGGCTGGAATCAGGACGGCCTCCACCTCGACGCCGCCGACAACGCGGCGGTCGACGCGTACGCCGCCCGCGCCCGCACGGCCGAACGCTCCATCAGCCCGCAGATCCGGGCCGCCGCCCGGCTCGGCCACGCCGAACTGGTCGGCTTCGACCAGCGGCTGAAGTCCCCCGACTCGCTCAAGCGCAAGGTCGCCACCTGGATGGGCGAGGAGCGTGGCCGCACCGTCGGCCAGTCCCTCGCCCGGATCAACGACGCGGTGCGCTTCACCCTCCAGTGGCCCGGGAAGCGGTACACCGCGGGCGTCACCGCCGCCTCCGCGCTGCTGTCCTCCTGGGGCAACGACAGCACCAAGTGGTCCAACACCTGGCAGCGGCGGACCGGCTACAAGGCCGTCAACTCCGGCTGGCGCGCGCCCCGCTCCGGCCAGCTCTTCGAGGTGCAGTTCCACACCCCCGAGAGCAAGGCCGCCCAACTGGAGACCCACAAGCTGTACGAGGAGCAGCGGCTGCCCGGCACCTCGCCCGAGCGGGCGCGAGAACTCCAGGAGCAGCAGAACGCCCTCTTCGCCGCCGTCCCCGTCCCGCCCGGCGCCGACCGCCTGACGGCCCCGGAGCCCCACCGCCGCGCCCCGGCCACCGTCCCCGCCACCGGCTGACGGACAACAACGGGCGGGACGGCGGGCGCACCCGGGGCGGACCGGCCGCGCCCGCCGTCCCGCCGCCCGTTCGGCCCACCCGTGCCCCTCCCCCGCGCCGCTCCGCGTGCGCACCGGGCGTGCCTCGGATGACATGGCTACGGAAGCGGTCCCGGCGCACCCCAGGTGTGCCGGGACCGGGCGCCCGACCGGGCGCTTCCCGACACCGTCCCAGGAGGACCCGCATGTACCGCGCCGCGCGCACCCTGGCCGCATCCGCGCTCGGCGCGGCCGCCGTCGCCCTCACCGCCCCGGCGGCCTCGGCCACGCCCGCGCGGACCCTGTCCGCGTACGCCGTCATATCCGGGGCGGCCGCGTCCGCCGACGGGCCGTCCGCCTCCGTCAGCCCGGCGACCGTGCTCCGCGGCCGGCCCGTCACCGTGGCCGTGGCCTGCGCGATACGCGACGAGGAGCGGATGCCGCGGAACATCAGCGGCGAGGGGCGGGTGCTGCGGGACGGCACCGTCACCCTGGAGCGCCAGGGAAGCACCGGCACCTACCGGGGCGCGGCGCAGACCGCCCCCCGGGTGCCGCTGGGCCTCGGGCCGATCGATGAGGCCGCCGCCGCGCGGGCCGACGCGCGGGCCGCCTGGGCCATCGAGGGCGTCTGCCCCGACAGCGCGCCCTGGAGCGTCACCGTACGGACCACCGTCACGGGCAGCGACCCGGCGCACGCCCCGTCCCGCGCGCCGTCCGCCGCACCGCACACCACCCCGTCCGGCCCGCCCGCCGGAAACGCCCCGGCGCCCGGCACCGCGCCGCGGCCCGGCGGCCCGTACGCGAAGAGGCCGGGCCCCGACGGCCCGGCCTCCGGGGGCCCGCACACGGCGCGCCCCGACACCTCACACCCCGCTGCCCCGCACGGCCCGGTCGCCGCCGGTGGCGGCGGCGCGGCGGAGAACCGCCCCACTACCGAGGTCCGCTTCGCGGAGCTGACGCGGATCACCGCCGGGGACCGGAGCCCCGCCACCCTGCTCGCGGCGGGCGGCGCCGTCCTCGCGGCGGCCGCGGCCGGTGGATATCTGCTGGCCGGCCGCCGGGAGCGCAGCGCGCAGCGGCGCCCCGCCGACGAGGCCGCGCGCCCCTGACGGACCGTCCCCGGGCGCCGCGGTCCGGCTCACGGGGCGCTCCCCGGCACCGGCCCCGGACTCACGGTGCGCTGCCCGCGCCCTGCCGGTTCCGCTCGTACGTGCTGTGCATCGCGCAGCGGCGGAGTACGGCGGCGAGCTGACGCGCCACCTCCGGGGCGCAGCGCCCCAACTCCACCAGCGGCCGGGGATCCTCCCCGGCGACCGACGCGGCGTCGAGCCGCAGGGTGGGCAGGACGACACCGACCCCCAGCAGCGCGGCCCGCAGCTCGTCGCGCGCTCCCTCGGCATCCCTGATCATCGACTCCAACTCCATAACCTCACACTCAACGGGCGAATGAATCCCCTCCGTACTCCCCCCGGCCGCGCGGACCATGCGTGACCTGCTCGGAAGAGGGCGTTCTCGGGGTGAGGCGTACCCGCTGAGGTGACGCGGGCGCCGGCCGGAGCCCGGCGGTTCACGCCTTCGGGGCCACCTTGCTCAGCAGAGTGGGCGACGGAGCCGGGCTGGCCCGCGGGGTGGCCGCTGCCGTCCCTCGCGATCCTCGTCGGCGCCGTCGGCTGCTTCCCGTCCGCGTGGCAACTCTTCCGCTGGACAACACTGCGCCCCCTGTACGGCCCTCGTATGGGCCGCACAGGGGGCTCTTTCTGCATTCTTCCCCGGTGATTCAGACGTCCGATCGGCCCCAGTATGGAACAGGCGCCACGCGTGCTCGTGGGGCGAGACGGAACTTCCGGAACCCGCCCGGACAGTGCACGGCCCCGCCCGGCGGCCGCGTGGGCACTCGGGCGAGGCCGTAGCGGGGCTACCCCCTACCGCACACGATGCACGGACTCATGCTCTGGGAGATGCAGTTGCCGTCGTCGTCATAGATGTACAAGGTGGGCTTTTGCCCCGGGCATCCAGGGGTCTCAGTGCATGGAACGGTTCCATCTTCCTGGTGACCCATAGCGAAACTCCTCCAGTTGCTGGCTGGTTGGCTTCCACTTGCGTTTGCAGGACCCGCACCACCAGAACCAATGGTCGTCGCCGCTGGCGGTGGTGCTGGTGTCCTTCCACAACACCGCGCTGTTACAGCGGGGGTCGGGGCATGAGGGAGGCTGCCACACGCCACTACTCCTCGTGATCTTTTGAATACAGACAGGTATCGTGACGTGCGTTGCCGGTCAGCACAACTTGTGCTGGTCAGCGCACCTGCGGGCGACCGCGCGGCCCAATGCCTCAGGCGGACGCGGTGTATTGAGGTGCCCGGCCGCCGCTGTCCGATTAGGCAGCCGGACGTGAAAGGAATTACCTCTAGTGTCTCGTGATCCTGTTCATGTCAGTTCGAGTTGTTATTGACGAGTTTCTTCACGTTAGTCGCGACGAGCCGGACCTTCGCGAGGACCTC
>NZ_JBHYGX010000014.1:0-2821 GCF_042739975.1 Streptomyces sp. NPDC059080
GGCGGGCGGGGCCCGCGTCGCCGGGCGGGCCACCGGGGGGGGGGGGGGGGGGGGGGGGGGCGGTGGGGGGGGCGGGGGCCGGGGGCCGGGCCCCGCGCCCGGGGCCTGCGCCCCGCAGCCGGGCGCGGTAAGGCGGGCCCCGCTGCGGGGCGCGGGAACGGCCGGGTTAGCGTGACCGCCATGGACTACCAGGCCGTTCTTGACGAGGTCGCGGCCTATGCGCGGCCGTATGCGGGGCAGGGCGAGGTCGCCGATTACATCCCGGCGCTCGAACGCGTCAGCCCGGACCGGTTCGGGATCGCCCTGGTCGACATCGACGGCGCGGTGTACGGGGCGGGCGACTGGGAGACGCCGTTCTCCGTGCAGTCGATCTCGAAGACGTTCTCGCTGGCGCTGGTGATGGCGCACGCCCACGACGACGACATCTGGTCCCGGGTGGGCCGGGAGCCGTCGGGTACGCCGTTCAACTCCCTGGTGCAGCTGGAGTGGGAGAACGGCATTCCGCGCAATCCGTTCATCAACGCGGGCGCGCTCGTCGTCACCGACCGCCTCCAGACCCTCACCGGTGACGCCAGTACGACGATGCTGCACTTCCTGCGGGAGGAGAGCGGCAACGAGGACCTCGCCTTCGACCAGGCGGTGGCCGATTCGGAGGCCGACCACGGGAACCGGAATGCCGCGCTTGCGCACTTCATGGCGTCGTTCGGGAATCTGGAGAATCCGGTCCCCAGCGTCATCGAGCACTATTTCTGGCAGTGCTCCATAGAGATGAGCTGCCGGGATCTGGCGACGGCCGGGGGCTTCCTCGCGCGGCACGGGCTGCGCGCCGACGGGACCCGGCTGCTGGAGGCGCGGGAGGCCAAGCGGATCAACGCGGTGATGCTGACCTGCGGCACCTATGACGCGGCGGGGGAGTTCGCCTACCGGGTGGGGCTGCCCGCCAAGAGCGGCGTCGGCGGCGGGATCCTCGCCGTGGTACCGGGCCGCTGCACGTTGTGCGTATGGAGCCCGGGTCTGGACCGGCGCGGCAACTCCGTCGCCGGTGCCGCGGCGCTCGACCACTTCACGACGCTCACCGGCTGGTCGGTGTTCTGAGCCGCCGGGCCCGGCCAGGGGGCGCCCGCCCGGCGCCGGTCGCGTTGTGGCGGCGATCTTCCTGGCGCATCGTGGGCGTAGGAGGTGCACCGCCATGGAGCACGAGATGCGCGCGGAGTACGAGGACGGCGTGACGCCGGGGCCGGAATCCCCGGTCAAGATCTGGCACATGGTCCGCTTCGAAGGGATCAAGGCGATGTGCGGCCGGATCCTGGGGGAGTCCGCCGCCACCCAGCCGGCCGATCTCTGGGGCACGCCCGAGGGCGAGCCGTTCTGCCATTCCTGCGGTGCGATGTACCTGCGCGAGGTGCCCTGAGCGCAGGTGTCTCCGGTGCTGTCCGCCCTGGTCAGGGGCAGTGGATGATCTGTCCCGCGTAGGAGAGGTTGCCGCCGAAGGCGAAGAGGAGGACCGGGTCGCCCGCGGCGATCTCGCGGCGTTCGACCAGCTTGGACAGGGCCAGCGGCACCGACGCCGCCGAAGTGTTCCCGGAGTCCACGACGTCCCGCGCGACGACGGCGTTGACCGCGCCGATCTTCCGGGCGACCGGTTCGATGATCCGCAGGTTGGCCTGGTGGAGCACGACCCCGGCCAGGTCGGCGGGGGTGATGCCGGAGCGTTCGCAGACCTGGCGGGCGATGGCCGGGAGCTGGGTGGTGGCCCAGCGGTAGACGGTCTGGCCCTCCTGCGCGAAACGGGCCGGTTCGCCCTCGATGCGGACCGCGTGGCCCATCTCGGGCACCGAACCCCACAGCACCGGGCCGATCATCGGCTCCTCGGACGCGGTGACCACGGCGGCGCCCGCGCCGTCACCGACCAGGACACAGGTCGTCCGGTCCGTCCAGTCGGCGACGGCGGTGAACTTCTCGGCGCCGATCACCAGCGCCCGGCTCGCGGACCCGGCGCGGATGGCGTGGTCGGCGGTGGCGAGGGCGTGGGTGAAGCCGGAGCAGACGACGTTGATGTCCATCGTCGCGGGGGCCGCCAGGCCGAGGGTGGCCGCGACGCGGGCCGCGGTGTTCGGGCTGCGGCCGGTCGCCGTGCAGGTCGCGACGAGGACGAGGTCGATGTCCTCGGGCGGGACGCCGCTGGAGGCGAGGGCCTTCGCCGCGGCCTGGGCCGCCATCGCGTCGACGGTCTCGTCGGGCCCGGCGATGTGCCGGGTGCGGATGCCGACGCGGCTGCGGATCCAGGCGTCGTCGGTCTCCACCATCGTGGCGAGATCGTGGTTGGTGAGCACGCCCGGTGGCTGATGGTGGCCGACCGCGAGAACGCGTGAACCTGGCATGTCATACCCTCCGGACCTGGGGTGTCGTGCGACAAGTGTGACGCGCGGCGGGCGAGCACCCCTTGCGAGAACCGCCAATCTTCCGCCGTCTTCTCTGGAGAGATCCGACGCCTACCGGGCCCGGCCCCGCGGGCGCGTGTGACGAGGCCGGGGGCGCGCGGGACGGCCGTGGGCGCCCCGGGGCCCGGCCGCACCCGGTGCGCGAACCCGGCCGCAAGCTGTACGCCACCCTGGTCCGTACGGCGTCCCGGCCCGTACGGCGTCCTGGTCCGTACGCCGTCCCGGTCCGTACGCCACCCCGTACGACGGAGGCGGGGGCCCGGCCGCCCCGGCCCGGGCCCCCCCCCCGGGCCCCCGCGCCGGGCCCCCCCCCCCCGCCCCGGGCCGGCGGGGGGCCCGGGGGGGGGGGTGGGGCCGCGCGATGCCGGGGGGGGTGGCCC
>NZ_JBHYGX010000014.1:2831-34025 GCF_042739975.1 Streptomyces sp. NPDC059080
TCCCGGCCCGTCCGGCGTCCTGGACGGTCCCCCCCCCCGGCCCGACCGCCACCCGCAACCAGGGTGGGGGGCCCCCGCCCTCCCGGCCCGGGCCCCGCCTCCGTGCGATCCGCTCCGTACCCCTCACTCCGCCGTCGCGCGGAAGCGGCGCAGGCGGAGGCTGTTGCCGACGACGAAGACCGAGGAGAAGGCCATCGCGGCGCCCGCGATCATCGGGTTGAGCAGGCCCGCGGCGGCCAGCGGCAGGGCGGCGACGTTGTAGCCGAAGGCCCAGAAGAGGTTGGTGCGGATGGTGCCGAGGGTGGCGCGGGCCAGCCGGATGGCGTCCGCCGCGGCCCGCAGATCGCCGCGGACCAGGGTGAGGTCTCCCGCCTCGATGGCGGCGTCGGTGCCGGTGCCCATGGCCAGGCCCAGGTCGGCGGTGGCCAGCGCCGCCGCGTCGTTGACGCCGTCGCCGACCATGGCGACCGTACGGCCCTCGGCGCGCAGCCGCTCGATCACGGCGACCTTGTCCTGCGGCAGCACCTCGGCGATGACCTCGTCGATGCCGACCTCGGCGGCGACCGCCTCGGCGACCGCGCGGTTGTCACCGGTCAGCAGCACCGGCGTCAGGCCCAGCGCCCGCAGCCGTCGCACCGCCTCGGCGCTGGTCTCCTTGACCGCGTCGGCGATCACCAGCACCGCGCGGGCCGCGCCGTCCCAGGCGACCGCGACGGCGGTGGCGCCGGCCTCCTCGGCCTGCCGCTTCGCCGTCGCCAGCGGCTCCGGGAACGTCAGCCCGGCGTCGGCCAGCAGCCGCTCGCGGCCGACCAGCACGGTGTGGCCGTCGACCTCGCCGCGTACGCCGAGACCGGGGACGTTCTCGAACTTCTGGGGCACCGGCAGCGCACCGGACACCGCTTCCCCGGCGGCCGTGGCGACGGCGCGGGCGATCGGGTGCTCCGAAGCGTGCTCCAGCGCACCGGCCAGCCGCAGTGCGGTGGCGCGGTCCACGTCGTCGGCGAGGTGGACGCCGGTCAGCGTCATCACGCCGGTGGTGACCGTGCCGGTCTTGTCCAGGACGACGGTGTCGACGGCGCGGGTGCTCTCCAGCACCTCCGGGCCCTTGAGCAGGATGCCCAGCTGGGCACCGCGGCCCGTCCCGACCATCAGCGCGGTCGGGGTGGCCAGGCCCAGGGCGCACGGGCAGGCGATGATCAGCACCGCGACGGCGGCGGTGAACGCGGCGGCGGCACCGGCGCCGGTACCGAGCCAGTAGCCGAGGGTGCCGACCGCCAGCGCGATGACCACCGGCACGAAGACCGCGGAGATCCGGTCGGCCAGCCGCTGGGCCGCGGCCTTGCCGTTCTGCGCCTCCTCCACCATCCGCGCCATCCGGGCGAGCTGGGTGTCGGCGCCGACCCGGGTCGCCTCGACGACCAGGCGGCCCCCGGCGTTGACGGTGGCGCCGGTGACGGTGTCGCCGGGCCCGACCTCGACCGGTACGGACTCGCCGGTCAGCAGGGCGGCGTCCACCGCGGACGAGCCCTCGGCGACCCGGCCGTCGGTGGCGATCTTCTCGCCGGGGCGGACCACGAAGAGGTCGCCGACGGCCAGCTCCGCGGTGGGGATACGGACCTCCTGGCCGTCGCGCAGCACCGCGACGTCCTTGGCGCCCAGCTCCATCAGGGCGCGCAGCGCGGCCCCGGCCTTCCGCTTCGCGCGGGCCTCGAAGTAGCGGCCCGCCAGGATGAACGTGGTGACCCCGGCCGCGGCCTCCAGATAGATCGAGCCGCCGCTGTCCCCGCGGGTGAGGGTCAGCTCGAAGGGGTGGTGCATGCCGGGCATCCCGGCCGTACCGAAGAACAGCGCCCACAGGGACCAGCCGAACGCGGCGAGCGTTCCCATGGAGATCAGGGTGTCCATGGTGGCCGCGCCGTGCCGCAGATTGGTCCAGGCGGCGCGGTGGAACGGCCAGGCGGCGTAGACGACCACCGGGGCGGCGAGCGTCAGCGAGAGCCATTGCCAGTTGGTGAACTGCAGCGCCGGGACCATCGCCATGAGGATCACCGGGACGGACAGCACCAGCGCGGTCAGCAGCCGCTGCCGCAGCGCGGTGAGGCCGTCGTCCGCCGGGGCCGCCTCGCCCGCACCCTCCTGGTCCGCGGATTCCGGCACCGGCGGCGCCGGGACCGCGGCGGTGTAGCCGGTCTTCTCGACGGTGGCGATGAGGTCGGCGGTCTCCAGTGCGCTGCCCTCGTCGAGGGAGACGCGCGCCTTCTCGGTGGCGTAGTTGACCGAGGCGGTGACGCCGTCCATGCGGTTGAGCTTCTTCTCGACGCGCGCCGCACACGAGGCACAGGTCATCCCACCGATCTCCAGCTCGATGTACTGCTCTCCGGGCACGGTGATCACGGCTGCTCCTCGTGGTGTGCGTACGGGCGGGGGGTATGCGCGGAACTGTGTGGTGCGGGAGGTACGGGCGGCGCCGGGGCGCCGGTGGCGCGGCCGATACCGAACCCGGTGGCGAGCACGACCAGCAGGATCAGTGCGTAGCCGCCGAGCAGGACCGGAGTGGTCGGTGCCTTCATGCCGTACTCCTCACAGGGATACCGGAATCCGGAGCGCGGGTGCTCCCAGGGGCGGGGGACGGCGGCGCCATCGGCGTCCCTACGTCTCCGACTGTATACCCCCCAGGGGTATTATGCCATGGCGCTGCGACCCGTCCGACGGCGCCCGCGCCCGGCCACCACACGCGCCCGCTCCCCGCCGCCCCGCGGCCCGGGACGCCATACTGAGCCGGTGTCGATGATCCGTAGCCTCCGCCGCGCCGTCCGGCTGCCGCAGCCGCGCACCCGCGGGGTCGACCTCAGCCACCCCGCCCGCTCGCCGCTCGGCACCGCCGTCGTCAACTGCGCGGTGTACGAGAACGGCGTACGGCAGCCCGGCGACCACCCCGCCGACGAGGCGATACGCCGGGTGCGCCGCTCCGGGGCCGGGTTCGTGTGGATCGGGCTGCACGAGCCGACGGAGACCGAGTTCGCGGGCATCGTCGAGCTGTTCGGGCTGCATCCGCTCGCCGTCGAGGACGCCGTCCTCGCCCATCAGCGCCCGAAGATCGAGCTGTACGACGGATCGCTGTTCACCGTCTTCAAGACCGTCCGCTACGTCGAGCACGAGCAGCTCACCGACACCAGCGAGGTCGTCGAGACCGGCGAACTCATGGTCTTCACCGGCGCCGATTTCGTGATCACCGTCCGGCACGGCGGCCACGGCTCCCTCGGCCCGCTCCGCGAACAGCTGGAGCAGGATCCCGCGCAGCTGGCCATCGGCCCGTCGGCGGTCCTGCACGCCATCGCCGACCTCGTGGTGGACGACTACCTCGATGCCGCCGCCGAGATCCAGGACGACATCGACGAGGTGGAGAGCGATGTCTTCTCCCTCCGCGGCGGCGGCGGTGCCGGCCGTATCTACCAGCTCAAACGCGAGGTGCTGGAGCTCAAGCACGCCGTCGCGCCGCTCGACCGGCCGCTCCAGACGCTGGTGACCGAGCCGATGCCGCACGTCGACGCCCGGCTGCGGACGTACTTCCGGGACGTCGCCGACCATCTCGACCGGGTCGTCGAACAGATCACGTCCTTCGACGACCTGCTGAACTCGATACTCCAGGCGCATCTCGCGCAGGTCACCGTCGCGCAGAACGAGGACATGCGCCGGATCAGCGCCTGGGTCGCGATCCTCGCCGTCCCGACCATGGTGTGCGGCGTCTACGGCATGAACTTCACGTATATGCCCGAGCGGGACTGGACGTACGGATATCCGCTGGTCATGGCCATCACCCTGGGCCTTTGCTGGCTGATCCACCGCGGCTTCAAACGCAACGGGTGGCTGTGATTCGGGGACCCTTCCCGAGGGAGCGCGTGGTGGTTGTGTTCAGGGACCCTTTCTGAGGGAAGTCCCCCGCGCGCGCTACCGCCCCGCGACGTGGAGCGGCCGCGCCGCTCCGAACCCCGCCGCGATCTGCGGCACCAGCAGCACCAGCAGGACCGTCAGCGGCACCGTCCAGCCGCCCGCCGTGTCGTGCACCGCGCCCAGCACCGCCGGGCCGGTCGCCGCCAGGATGTAGCCGAAGCACTGCGCCATGCTGGACAGCTGCGCGGTGTGCCGGGCGTCCGGCGCCCGCTCCACGATGAAGAGCAGCGCCAGGCTGATCGCCCCGCCCTGCCCCAGCCCGAGCAGCGTCATCCAGGCGTACGCCCCGCCGGCCGGCGCGGCCAGCAGCCCCGCGAACGCCGCCGCGCACAGCAGCGCGCTCACCGCGGCGAGCGTCCCGGCGCGCAGCCGCCGCCCCACGATCACCGGGGCGAGGAACGAGCCCGCGATGCCCAGCAGCGACGAGTACGACAGCATCCACCCGGCGTCGCCCGCCGGCATCCCGGCGTCCTTCAGCACCGTCGGCAGCCAGGCGGCGGCCGCGTAGTAGCTCAGCGACTGGAGCCCCATGTAGCCGGTGACCTGCCAGGCCAGCGGGGAGCGCCACAGGCCCCGCACCGGGTGCGCCGCCGCATCGGCCGCACCGGCCGGGACGCGGGTACGGGCGCCCACCTGCGGCAGCCAGCAGACCAGCGCCACCACCGCGAGGGCGCCCCAGCACGCCAGCGTGGCCTGCCAGCTCAGCCCGGCGGCCCGCTGTACGGGGACGGTCACCCCGGCGGCCAGCGCCGCGCCGCCGAACAGCGACATCGAGTACAGGCCGGTCATCAGCCCGGCGCGGGCCGGGAAGTCCCGCTTGATCAGGCCGGGCAGCAGCACATTGGCGACCGCGATCCCGGCCCCGATCACCACCGTCCCGGCGAACAACGCCGCCACCGAATCCACCAGCCGCAGCGCGGTCCCGGCGCCGATCAGCGCCATCGTGCCGAGCAGCGACCGCTCCATCCCCAGCCGGCGGCCCAGCCGCGGCGCGACCGGCGCCAGCAGCCCGAAGCAGAGCAGCGGCAGCGCCGTCAGCAGACTCGTCGCCGCCGCCGACATCCCGCTGTCGTCCCGGATGGTCCCGGCCAGCGGCGACACCGCGACCAGCGCGGGCCGCAGGTTCAGCGCCAGCAGGACGACACCCAGCGCCAGGTAGAGCGCGCGGCGTCCGGTGGGGACGGTCGCGGACTCCGGGGCGGCGGGGCGCGGCGGCGCGGTGGTTATCGGGCCGTCGGCGACGGCGGGTCCGGGGTCAGGCACGGTGCTCTCCGGTGGTGTGCGGGCGCCCGGCGGCCCGGGCACCGTCGCCCGTGGCATCGCGCAGGGCGTCCCTCGCTTCGGTCAGATGCGCCAGTACGGCGCGTTCGGCGGCGTCCGCGTCGCCCGCCTCGATGGCGTCGACGACCGCGGTGTGGCCGTCGAGCTGGTGGTGCACCGCGGCCGGTACGTGCGCGGCGAGCACCGCGTGCAGCGTGGCGCGCAGCGCGTCGCTGAGATGCGCGTACAGATCCGCCAGCACACCGTTGTGCGCGGCCTGCGCGATCAGCTGGTGGAAGCGGACATCGGCCTCCACGAACGCGTCGGTGTCCCCGGCCTCCCAGGTCCGCACCCGCTCGGCCAGCACCTCCCGCAGCGCCGCCAGATCCGCGGGCGTCCGCCGCGCGGCCGCATGGCGCGCCGCGTCCCGCTCCAGCGCGGCCCGCACCTCGTACGCCTCCAGGCTCTCCGCGTGGCGCAGCCGGCGCTGCACCGCCGCGCCGAAGTCGCTGCGGGCGCGGACGTAGGTGCCGTCGCCCTGCCGGGCCTCCAGCAGCCCGGTGTGGACCAGCGCGCGGACCGCCTCGCGGACGGTGTTGCGCCCGACGCCGAGCTGTTCGACGAGGGCGGGCTCCGGCGGGATCTTCGTCCCCACCGGCCACTCACCGCCCTCGATCAGCGCCTCCAGCTGCTCGATGACGAGGCCGACCAGGCTGGTACGGGCGGTACTGCGCAGCGGCATCGGTGCGGCGTCCTCTCCTCGGACCGGGACGGCGGGCCGCCCACCGGCCCGCCGCGTTCTCCTGATCATGGGAACATCCCATGTTTCCGCTGTCAAAAGATGCCGGGTGGGAGAAGCGGGCCGCGCACGCACCTGCGGCGGAGTCCGTGAAGGACTCCGCCGCAGGGCCGCGTACGGGGAAGGCGTGCACGGGGCGGCCGTACGCGGGGCCGCCCGGTGGTCCGGGGAGGGGACCGCCGCCGTGTCCGGACGCTGTCCGCCGGTGGCCCGCGCCGGTCGGGCGCGGGCGGCCGGGGCGAGGGGGGCCGGGCACGGCAGGCGGGTGGGGGACCCCCGCCGGAAGACGGATGACGCCACGTCGGACGCCATGCCGGGGCGCCGCACCGGTGGTGGGTCCGGACGGGGCGTCAGGACGGCACACCGGCCGGTGCGTCGGGCAGGTGGGTCAGGACGCCTTGGGGAGGAGCCCCGCCAGGCCGTTCGCCCACAGCTGGTTGACCTGGGCGCGCTCGTTGGCGTCCGGCTGGGTGTTCTGGCAGGACGTGCCGGGGCCGCCGCCGGACATCAGCTCGCTGCACGGGCCCTCGTAGTGGTCCGGCAGACCCAGCACATGGCCGGTCTCGTGGGCCACGACGCGGGTGGAGTTGTACTCCTGGTTCTGCTGGTAGTCCAGGAAGACGTAGCCACTGCCGTGACCGTCGGTGCTGGCGTACGAACCGCGCGGGTCGTTGCCCTCGCGGTACTGGAAGTCGCCGCCGCTGCCTGCCTGGAGCTTGACGTTGGAGACCGCGCTGTTCCAGATCTGCGCGGCCTGGGATATCTGGTTCGCGAACGTCGGGGCGCCACTCGCGTCGTAGGTCACGGTGACCGACTGGAGGTGCGGATCGGCCTTCAGCTTCTTCGCCGCCGACTTCAGCACGGCGTCGAAGAACGCCTTGGTGTCGGCCTTCTGCGCGGCCGAACCGGTGTACGCGGCCACCGAGGCGGGTGTGGAGCGATGAGAGGTGGGGGCGGAGGGCGTCGCGGACGCCGGGACCGCCGCGGTGAGTGCGGCGGCGAGGCCCAGGCCGAGCGCCGCCGACAGCGCCGTCTTGGGAGATCTCATGTGGGGGCTCCTTAATTTCCGAGGGCTACGGCCGCCGTGTGGGGCGGCGGCCGGGGCCCCGGATTTCTTGGTGCCGCCGAGTCTGGACGCAGTTCACCCGTGAGGCGGAGATGCCAGGAGGCGATAGGACGGCTCAATACCCCAGGGGAAAGGGGCAGTTCATGGCGGTTCAGGAGTCTGGTGTGACGCCTTCGCGCATGGCTATGCTCCCCGCGTGGAGCTAGAGGTGAGGCATCTTCGAGCCCTGTGCGCCATCGCCGACTCCGGCAGCGTACGGAAGGCGGCCCGTCAGCTGGGCATGACCCAGCCATCGCTGACCACGCAGCTCCACCGCATCGAGAAGGCCCTCGGCGGCCAGCTCTTCTTCCGCGCCGCCACCGGCAGCCGCCCCACCCCGCTGGGCCATGTGGTGCTCTCCCGGGCCCGCCCGATCGTCGCCGACATGCGGGCCCTGGTGGACGAGATCACCGCCGTCTCCGTCCGCGAACAGGGCGCCCGGCTGCGCATCGGCAGCACCAGCAGCCGCGTCGTCGCGGGCTGGCTGCGCCGCCTCCGCGCCCGCCTGCCCGGCACCGACCCCGCCCTGCGCATCGACGTCTCCGCCAACGCGCTGCTGCAGATGGTCTCCTCCGGCCAGCTCGACGCCGTCTTCGTCCACGAGGTCCTGGGCGCGCCGCTGCGCGTACCGCCCAACCTCGACCAGCACGAACTCATCGCCCGCGAACCGCAGTTCATCGCCCTCCCGGCCACCCACCCGGCCACCGCCAAAGAGGTCGTCGACCTCGCCGATCTGGCGGGCGACCCGTGGATGGTCGACCCGACCGTGGACGGCGAATGGGCCGGACTGCGCCGCATCTGGGCCGCCGCCGGGGTCAACCCGCGCGTCGTGCACGGCGATTACCTCACCGCCGCCGACCTCGTCGCCGCCGGCGAGGTGGTCACCCCCTGTCAGCCGACCTCCCGCCCGCGCCACGGCATGGACATCCGCCCCCTGCGCGGCGACCCCCTCGCCGTCCGCCTCTTCATGGCCTGCCGCTCCGACGCCACCCTCGCCGCCCCGCCCGAGGCCCTCTTCGCCGACCTCACCGCGTCGTACACGGAGATCGCCTGGGCCAGCGCCGCGTACCGGGCGTGGCTGCTGCGGAAGGGGGACGGGGGGCTGCGACGGGGGTTGGCTTCGGCGTAGGGGCCACCCCGCAGCCCGGAAGCGCCACCGGCCACCCGCCGCAACCACCTTTCCCGACGGTACGAAAGGTCGGAGTGCTGCCGGATTCCGGCCGTGGTCATGTACGTCTTCGCAGGTCGTAGTGGCCGCGCCCCCCGCGCGACCCTCTTGGAGGAATCCTCGTGAGACGCACCCGCGCCACCCCGCGGCGCGCAGTGCGGCCGCCGAGAAGGTCATCGACGGCACCCCGGAAGAACTGCGGCACTTCCTGGAAATCGGCCGCTACGAGGTGTGACGCGGTCCGCTTGACGCCACGTCAACCGCCCGGTGAGGCACGGTAGTTCGCCCGGACCGCACCCACGGGGGCCGGAACGGCTGCCCCTTCGCCGTTCCTGAACCCATACCGAAGAACCCCGGTCGGGGACCCCTGCGGGACGCTCGACGCTGTCGCGCTCCCGCCGGGCACCCACCTCGGCCAGGAAACGTCGAGGGCTGTGGCCGTCGGTCGCGCCCTACGGGCATTCGTCGCGTCGGCCGGCGGGGAGGTTCTTGACCATCTCGCCGTTGACAAGGATGACGAGACAGCCGCAATTGCCCACGCAGTATTCGACCTCACCTTCAGACGTGCGGTGGTGGGACCGCAGCGTCCACAACAGCGCCTCCGCCGGAGCCGGCTTGTCGCAGACGGGGCAACGGTCGCCCGACGGCGGGACCGCAGATGCGGGAGTCATGCCACCAACATGGCGTCACTTCCTAGGGCACTTCAACCATTACATCGGGTGGGGCCCAAGAGGAATGAGCTCGGGCGCGACCGGTGGGTCCGGCACCACTGCCGTCCCGCCGTCGCACCGATGCGGCTCCGGCCCCACGCGATGGTGTAATCGCCTCATGCACTTCAACCATTACGGTGGTGAGGCTGCCCGGCTGGCTGCGGAGCTCGTCAACCTGACCGCGCCACCAGGCCCCGAACACCTGGAACCGTTGCTCGCCACGCACGGTGTGGTGCACCGCGCGCTCACCGCTGCGCAGGCCGAGGCGATCTGGACATGGAGTCGGCGCCTGGTCGCGTGCTTCGGGCGGCAGGATCTCGAAGAGCGGTGCCAGGCGGTCAACACACTCCTTGCCGACGCCTCCAGCAGCCCCCGCATCTCCCTGCACGACGGTCGGCCTCATCTGCACTACAGCGCCACCGGCGCCGACGCGGCCGCGCACATCCGAGCCGTTACCGCGGCCGGACTCGCCTACGTCGTGTGCTTCGCCGGTGCCGAACGGCTGGGCCGCTGCACGCGCCGCGACTGCGGTCTGGCATTCGTCGACACGTCCCGCAACGGCCGCCGTGCCTACTGCTCCGTGCGCTGCGCCAACAACGATGCGGTGGCGCGTCACCGCGAGCGGCGCAGCGGTGACTCCCGGCCGTCCACTGCACGCAAGACCCGTTGAAGCACCCGCCGTGAGCGTCGAGCAGGTCCCTCTCGTCCCCGGCCACGCGTCCGCCGTCCTCATGCCGCGGATCCACGCCGACCTGTGGCCGGACAAAGAAGACCGCACCCGGACCGCCATGGACGCCGTGCTCGGCGGCCTGCGGGCCGGGTGCGGGAAGAAGCCATGGCGACCTGCGCGAACGCAGATCAGATGGTCGATCCGGGGATCAGGCCTTCTTCGTCTCCCAGAAGATGCGGTCGACCTCGGCGATGAGGTCCAGGGCCTTCTGGCCGGTGGCCGGGTCGTTCGAGCCCTTGGCGGCTGAGAGGGCCTTGAGGGTGTCGTTGACCAGCTGGTGCAGCTCCGGGTACTTCGCGAAGTGCGGGGGCTTGAAGTAGTCGCTCCACAGCACCGAGATGTGGTGCTTGGCCAGCTCGGCGCGCTGCTCCTTGATCAGGACCGCGCGGGTGCGGAAGTCCGCGTCCTCGTTGGCCTGGTACTTCTCCTGGACGGCCTTGACCGACTCGGCCTCGATGCGGGCCTGGGCCGGGTCGTACACACCGCAGGGCAGGTCGCAGTGGGCGCTGACCTTCACCTTGGGGGCGAACAGGCGCGAGAGCATGTTCAGTCCTTCCTCGTGATCGTCTTCTCACGGGCGAGATTACTCGGTGCCGGAACCCTTTTCTCGGGCGGCCCGTGGGTCTTGGGACAAAAGTCCGGCCACCGGCCGGGACTGATGGAGGATGGACCGGTGAGCTGGAGTGATGGTCCGGTGGGTGCCGGGCCGGGCCGGACCGGGAGGTGGGCTGGATGCCCGAGCGGGTGGACGGGCGCGGGCCCGAGGGCGGCGGCGGGCCGAGGGCCGGGGCGCGGCGGCGCGGGGGGCCGGTGTTCGGGCTCGCCGAGGTGTACAACCCGTCGATGCTGCCGACGCTCCGGCCCGGCGACCGGCTGCTGCTGCACTACGGCGCGGCCGTCCGGCCGGGTGATGTGGTGGTGGTCCGGCACCCGTTCCGGCAGGACCTGCTGATCGTCAAACGGGCCGTCGAGCGGCAGGGCCGCGGCTGGTGGGTGCGGGGCGACAATCCGCAGGTGGTCAACGACAGCCGGGAGTTCGGGGCGGTGCCGGACGAGCTGGTGGTGGCGCGGGCCCGGGTGCGGCTGCGGCCGCTGGGGGCTCAGCGCTCGCCGCTGGCCGTGGCGTCCTGGGCGCTGTCGGCGGTGCGTCCGCTGCGTGCGGCGCGTTCGCTCTCCAGCCTCTTGCGGGCGCGGTAGGCGGCGACGTTGGCGCGGGTCGCGCAGCGGTCGGAGCAGTAGCGCCGCGAGCGGTTGGTGGAGGTGTCGACGTAGACGTTCCGGCAGGGGCGGGCCTCGCAGACACCCAGCCGGTCCACGCCCAGTTCGGTGAGGTGGAAGGCGAGACCCATGCAGGCGGTGGCGGTGTAGCCGGCGGTCGCGTTGGCCGCGTGGTCGGCGATGTGCATGTGCCAGTCGGGGCGGCCTCCCCCGCTCTCGGCTCTGCTCGAACGGGAGGTGCCCCCTCCGTCCCGGTGCTCGTGGCCGGAGATCTGCGGGCTGACCGGGAACTCCATCATCAGCGCGTTCAGCAGGTCGACGGCGCGGACCTCGTCCCCGTCGGCCGCCGCCTCGAAGACGGTCCGCAGGCGGCCGCGGACCGCGCGCAGCCGGGTGACATCGCTCTCCGTGGCGCGGCGGGCGATCTGCTGCGCGGGCCCGAAGAGCGCCCGGACCGCCTCGACGGAGGTCAGGCTGTCGCCGCCGCGCTCGGGCTCCTCGGTGTTGACGAGCCGCACGGCATAGTCCGAGTAATAGGCCAGTTCCACTTGTAGTCCTTACGAGGGCGGGCTATCGTTCCGGGCAGGTAGTCGTAATGGGTGTTGTGGCTACGAGGGTATTACACGCGGAAGGGGTTCGTGATGACGGAGACCGTGGCCGGGGCCGACTGGCAGGCGTGGCAGGACAGTTGGGACCGGCAGCAGGAGTGGTACATGCCGGACCGCGAGGAGCGGTTCCGGGTGATGCTCGACATGGTCGAGGCGCTGGTGGGCACCGCGCCCCGGGTGCTCGACCTCGCGTGCGGCACCGGCTCGATCTCCGACCGGCTGCTGAAGCGCTTCCCGGAGGCCGAGAGTGTCGGCGTCGACCTGGATCCCGCGCTGCTGGCCATCGCCGAAGGGTACTTCGCCGGTGACGCGCGGGTGCGGTTCGTCCGCGCCGATCTGAAGGACCCCTCCTGGACGCGGCAGTTGCCGCACGAGTCCTACGACGCGGTGCTCACCGCCACCGCGCTGCACTGGCTGCACACCGAGGACCTGCGCGGGCTCTACGGGCAGCTGGGCGCCGTGGTGCGCGACGGCGGCGTGTTCATGAACGCCGACCACATGCCGGAGGAGTCCACCCCGCGGATCAACGCCGCCGACCGCGCGCAGCGCCACGCCCGGATGGACCGCGCCAAGGCCGCCGGTGCGGTCGACTGGGCCGACTGGTGGAAGCTGGCCGCCGCCGACCCGCTGCTGGCCGGGCCGACCGCCGAGCGGTTCGAGATCTACGGGGAGCACGCCGACGGCGACACCCCCTCCGCACAGTGGCACGTCCAGGTCCTGCGGGACTCCGGCTTCGCCGAGGCGCGGACGGTGTGGCGGTCGCCGAGCGATGCGTTGGTGCTCGGGCTGAAGTGAGGCGGGGGCGAGGCCGGGGGCGCGCCCTTTCTGGGGCGCGCCCCCGGTCCGTGCCTTTCTGGGGCGCGCCCCGGCCCGCGCCCCTGCCCGCGCCCTCCTGCCGTCATGCGGCTGCCCGGCCCCGGCCCCGCCGCCGTACGGCCGTCCCGGCTCCCGGGCCCCGCCGCCCGTGACCTGTCCGGGGGCCGGGACGCCCCGCCCCCGTGCGCCGGGCACCGCTTATGGTGCGGGCATGACAGCTCAGACGCCGCAGGCGCCCCGCAGTTACCTCTCCGACCTGTTCTCGCTGGAGGGTCTGAACGCCGTGGTGACCGGCGGCAGTTCCGGTATCGGCCGGGGGATCGCCGGGGCGCTCGCACGGGCCGGGGCGCGCGTCGTGATCGTGGCGCGCCGGGAGGCGGAGCTGGCCGCCACCGTCGACGAGCTGACCGCCGACGGCTGCCGGGCCGCCGCCGTGAGCGGCGATCTGGGCAGCCGCGCCGGGGTGCGCGCCGGGGCGGAGGAGGCGGCCGCGGTCTTCGGCGAGCCCGACATCCTGGTCAACAGCGCCGGGATCAACCTGCGGCCGCCGATGGGGGAGATGACCGACGAGGTCTGGGACGCCACGATGGCGGTCAACCTGGAGGCGCCCCATCTGCTGGGGCGGCGGTTCGGCCCCGGGATGGCCGAGCGGGGCTTCGGCCGGATCATCCACGTCAGCTCGCAGCAGGCGCACCGCGCGTTCGTGCAGAGCGGTGCCTACGGGGTCTCCAAGGGTGCGCTGGAGTCGCTGGCCCGTTCGCAGGCAGAGGCGTGGTCGCCGCACGGCGTCACCTGCAACACGCTGGTCCCGGGTTTCGTGATGACCCCGCTCAACGCGCGGCTGTCGTCCGACCCGGAGCGGGTGGCGGCGCTGGCCGCCCGCACCCTGACCGGCCGCAACGGCCTGGCCGAGGACTTCGCGGGCGCGGCCGTGTTCCTGGCGAGCCGCGCCTCCGGTTACGTCACCGGGCAGTCCCTCTTCGTCGACGGCGGATTCTCCGTGCACTGAGGGGCGCCGCCCTGGCCACCGGGCGCTGGGCGGAGGCCGGGCGACCGGCGGACGGACGGAGGGCCGCGGGCCCACGGGACGGCCCGCCGCCCACCGGACGGCCCTGCCCCCACCACGTCGGCCCCCCCCGAAGCGCCGGAGGCGGTACGCGCCCCCAGGGCCCGTACCGCCTCCGTAGTCCCGCCGGGATCAGCCCCGGCTGCGGATCAGAGCACCTTGGACAGGAACGACTTGGTGCGCTCGTGCCGCGGGTTGCCGAGGACCTCGCGCGGGTGGCCGGACTCGACGACCACGCCGTCGTCCATGAAGACCAGCGAGTCGCCGACCTCACGGGCGAAGCCCATCTCATGGGTGACCACGACCATCGTCATACCGTCCGCGGCCAGATCCTTCATCACGTCGAGGACGTCGCCGACCAGCTCCGGGTCGAGCGCCGAGGTCGGCTCGTCGAAGAGCATCAGCTTCGGCTCCATCGCCAGCGCGCGGGCGATGGCGACGCGCTGCTGCTGGCCGCCGGAGAGCTGCAAGGGGTAGTTCCCGGCCTTGTCCTTCAGGCCGACGCGGTCCAGCAGCTTGGTGGCGCGCTCCCGGGCGGACGCCCGCGACTCGCCCTTGACCTGGACCGGCGCCTCCATGATGTTCTCCACCGCGGTCATGTGCGGGAAGAGGTTGAAGCGCTGGAAGACCATGCCGATGTCGCGTCGGCGGGCGGCCACCTCACGGTCGCGCAGCTCGTGGAGCTTGCCGTTCTGCTCGCGGTAGCCGACCAGCTCACCGTCGACCGACAGTCGCCCGGCGTTGATCTTCTCCAGGTGGTTGATGCAGCGCAGGAACGTCGACTTGCCGGAGCCGGACGGGCCGATCAGGCAGAAGACCTCCTTGGGCGCCACCTCCAGGTCGATGCCCTTGAGGATGTGGGCCGTGCCGAAGGACTTGTGGACGCCCTCGGCCTTCACCATCGGGGCCCCGGAGCCCTTGGCGGGGGCGGACTTGCTGGCGGTCATGCGGCACCTCCGGCGCGGTGGAAGCTCCCGGCCAGCTTCGCCTTGGCGCGCTGGAGCGGGGTGGGCGGCAGCTGACGGCTGGCGCCGCGGGCGTAGTACCGCTCCAGGTAGTACTGGCCGATGCTGAGCACCGTCGTGGCGATCAGGTACCAGGCGGCGGCGAGGATCAGCATCTCCACCACGACACCGGAGTCCCGGCCGACGTTCTGCGCGGCCTGGAGCAGGTCGTAGTACTGGACGGCGATGACCAGCGAGGAGGTCTTCAGCATGTTGATGACCTCGTTGCCGGTCGGCGGGACGATCACCCGCATCGCCTGCGGCACGATGATCCGGCGCAGCGTCTTGGCGTGGCTCATGCCCAGCGCGTGCGCCGCCTCCGTCTGCCCCTCGTCGACGGCGTTCAGGCCCGCCCGGCAGATCTCCGCCATGTACGCCGCCTCGTTGAGCCCGAGGCCCAGCAGCGCGCACAGGAACGGCGTCATGAAGTCCGACCACTCGTCCTTGTAGATCGGCATGATGTCGATGTACTGGAAGACGAGGCCGAGGTTGAACCAGAGGAAGAGCTGGACGTAGACCGGCGTGCCGCGGAAGAACCAGATGTAGAACCACGAGACCGACGAGGTCACCCAGTTCTTCGACTGGCGCATCACCGCGAGGATCACGCCGAGCACGATGCCGATGATCATCGACAGCACGGTGATCAGCAGGGTGTTGCGCAGACCCTTGAGGATGTCCGGGTTGAAGAGGTACTGGGGGATGGCGTCCCAGTTGACGTTCCCGGTGGCGAAGGCCCGTACGAGCGCCGCGATCACTCCGAGGACGACGAGCGCCGCCACCCAGCGGCCGTAGTGGCGGACGGGGATGGCCTTGATGGACTCGGGCGGGGACGGGGTGCCGGCCGGGGACCGGTCCGACTTCTCGACGTCGACTGACACGGATGCTGCCTTTCGGAGGTTCAGCGGATCGGCGGGGAGGGCGCGGAAGCGGGCGCCGCGGCGGTCAGGAACCGCCGTTGAGCTTCGCTTCCGTGACCGCCGCTTCCTTGACGTCCCACTTGTCGAGGACCTTGGCGTAGGCGCCGCTCTTGATGGCGCGCTCCAGTGCTGCCTTGAGCGCGTCGCGCAGCTTCTCGCTGCCCTTGGGCACGGCGATGCCGTACGGCGCGGCCTTCACCGGCGCGCCGCCGACCATCTGGAAGTCGTTGCCGTGGCCGGAGACCTTCACGGCGTACGCGGCGACCGGGTAGTCGCTGGAGACCGCGTCCACACCGCCGGTCCGCAGCCGGGTCTGAGCCTCGGAGTCGTTGTCGAACGCCTCCATGGCGATCGGCTGCTCACCGTTCTTCTCGCACTTCTTCGACTGGTCCTTGGCCAGATCGTGCGAGACGGTGCCGCGCTGCACCGCGATCTTCTTGCCGCACAGGGCGTCCCAGCCGTCGATGCCCTGCGTCTTGCCCTTCTGGGTGTAGATCGAGACGCCGACGTTGAGGTAGTCGATGAAGTCGACGCCCTCACCGATCTTCTTGCCGGTGCTGGAGTCGATGCCCTGCTGGCGTTCCCTGGTGTCCGTCATCGCGGACATCGCGATGTCGTACCGCTTGGACTTCATGCCGCCCATGAGGGTGTCGAAGGTGGCGTTGTTGAAGTTCAGCTTGACGCCCAGCTCCTTGCTCAGCGCGGCCGCCAGATCGGGGTCGATGCCCTCGACCGCGCCGTCGCTGCGGAACTCCACCGGCTTGTACGTGATGTCCGAGCCGACCTGGATGAGCGCCTTCTCCTGGATGTCCTTGGGGAGCAGCTTGAAGAGCGGGGCGCTGGTGTCACGATTCTTCACCGCCTCACGGCGGGCGACAGCCGCGTCGGTCTGGTCCCCGCAGGACGTCAGCAACAGCGCGGCCGCGACCGCGGTCGCCCCGGCCACGGCTGTCCGGGACCTGCCGGAGGCCGTGCGACGGGTGGGACGTGCAGTCATGCTGATCCTCCTGCGGATGGGGAAAAGCCGGCGGGCAACGGCTGGGAAGAGGGGCTCACCGCCACCCCGACCTCGGTCGATGGACGGAATCCTGCCATCAGGAATCCGATATTCGGACTGTCGTTCAGGTCAAAATCGGATAACAGACCAGGGGTGTTCGGCTCGGCCCGCTCCACCGCCGGGCGGTGACCTGGATCGACGGCACCGGGCCCGTCCGCCCCGGCCGTCCGGATGTCTCGGAATATGGACGAGGACCCCCTAACCCTTCCGGGGATTCGCCCCATTGATCTTTATTGCCGGATCCGCTGGGGGCGGGGCGGCGGATCTGGCTCGTCGCCCGCCACGCCCGTCCGGTAGAAAGGTGCGTTACACCCCTCATCCGGGGCTCAGGGCGCGTGTGCGGCGCGCCCGGCGTCCGTACCTCCCCCCGCGTACCGGTCATCCGGCGCGCAGGGAACGGACGCGGTGCCCGCCCACCTCCCAACCAGGGGTGGCCACCCTCACCATTTACGAACAAAGGGGTTCAACAAAGTGGCAGCGGAGATCGTCAATCCTCGCAGCGACAGCACCGACGAGGGGGCCGACGGCGTCGGCGCCCCCTTCGACCCGGCCTTCGACCCGGCCTTCGCGCTGCACCGTGGCGGCAAGATGGCCATCCAGGCGACCGTCCCCATCCGCGACCGGGACGACCTGTCCCTCGCGTACACGCCGGGCGTCGCCAAGGTCTGCAGCGCCATCGCCGAGCGGCCCGAGCTGGTGCACGACTACACCTGGAAGTCCCAGGTCGTCGCGGTCGTCACGGATGGCACCGCGGTGCTGGGCCTGGGCGACATCGGCCCGGAGGCGTCCCTCCCGGTGATGGAGGGCAAGGCCATCCTCTTCAAGCAGTTCGGCGGCGTGGACGCGGTGCCGCTCGCGCTGGCCACCACCGACGCCGACGAGATCGTCGAGACCGTCGTCCGGCTGGCGCCCTCCTTCGGCGGCGTCAACCTGGAGGACATCTCCGCGCCCCGGTGCTTCGAGATCGAGCGCAAGCTCCAGGAGCGGCTGGACATCCCGGTCTTCCACGACGACCAGCACGGCACCGCCGTCGTCACGCTCGCGGCGCTGCGCAACGCCGCCAAGCTGACCGACCGGACGCTGGGCCGGCTGCGCGCCGTCATCTCGGGCGCGGGCGCCGCCGGTGTGGCCATCGCCAAGATCCTCATCGAGGCGGGCATCGGTGACGTCGCGGTCTGCGACCGCAAGGGCATCGTCTCGGCGGACCGCGGCGACCTCACCGAGGTCAAGCGGGAGCTGGCCGGCTTCACCAACAAGGGCGGGCTGACCGGTTCGCTGGAGGACGCCCTCGACGGCGCGGACGTCTTCATCGGCGTCTCCGGCGGCACGGTCCCCGAGTCCGCGGTGGCCACCATGGCGAAGAACTCCCTGATCTTCGCCATGGCCAACCCGACCCCGGAGATCCACCCGGACGTCGCCCACAAGTACGCGGCCGTCGTCGCCACCGGCCGCAGCGACTACCCGAACCAGATCAACAACGTGCTGGCCTTCCCCGGCATCTTCGCCGGCGCCATGCAGGTGCGGGCCTCGCGCATCACCGAGGGCATGAAGCTCGCCGCGGCCGAGGCGCTGGCCTCCGTCGTCGCCGACGAGCTGAGCGCCGAGTGCGTGATCCCCTCGCCGTTCGACGAGCGCGTCGCCCCGGCCGTCACCGCCGCCGTCGCGGCCGCCGCCCGTGCGGAGGGTGTGGCACGCGCCTGACGCGTGCCGCGGCCACGCCGCGTTGCCGACGGGCCGGGCCCGCGCCTCTTGGGGGGTGCGGGCCCGGCCCGTTGTGCGTACGGGCGGGGCCAGGCACACGCGGCGCGCGTCACAGCGCGGCCCCGTACCGCGCCGGGCGTCCGCGGCCTAGGTTGGCCTCATGTTTGCTGCCTATGCCGCGCGCATCGACCGAGACAAGCCGCTCAGCGGCCTCGAACTGGGCGAACGCCCCGCCCCGGAGAGCCGCCCCGGCTGGACCACCGTGAACGTCAAGGCCGCCTCCCTCAACCACCACGACCTGTGGACGCTGCGCGGGGTCGGCATCACCGAGGACGCGCTGCCGATGATCCTCGGCTGCGACGCCGCCGGGACGGACACCGACGGCAACGATGTCGTCCTGCACTCCGTCATCGGCCAGACCGGCCACGGCGTCGGCCCCGGCGAGACCCGCTCCCTCCTCACCGAGCGCTACCAGGGCACCTTCGCCGAGCAGGTCACCGTCCCCAGCTGGAACGTCCTGCCCAAGCCGAAGGAGCTGACCTACGAGGAGGCCGCCTGCCTCCCCACGGCCTGGCTCACCGCGTACCGCATGCTCTTCACCAACGCCGGGGTGCGGCCCGGCGACAGCGTTCTCGTCCAGGGCGCGGGCGGCGGCGTGGCGACCGCCGCGATCGTGCTGGGCGCCGCCGCCGGGCTGCGGGTCCTCGTCACCAGCCGCGACGAGGGCAAGCGGCGCCGCGCCGTGGAGCTGGGCGCCGAGGCGGCGTTCGGCAGCGGGGAGCGGCTGCCGCACCGGGTGGACGCCGTCATCGAGACGGTCGGCGCCGCCACCTGGTCGCACTCCGTCACGTCGCTGCGCCCCGGCGGCACCCTCGTCATCTCGGGCGCCACCAGCGGTTTCCACCCCGAGCGCACCGAACTCAACCGGATCTTCTTCCTGGAGCTGAAGGTCGTCGGCTCGACGATGGGCAGCAAGGAGGAGCTGACGTCGCTGCTCAGCTTCTGCGCCGCCAAGGGCGTCCGCCCCGTCATCGATTCCACCCTGCCGCTGGACCGGGCGCGCGAGGGCTTCGCGAGGATGGCGGAGGGCGACCTGTTCGGCAAGGTCGTCCTGACGGTCTGAGCAGGGACGACGGAGAGTGAGGGGCGAAGTGGGCGACGGCATACGGGTGTTGCGGGCGGCGGAACGGGCCGCCGCGCCGTGGAGCAACGGCGGCGGGGTGACGCGCGAGATCGCCGCCCACCCCGACGGCGCGGGCTGGGATGCCTTCGACTGGCGGGTCAGCCTGGCCGACGTCACCCGCGACGGCCCGTACTCCCCGCTGCCCGGCATCCGCCGCGTCCTCACCGTCGTCGACGGCGCCGGACTGCACCTGACCGTCGACGGCACCACCCACCCACCGCTGCCCCGCCACATCCCCTTCGCCTTCCCGGGCGCCGCCGCCACCGACTGCCGCCTGGTGGACGGCCCGGTCGTCAACCTCAACGTCATGGTGCGGGAGGGACGGGCGGCGGCGGAGGTCGCGGTCGTACGGGGCGGGTGCGAACTGCCGGGCGCGCCCGGGCCGAGGCTGGTGGTGGCGTTGCCGGGCGGTACGGCTACCGGGCCCGGTGAGCCCGGCGGTACGGCTGCGGTCCCGGCGGGGATGGTGGTGGCCTCGGGCGGTGCGGTCGTGGCCGAGCTCGGGGGTGACGACGCGGTGTTGCTGCCCGCCGGGGTCGCCGCGGAGCTTCGTACGGCTGGGGTTGCCGCGGTGATCACGCTGACGGGGGAGAGGGCGGAAGGGGCGCGCTGACGGGCGGGCCGGTGCGGCGCCGGGCCTGGGACGGCGGGGCCGCCGCACCGGGTCGGCCTTCCGGGTGGTGGGCCGGGGCACCGTCAGGCCGGAGGCGCCACGTTGACCAGCGCGCCGTGCAGGCGGTAGCGGGGGACGCCATCCGTGCCGCCGGGCAGCGGGGTGACGCCGTCCAGCGCCGCGATCCGCTCCGCGAGCCGCGCCGACACCGGGCCGTCGGCGAACGCCCGCCATGCCGCGTGGTCCTCCCACTCCGCGTGGTTGAGCACCCGCGAACCATCCTCACTCACGTGCAGATGCGCCCCCAGCAGTCCCGGGACCCGGGCCTCGGCCAGCTCCGCCAGCACGGTGTCCGCCAGCGCACGCCGGGCCTCCGGCCCCGTCGTGACGAAGACCGGCGTGACCAGCAGCCCCGGCGGACGGTCCGACGCCCCCTCCGGCACATGGCTGCGGTCGAGGCGATAACGCACCAGGCCGGGCCGCCGGATGCCCGGGATCGCCGCGTCGACGGGCGCGAGGGCGGCGGGACGGTGCGCACGTGCCCACTCCCGGTGCGCCTCATCGCCCGTCCACTGCGCGTAGTGCAGCACCTCCGTGCCGTCGAGGCCGAGGAACACCGTGAGCGACAGCATCGCGTCGGGCCGCTCCTGCGCCTCCCACGCGGCGAGCACGGCATCGGCCGCCGCGGCCTGAACCGCCGGGTCCGGCACGATCCAGCTGCTGATCAGAGCGGTTGCGGCATCGGCCCGCCGCACATCGGGGAAGGCGGAAGTCCTGGGCATCACATACTCCGTTCGTCACGGGACGGCACGACGGGACGGGCGCACAGTGTCCCGCCGTCTCGCTCGGAGTCTCCTTCCTCAAGCGCGGTTGAGGTCAAAGTGGTGGGCTGCCCGGGGTGGAACGTCTCCCGCGGGGCGGTCGGGTAGGTACGGGGGCGGCGCCCCGGACCCGGGGCCCGGCGGGGGGCGGAGACGCCGGCGTCGGCCTCGGACGAGGCTCCGTCCCCGGGCCGGGCGCCGGACCGTGACGGCTACGACGTGCTGCCCCGCGCCGCGAGGGCGGCCACCACCGGGGCGGACGGGCCGGCCGACCGGGCCGGCGGAGGCGGCGCCAAGGACGGCGGGGTCGAAGGCGGCGACGGGGGCAACGAGGAGAACCGCGGGGGCGAGATGCGCGACGCGGCCGCCGCGGCGCCCACCGCGCCCACCGCGCCCACCGCGCCCACCGCATCCACGGCGCCCCGCCCCGGCGGCAACTCCCCCCGGGAACACGGAGTTACGGGCGCCGCCCCCGCGTCCGGCGGCCGGATGCCCGCCGCGAGGAGCGCGTGGTTCAGCGGGCGCAGCAGCAGGTGCAGGCGTTCGGCGCCGGACCGGCCGAGCGCGCGCCAGGGACCGGCCGCCAACTGGTCCGTCAACCGCTCGATCGCCTCCCGCTCCCGCAGCCCCCACGCGGTGGTGCTGCCGTCCGGTGCGATCCAGCCGCGGGCCGCGAGCCGGTCGTGGGCGTCGCTCCACTCCTGGGCGCTCCAGCCGCGGGCGGCGGCGGACGCGGGGGCGGCCCAGCCGTGACGGTCCCGTCCACCGCCCGCCGCCGCATGCGACACCAACGCCTCGCACGGGTCCAACCCCCAGGTCAGCAGGGTCGCGAGATGGCCGTCACCGCGATGCTCACGGAGCACCGCCGCGGCCTGCCACAGCACCAGATGCGGCGGCCCGGGCCACGGTAGATCGCGGTTGGCGGCGGCGAGCGGACGCGCCACGGCGTGGGCGTTCTCCGCGGCGCGGCGGGCCAGCTGGGCGGCCTCGGCCACCTCGGGGCCGGACAGCCGGTCGCCCAGCAGCCGGGAGAGCGCCCGGTCGACGGCCCGCAGCCGTGCGTCCAGCACCGCGCCCGGCCGGGCCGTCGCCCAGATCCGTGGTACGTACTGGGCCACCAGCCGCGGCGCGAAGGTGTAGAACGCCGCGGTCACCAGCTCCGGGCCGACGGCTCCCAACGGAGCCGTGCGCCAGGCGAAGTAGCCGGGACGTCGCGACGTGGTGTCGTAACCGAGGCCCGCCGCGACCCGCTGGGCCTCGGGGGCGGAGTAGGCGGTGGCATGCAGCGGTTCGAGCTGCTGCCACATTCGGCGGGCGACCGAAGGGTAGTCCGACATCGCTGTACCTCATGGCCTTCACGATGCGTGCGTGCAGAGAGGGAACGGCCGTTGGCGCGCGCCGCGAGGGCCAGGCCCTGTCGTCGGGGTCCACGCCTCGGGCGCGTCCGCGGACCGAGTGGTGCCGGTACGGGGCGGCGGATGCCGTACGGAACGAGGCGCCCCGCACGGACGACGGGGCGCAGCCCACGCCGCGTCCCGCTCCGCACACGACCACCGCCCGGACACCGGACCGGGAACCCCGCACCGGCCCCGGACGAAAAACCGTGCGACAGATGACGTTCCCCGATTACGTGCCGTGAATCCTGGCTGCGATGAATAACTCTCCGTGATGGCGGGTGGGGAGAGGTGGGGAGAGGTGGGGAGGGAGCGGGGCGCCGCGGCGGGAGGGTGTGCCCCTCCTGTGCCGAACTGCCGCTCCCCAGCCGCCACTTCCCCCCGTCGGCCCCGGCCCTGGGCCTCCGGCCCCTACTTCTCCGTTCCTCGTGCCTCCGGCTCCCGCAGCGCAGCGCCGATTTCGGTGGCGGTCGCCGCGAGCCGTTGCCGGGCCCGGCGTACCTGCTCGGCGGTGACGCCGTGGTCGCGGGCGGCGTCCCGGAGGTCGTCGCGGAAGCGGTCCAGCAGACGGTCGAAGTCGCGGGCCGGATCGGGGCCCGGCGGCTCATCCGCCCACTCCGGCGCGGATGCTTCCCCGGCCCCCGCCCGCCCGGTCGCCGCGTGGTCCGCGCCCGGCCGGCCCTCGGTGGCGGCTCCGCCGAGCCCTGTTCCCCCCGCGAAGCGGCCCACCTCACGGGAGACCTCCGACAGCGCCTCGCGGACCGCGCCCGCCCAGTCGCCGGACCGTACCCGCTCCTGTGCCTGCTCCTGGACCCGCCGGAGGGCCTGCTGTACTTCTTCCCGGGCGAACGCCTGGGCCTCGCGGGCCTGTTCGCGGGCGCGGCGGGCCTCCTGTTCGGCGCGGCGGCGCTCGTCCTTCGCCCGGCGGGCCTGCTCCTTCCACTCCTCCTTGGCCCGGCGGAACTCCTCCTTCGCCTGCCGCCACGCCTCCTTGTCGCCGGACGTGCCCTCGGTCTCCGGTCCCGCGTCGTCGCCGCCCTGGCAGCCCTGTGCCCGTGCCTGCTGGGCGGCCTCGCGGATCTCGCGGCGCAGGTCGCTCGCCGAACCGCTCACGTCCGCCCGGATGTCGGAGGCCAGCGCGGCCACCGAGTCGCGTATCTCCAGCTCCAGCTCGGCCAGTTCACCGCCGCGTCCGGCCAGCTCGGCACGGCCCGCCTCGGTGATCGAGTAGACCTTGCGGCCGCCCTCGGTGGCGTGCGTGACCAGGCCCTCGGCCTCCAGCTTCGCCAGCCGCGGATAGACCGTACCGGCCGACGGCGCGTACAGGCCCTGGAAGCGCTCCTCCAGCAGGCGGATGACCTCGTAGCCGTGGCGCGGATTCTCGTCGAGGAGCTTGAGGAGATAGAGGCGCAGACGGCCGTGGGCGAAGACGGGAGGCATGGTCAGAGCACCTTCTTCTCTATGGACGGGGCGGCCGGGCCGTCGTCCGGGTGGCCGCCGTCCCCGGTCTCGAAGACCGGTCGGCGCAGCAGCGCGAGGCCGCCGGAGACGGTGGTGGCCTTGAGTCTGCCCGTCCCGGAGCCGAGCGTTCCGCTGATGTTCTTCGCACCCCACCGGCCGCCGACCCGCAGCGTGTCGAAGGCGTTGGAGACCGTGCCGCTGGTGGTGCCCGCCTCCACCCGGGTGTCGGCGGGCTCCGGGAGCCGGATCGCCACCTCGCCGGAGACGCTGGTCAGCTGGATGTCCGCGCCCCGGTCCGACGGATCGAGGTCGAGGACCATGTCACCGCTCACGGAGTCCGCATGCACCGTGGCCGCGCCGCCGTCCAGCACCGTCAGATCCCCCGAGACTGAGTGGAACCGCAGACCGCCGGTGACGCCCTGTGCCTCGACCCGGCCCGAGATCGTCTCCGCACGCACCTCGCCGGTCAGCCCGACGAGCGTGCTGTCGCCCGAGACGGTCCGCACCCGGGTGGGGCCCGCGATGCCCGTCACGACCGCTGCGGCGCCGACCACGCCCACCTCGACACGGGCGCTGGCCGGGACGGTCACCGACACCACCGCGCCGTGCTCGCGCCACGCCTTGCGCTGGAGGAAGGTGAACAGCTCTTTCCAGGGCCCCTTCCACGGAGGGTTGTCGTAGCCGATGGAGAGGGTTCCGTCCTCAAGGGAGACGGTCAGCGGCTCGCCCGTGACCTCACCGATCTCCACCCGGGCCGGCCCCTCCTCGGCCGAGCCCACCACGTTGACCGCGCCGCCGCACACCCGGATCTCCAGGGCCCGGACGGGCTCGTCGATCTCCAGGGTGCGGGGCTCGGCCACGCGGAGGGGATGGTGCGACCGTTCGTTCCCCGGCGTACCGGACCCGGACGTGGGAGAACTCGACGTACCAAAACTCGACTCGCTGGACATACCGACCCCCGGTTGGATGGAAGCGCAACGCAACATATCGCGTCTTCGCCATACACGATATATCGCGCCCAGGCGAAGTCAAGAGAGAAGCCGGGAGGGAAGCCGGGAGGGAAGCCGGGAGGGAAGCCGCCAGGAGAGAAGTCGCCGGGACGGAAGCCGGGAGACAGGGCGAGCGGTTCACGCGACGGGGCCGGCGGCCAAGGGATGCCCCCTCGGCCGCCGGCCCCGGTCCCGCGTCGCCCCTCGGGGCGCTCGTCCGCTACTCGTCGTCCTCGTCGTCCAGCCGCGCCAGCCAGGTGGCCAGCCGCTCCACCGGCACCTCGAAGTCCGGGTTCAGATCGACGAACGTACGCAGCTGATCGGCCACCCAGCCAAGGGTGACCTCCTCCTCGCCGCGTCGGCTCTCCAGCTCTTCGATGCCGCGGTCAGTGAAATACACGGGCTCTCCACCAGGGGTCAGTAGGACGTTCCCGGCCAGGATAGGCAGGCCGGACAGGGCACCGCGCAGCCGCCCGCCCCCGGAAGCGTGGGCGGGCACGGCGAAGGGCCCGCCCCCTCGTGGGGACGGGCCCTCCGGTGTCCCGGATCACCGGGGCGGGCGACTACGCGTCGAACGCCTCGGCCATCAGCTGGGCCTGCTCCGCCTGGTGACGCTTGGCGGAACCGACCGCGGGCGACGAGGAGTGCGGCCGCGAGATACGGCGCAGACGCTCACCGTGCGGGATGTCCGCACCGACCGCCAGATCCAGGTGGTCGATGAGGTTGAGCGCGATGAACGGCCACGCACCCTGGTTGGCCGGCTCCTCCTGCACCCACAGGAACTTCCCGGCGTTCGGGTACTTGGCGATCTCGGCCTGGATCTCCTTGCCCGGCAGCGGGTACAGCCGCTCCAGGCGGATGATCGCGACGTCGTCGGCACCGCGCTTGTCCCGCTCGGCGGCCAGGTCGTAGTAGACCTTGCCGGAGCAGAGCAGCACCTTGCGGACGTTCTTCGGGTCCGCCTTCTCGTCGCCGATCACCGGACGGAAACCGCCGGTGGTGAACTCCTCCGCCTTCGACGCCGCGGCCTTCAGGCGCAGCATCGACTTCGGGGTGAAGACGACCAGCGGCTTGTGGTGCGGGTTGTGGACCTGCCAGCGCAGCAGGTGGAAGTAGTTCGACGGCAGCGTCGGCGCGGCGACCGTCATGTTGTTCTGCGCGCACAGCTGGAGGAAGCGCTCGATCCGGGCCGAGGAGTGGTCCGGGCCCTGGCCCTCGTAGCCGTGCGGCAGCAGCAGCGTGACGCCGGAGGTCTGGCCCCACTTCTGCTCGGCGGCGGTGATGTACTCGTCGACGACGGTCTGCGCGCCGTTGACGAAGTCACCGAACTGCGCCTCCCACATGACCAGCGCCTCGGGGCGGGCCAGGGAGTAGCCGTACTCGAAGCCCATGACCGCGTACTCCGAGAGCAGCGAGTCGTAGACGTTGTAACGCGCCTGGTCGTCCGAGAGGTACAGCAGCGGGGTGTAGTCCTCGCCGGTCTCCCGGTCGATCAGCACCGCGTGGCGCTGGCCGAAGGTGCCGCGGCGGCTGTCCTGGCCCGACAGGCGGACCGGGGTGCCCTCCAGCAGCAGGGAGCCGATGGCGAGGGTCTCGCCCATGCCCCAGTCGATCGTGCCGTCCTCGATCATCGACGCGCGGCGCTGCAGCTGCGGCAGCAGACGCGGGTGGACGGTGACCCGGTCGGGAATGTTGACCTGCGACTCGGCGATGCGCTTGACGACCTCCTGGGAGATCGCGGTCGTGACCGCCACCGGGAACTCCGCCTGCGGGTCCGGCACCTCGGCCGCGCCCGGGGCCGAGACGGCCTCGCGGACCTCGGCGAAGACCTTCTCCAGCTGCCCCTGGAAGTCCTGGAGCGCCTGCTCCGCCTCCTCCAGCGTGATGTCGCCCCGGCCGATCAGCGACTCGGTGTACAGCTTGCGCACCGAGCGCTTCTTGTCGATCAGGTCGTACATCAGCGGCTGCGTGAACGCCGGGTTGTCGGTCTCGTTGTGACCGCGGCGGCGGTAGCAGATGAGGTCGATGACGACGTCCTTGTTGAACGCCTGCCGGAACTCGAAGGCCAGGCGGCCCGCGCGGACGACGGCCTCGGGGTCGTCGCCGTTCACGTGGAAGATCGGCGCCTCGATCATGCGGGCCACGTCGGTCGCGTACATCGACGAACGCGACGACTCCGGGGCGGCGGTGAAGCCGACCTGGTTGTTGATGACGATGTGGACCGTGCCGCCCGTGCGGTAGCCGCGCAGCTGCGACATGTTGAGCGTCTCGGCGACCACGCCCTGACCGGCGAAGGCGGCGTCACCGTGGAGGGTGACCGGCAGGACCGTGAAGTCCGTACCGCCCTTGTTGATGACGTCCTGCTTGGCGCGGGAGATTCCCTCGATGACCGGGTCGACCGTCTCCAGGTGGGACGGGTTCGCCGCGAGGGTGACCTTGATCTGCTCGCCGTCCAGGCCGGTGAAGGTGCCCTCCTGGCCCAGGTGGTACTTCACGTCGCCGGAGCCGTGCATCGACTTCGGGTCGAGGTTGCCCTCGAACTCCCGGAAGAGCTGCGCGTAGGACTTGCCGACGATGTTGGCGAGGACGTTGAGGCGGCCGCGGTGGGCCATGCCGATGACGACCTCATCCAGCCGCGACTCGGCGGCCGAGTCGATGACCGCGTCCAGCAGCGGGATGACGGACTCGCCGCCCTCCAGCGAGAAGCGCTTCTGGCCGACGTACTTGGTCTGCAGGAACGTCTCGAACGCCTCGGCGGAGTTCAGACGGCGCAGGATGCGCAGCTGCTCCTCGCGCTCGGGCGAGTTGTGCGGCCGCTCCAGACGGTCCTGGATCCACTTGCGCTGCTTGGGGTCCTGGATGTGCATGTACTCGATGCCGGTGGTGCGGCAGTACGAGTCGCGGAGCACGCCGAGGATGTCGCGCAGCTTCATCATCGACTTGCCGGAGAAGCCGCCGACCGCGAACTCGCGCTCCAGGTCCCACAGGGTGAGGCCGTGCTCGATGATGTCGAGGTCGGGGTGCTTGCGCTGGTGGTACTCCAGCGGGTCGGTGTCGGCCATGACGTGGCCGCGGACCCGGTAGGAGTGGATCAGGTCGAAGACCCGGGCGGCCTTGGTGACGTCGTCGTCGTGGGAGACGTCGATGTCCCGCAGCCAGCGGACCGGCTCGTAGGGGATCCGCAGCGACTTGAAGATGTCGTCGAAGAAGTCGTTCTCGCCGAGCAGCAGCTGGCTCATGATCCGCAGGAACTCGCCGGAGGCGGCGCCCTGGATCACGCGGTGGTCATAGGTGCTGGTCAGCGTCATGACCTTGGAGATGCCCATCTTGTTCAGGGCATCCTGCGAAGTGCCCTGGAACTCGGCGGGGTAGTCCATCGCGCCGACGCCGATGATCAGGCCCTGGCCGGGCATCAGACGCGGCACGGAGTGCACGGTGCCGATGCCACCCGGGTTCGTCAGCGACGCGGTGACTCCGGTGAAGTCGTCCATCGTCAGCTTGTTGTTGCGGGCGCGGCGGACGATGTCCTCGTACGCCTGCCAGAACTCGAAGAAGGTGAGCGTCTCGGCCTTCTTGATGGCGGCGACGACGAGCTGACGGTCACCGTTCGGCTTCACCAGGTCGATGGCGAGGCCGAGGTTGACGTGCTCGGGCTTGACCAGCGTCGGCTTGCCGTCCTTCTCCTGGAAGGAGTAGTTCATCGACGGCATGGCCTTGAGGGCCTGCACCATCGCGTACCCGATGAGGTGGGTGAAGGAGACCTTCCCGCCCCGGGCGCGCTTGAGGTGGTTGTTGATGACGATGCGGTTGTCGAACAGCAGCTTCACCGGGACCGCGCGGACGGACGTGGCCGTCGGCAGCTCCAGGGAGGCGTTCATGTTCTTCGCGACGGCGGCCGACGGGCCGCGCAGCGTCACCAGCTCGGGACCGGCCGGGGCCTTGTCCGCGCCGTCCTCCTTGGCGACAGGCTTCGCGGCGGCGGCCGGCTTCGCGGCGGGCGCGGCCTTCACGGGCGCCGGGGCCGCCTTGACGGGGGCCGGGGCACTCGCGGCGGGCTGCGCCGGAGCGGCCGGAGCGGCGGGCTTCGCGGGCGCCACGGGCTTCTCCTGGGTGGGCGGTACGGGGGCGGGGCCCTCGGCCGGCTGGCTCGGCGCGGTAGCGGCGCCGGGCTTGTAGTCGGCGAAGAAGTCCCACCAGGCTCGGTCGACCGAGTTCGGGTCCTGGAGGTACTGCTGGTAGATCTCGTCAACGAGCCACTCATTCGCACCGAAGGCCGCGGCAGGGGACTTCCCCTGCCCGTCCTGGTCGGTCGAAATGTTCGAGCTGTTGGGGGACTGTGGCGACACGGCGGCAACCGCCCTCTTCCGCTTCCTAAGGTGGTGGACAGCGGAAATAAAGGCTACGCCTCTTGTGACCCTTGGTGCAGTCCGAGAGGGGTACAGGTAGCGCACGTCACATTCGCCGACGGGTTTCGCGGCATGACTTGGCGGGAAATACTCGGGGTTTGCCCGTGCGCGGGTACGCCTCACCACGGGTACACCCCCCTGATCGGGGCGGTGCACCGCCGTTCGTGTGCTTCCGGCACCGACCCTACGCCACGGGCCGTCAGCTCCGGCCGGACTCCGTCCCCGGAAGAGTGACCCGGATTCGGCATCCGCGATCGGATTCGGCCACGCCGATGCGTCCGCCGTGCAGATCCACCGCCCAGCGCGCGATGGCCAGGCCCAGACCCGTACCGCCGTCGGACCCCGGACCGGACGGCGCGGGCCCGCCGCGGTTGAAGCGTTCGAAGACGCGGTAGCGCTCCGCTTCCGGGATGCCCGGGCCCTCGTCCTGCACATCCAGCTCCAGGCTCTGCGGCCCCTCGCCGCGCCGGGCGTGCACGGTGACCCGGCCGTGGCGCGGGCTGTGCTTGATCGCGTTGTCGATGAGGTTGGCGACGACCTGGTGCAGCCGCTCGGCATCCGCGTACGCGGTCAGCTCCGGCGGTGAGACGTCCAGGTGGAGATGGACGTCCGTACGGGTGTGGGTGCCGGACCCAGCCGTTCCGGCGAGGGTGGAGGCGCCGCGGCTCATGTTGGCCTCCTTCAGCACCCCGGACAGGTACGGCCACACCTCGAAGCGGCGGCAGTGCAGCGGCACGACGCCGTTGTCCAGACGGGAGAGGTCCAGCAGATGCTCGACGAGACGGCCCAGCCGCTCGGTCTGCTTCAGTGCGGTCCGCATGGTCTCCGGGTCCGGCTCGGAGACGCCGTCGACGACGTTCTCCAGCACCGCGCGCAGCGCCGCGATGGGGGTGCGCAGCTCGTGCGAGACGTTGGCGACCAGCTCCTTGCGGTGGGTGTCCACCGCCTCCAGGTCGGCCGCCATGCGGTTGAAGGCGCTGGCCAGGTCGCCGAACTCATCACGCCGCTCCGCGCGCACCCGGCGGGTGTAGTCGCCGTGCGCCATCGACCGCGTCACGTCCGTCATCTCGTCGAGCGGCGCCGTCAGGCTGTTCGCCACGAACTGCGTGACCAGCAGCGACGCGATGATCGAGAAGACGGTGATGACCCGCAGCTCGGTCGCCGAGTGGATGGCGACGAAGACCAGCAGCGTGGTGATGATCACCGAGACGACGACCAGCGCGCCGAGCGCCGCCTTCACCGAACGGTAGGGATCGAGCGGCCGCAGCCCCTCCCACAGGCGCCCGGCCAGGGCACGGCCGCGCGCCCGCCAGCCACGCGTCATGCGGGTGGGGTCTCCAGGGCGTAGCCGACGCCGTGGACCGTACGGATGCGCTCGGCGCCGATCTTGCGGCGCAGCGCCTTGATGTGGCTGTCGACCGTGCGCGTCCCGGACGCGTCGGCCCAGTCCCACACCTCCGCCAGCAGCTGCTCACGGGAGAGCACCGCGCGGGGCGTGTGGGCCAGGCAGACCAGCAGGTCGAACTCGGTCGGCGTCAGATGGACATCGGCGCCGCGCACCCGCACCCGGCGCTGCGCGTGGTCGATCTCCAGCTCGCCCAGGCGCAGGATGCCGCTGCGCGGGGTGTGCGCGGCGAGCGCCGCCCGCTCGACGCGGCGCAGCAGGACGTGCACCCGCGCGGCCAGCTCCCGCATGGAGAACGGCTTGGTCATGTAGTCGTCCGCGCCGACGCCGAGACCGACCAGCATGTCGGTCTCGTCGTCCCGCGCGGTCAGCATCATCACCGGCACCGGGCGCTGCGCCTGCACCCGGCGGCAGACCTCCAGGCCGTCGAAGCCCGGCAGCATCACATCGAGGACCAGCAGGTCGGGCTGCCACGCCTCGGCGGTGTCGACGGCCGCCGGGCCGTCCGTCGCCGTCTGCACCTGGAAGCCCTCGGCGCGCAGCCGGGCCGCGATGGCGTCCACAATCGTCGGGTCGTCCTCGACGACCAGTACCCGGCGCTGGGCGCCCGGCGTGGCCGCGGCGGTGCCGCCCTGGCTGGTCTGAGTCTGGTCCATCGCCCGCCCCTGCATGTCCCCGTGTGCCTGGTCGCGTAGTGAGTGGACGTGCGGCAGCGGCGCGGGGGGGGGGGGCGGCGGGGGGGGCGGGGGGGCCCCCCCCCCCCGCGCCGCGGGCGGCGGGCGCGGCCGCGTGTGTGTATCAGACAGAGCGCG
>NZ_JBHYGX010000014.1:34035-61672 GCF_042739975.1 Streptomyces sp. NPDC059080
TGGGGCCACCCCCCCCCCCCTCCTGGCCCCGGGGGGCGGGGGGGGGGGGGGGGGGCGGGGGGGCGGGGGGGGGGGGGGCCCCGGGCGGGGGGGGGGGCCCCCCGCGCCGCGTCACATCCAGGGGAGCAGCGTAAGCGCACAGTGTGACTGTCGGCTACGCGCCCTTGTGCGCGAGGTGAACGACGTCGGGGACACCTCGGGCGACAGGCACCTCTTCCGTGCGAACGCGCTGGAAACCGGCATTCCGGAGGGCCTGGTCGAAGGCGGGCGACGGCTGGGCCGACCAGACGGCCAGCACCCCGCCCGCCGTCAGCGCCGCCCGGCAGGCCGCGAGCCCGGCGGGGGAGTAGAGCCCGCCGTTGCCGTCGGTGACGGTCCAGTCCGGCCCGTTGTCGATGTCCAGACACAGCGCGTCGTACGAACCCGGGGCCGCGTCGTCGCGCAGATGGGCCACCAGATCGGCGTGCACGATCGCGGTGCGGGGGTCGGCGAGCGCCCGGCCGGTCAGCGTGGACAGGGGGCCGGTGCGGTGCCAGTCGATCACCGCGGCCTCCCGTTCGACCACCGCGATCCGCCCCCAGCGCTCCTCCACCGCTCTGACCAGCGAAAACCCCACGCCGAGGCCACCGAGCAGCACGGCCGGACGCTCCCGCTCCGACGGCAGACCGGCCAGCGCCGCATCGATCAGCAGCCGCTCGGAGCGGCCGTCGGAGGTGTCCATCAGGAAGCAGCCGTTGGCGATGATCTCGTGGACCGGCGCGCCACCGGAGCCGTCCGCGCCGCCGCGCCGGCGCAGCACCACCTCGCCGTACGGACCCTCGCGGCGGTCCAGCGTGACCGGGCCCTCCGCGGTACCGGCCGGGGTCGGGAAGCTCGGGTCGGGGGGAACGGGAGTCATGCGGCCATCCTGGCCAACCGCGCGGGCACCGGTCCAGCCGATAGTCCGGGCAACGCGGCGGGCCCGCCCCGGGTTGTGCGCCGTGAGGTACTTCACGTGGGGCGGGCGGGCGCGCGGTGAACGGGCGGGCGTCGCCGGGCGTTGAGCATGGCGGGCGTAGGAGGACCAGGACCGAAGGGGAGGGGCGGTGTGGTGAGCGGTGCGGTGAGCGGTGCGGTGCGGTCGGGCCGGTGGGCGTGGCGGTTGCTGCCCGGGCCCCGGGCGACGCCGTTCACCTTCTGGTACGCGTTGCTGCTGATGGGGACCTCGCTCTTCGCGGCGTACGCGGACCCGGTGCGGGTGGCGGAGCTGCTGCGGGGCTCCAGTACCGACGCGGCGCATCTGGCGGCGACGCCGCTGCGGGTGCTGGTGGCGAGCGCGCTGTGGATCGACGGCGGGCTGCTCTCCGGGTTCGCGTGTGCCTTCGTCGTGGTGCTTGCCGGGCTGGAGCGGCGGGTCGGCGCGGTGCGCACCGTCGCGGTCTTCCTCGGCGGCCATGTGCTGGCCACCCTCGCCACGGAGCTGCCGGTGGGCGCCGCCGTCGCCACCGGGGCGCTGCCGCCCGGCGCGGCGCACCGTCTCGACTACGGCATCAGCTACGGCGTGATGACCTGCGCCGGAGCGCTGGCCGGGCTGCTGCCGGGGCGGCTGCGGTGGCCGCTGCTCGGCGGCGCCGGCTACTACGTCACGGCGGACCTGCTGACCTTCGCGGACCCGCTCAGCTCCTGCGGCCACCTCCTCTCCCTCACCCTGGGCGTGACGGCCTGGCCGCTGCTGCGCCGGGGGCGGTCCGGCCCGCGCCCGGTGCGGCTCCACGGGGATCTGGGGCATCCGGCGCTGCGGCGGGTGCCGGGGCGTGCGGTGCCGGTGGCGGGGGTGCGGCGGCGCTGAGCTGGATGCGGGGCGGGCGGCGGGCGGCCCGTCCGCCCGTGCCCCGGGCCGGCCCGGTCACGGCCCGCCCGGGGGCGCGCCGGGCCGCCCCGGAGAGCCGCCCGGGCCAGGCCGAGCCCGCACGGTCCGGGCCGCCGCGTCCGTCCGCCCCTGCCCCGGCCCGCCCCGGTCACGGCCCGCCCGCGCCCGGTTCGCTGCCCTCACCCGCCCCCCGGCGTCCACACGTACGGCGTCGTCGTGGTCACCGCATGGAAGCCGAGGCGGCGCAGGATCGGGGCGCTGGCGTCGGAGGCGTCGACCTGGAGGAGGTCCGCGCCGTGGGCCACGGCGAGCGTGGCGCGGGCGGCGACCAGGGCGCGGTAGACGCCGCGGCCGCGCCAGGCGGGCAGCGTCGAGCCGCCCCACAGGCTCGCGAAACCGGTGCCGGCCTGCAGCACCAGCCAGCCCGCCGAGACCACCTCGCCCCCGGCCTCCGCCACCAGGACGGCGATGCGGTCCGGGGCGGCGGCCACCCGGGCGGTCAGATCGTCGGCCAGCCAGCCGTGGTCGTCGCCCCAGACCGCCGTCTCCATGGCCGCGATGCGCCGCATATCGGCGTCGTCGGTGACCTGGCGCAGCGTGACGCCCTCGGCGAGTACGGGCTCCCCGGCCATCTCCCGGGCGCGGCCGATGAGCACCGTCTCCCGCTCCTCGGGCACGAACCCGGCGGCACGCAGCCGCTCGGGGAGCTCTTCCGGCAGGTCATGGCCGTGGGTCTTCCACTCCACGGCCTCGCCCCGGGCGGCGAACACCGCGCACTGCCGGGCGATCAGCGCATCCAGCGCGGCGCCGCGTACGCCCAGGTCCGGCGGGCCGCTGACGAAGCCGCGGAACTGCCCGGTCAGCCGCGTCAGCAGCCCGTCCCGCTCCGTGGTGACGCCCCGGGGCAGGTCCGGCGGGACGCCCCGCATCCGCTCGTCGTAGGCCGCGAGCAAGCCGTCGATGTCCGTCATGGTTCGACGGTACGAGGGTGGGCAAGCGATTTTCCGTAGCGGCGGGCGGGCCGTGGCGCCCGGTGGGCGCGGTGGCGCGGGTACCGGCCACGGGGGCGTCGCGCCGGACGGCGATCCGCTGATCGCTCACGGCGAACACGGACCGGGGAACATCTCCCCGCTCCCCGGCATTGAGTGGGAATAGCTCAACTTGCCTGCCGAAGGGGAGATCATGGCTTCGTCGTCCCACACGCTCACTCTGCCGGTGCTGCCCCTCGATGACGAGGTGGTCCTGCCCGGGATGGTCGTGCCGCTGGACCTGTCGGACGCGGACGTACGGGCCGCCGTGGAGGCCGCGCAGTCCGCCGCCGTCCAGGGCAACAAGCCGGAGGTGCTGCTTGTGCCCCGGGTCGACGGCACCTACGCGGCGATCGGCACGCTCGGGCGGATCGAGCAGGTCGGCCGGTTGTCCGACGGTGACCCGGGCGCGCTGATCCGCGGGCTGCGCCGGGTGCGTATCGGCTCCGGGACCACCGGCCCGGGGGCCGCACTCTGGGTGGCGGGCAGCGCCGTCGAGGAGACGGTGCCGGGCACCGCCGACGGCGAGGGCGGCCGCACCCTTCCCGGCGCCGTGACCGAGCTCGTCACCGAGTACAAGGCGCTGGCCACCAGCTGGCTGCGCAGGCGCGGTGCCTGGCAGGTCGTCGACCGCGTCCAGCAGATCGAGGACGTCTCCGCCCTCGCCGACAACGCCGGGTACTCGCCGTTCCTCACCACCGAGCAGAAGATCCGGCTGCTGGAGACCACCGACCCGGTCGCCCGGCTGAAGTTCGCCACCGAGACGCTCCGCGACCATCTGGCCGAGCAGGACGTCGCCGAGTCCATCGCCAAGGACGTCCAGGAGGGCGTCGACAAGCAGCAGCGCGAATTCCTGCTGCGGCGGCAGCTGGAGGCGGTCCGCAAGGAGCTGTCCGAGCTGAACGGCGACGCCGACGACGAGAGCGGCGACCACCGCGCCCGCGTCGAGGCCGCCGCGCTCCCCGAGGACGTCCGCAAGGCCGCCCTCAAGGAGGTCGACAAGCTGGAACGCGCCGGCGACCAGAGCCCCGAGGGCCCCTGGATCCGCAACTGGCTCGACACCGTCCTCGAACTGCCCTGGAACGAACGGACCGAGGACGCCTACGACATCACCGGGGCGCGCGCCGTGCTGGACGCGGACCACGCCGGTCTGGAGGACGTCAAGGAGCGGATCACCGAGTACCTGGCGGTCCGCAAGCGGCGCGCCGAACGGGCCGGCGCCGACGATGCCGAGGCCACCACCGGCGGCGGGCGCCGCGCCGGGGGCGCCGTGCTGGCGCTGGTCGGGCCGCCCGGTGTCGGCAAGACCTCGCTCGGCGAGTCCGTCGCCCGGGCCATGGGCCGCTCCTTCGTCCGGGTGGCGCTCGGCGGCGTACGCGACGAGGCGGAGATCCGTGGGCACCGGCGGACGTACGTCGGCGCGCTGCCCGGCCGCATCGTCCGGGCGATCAAGGAAGCCGGTTCGATGAACCCGGTGGTGCTGCTCGACGAGATCGACAAGGTCGGCTCCGACTACCGCGGCGACCCCGCGGCCGCCCTCCTGGAGGTCCTGGACCCGGCGCAGAACCACACCTTCCGCGACCACTACCTGGAGGTCGAACTCGACCTCAGCGACGTGGTGTTCCTCGCCACCGCCAACGTCCTCGAAGCCATCCCCGGGCCGCTGCTGGACCGGATGGAGCTGGTGCGGCTGGACGGCTACACCGAGGACGAGAAGATCGTCATCGCCCGCGACCATCTGCTGCCGCGCCAGCTGGAGCTGGCCGGACTCGCGCCCGGCGAGGTCACCCTCACCGACGACGCGCTGCGCAGCCTGGCCGGGGAGTACACCCGCGAGGCCGGCGTACGGAACCTGGAGCGCGCGGTGGCCCGGCTGCTGCGCAAGGTGGCAGCCCGGCACGAACTGGGCGAGCAGGAGCTGCCGTTCACCGTCGGCGCCGAGGAGCTGCGCCCGCTGATCGGACGGCCGCACCACACCCCGGAGGCGGCGCAGGACCCGGCCGTGCGGCGGACCGCCGTGCCCGGGGTGGTCACCGGACTCGCGGTCACCGGCGCCGGTGGCGATGTGCTGTACGTCGAGGCATCGCTCGCCGACCCGGAGACCGGCGCCTCGGGGCTGACGCTCACCGGTCAGCTCGGCGACGTGATGAAGGAATCGGCGCACATCGCGCTGTCGTTCCTGCGCTCGCGCGGCGCGGAGCTGGAACTTCCGGTCGGCGACCTCAAGGAGCGCGGCGTCCATCTCCACGTACCGGCCGGAGCCGTCCCGAAGGACGGGCCGAGCGCGGGCGTGACGATGACGACCGCGCTGGCCTCGCTGCTCTCCGGCCGTCAGGTGCGGCCGGATGTGGCGATGACCGGTGAGGTGTCGCTGACCGGGCGGGTGCTGCCGGTCGGCGGGATCAAGCAGAAGCTGCTCGCCGCGCACCGTGCGGGCATCACCACGGTGATCATCCCGCAGCGCAACGCACCGGATCTGGACGAGGTCCCCGAGGAGATCCTTCAGACCCTCGACGTACGGCCGGTCACCGATGTGCGCACGGTGCTGGAGCTGGCGCTGACCGACGCAGCCACGCCGGTCCGCGACCCGGCCGCACCGGACGGGGCGGTGCCCGCCGCGGGGTGAGGGACGCGGCGGGCCCTCGCACCGGGGCCCCCCCCCCCCCCCCCCCCCCCCGCGCCCCCCGCGCCCCCGCGCGGCCCCCCCCGGGGGGGGGGGGGGCCCGCGGGGGGGGGGGGCGGGGGGGGGCCCCCCCCCGGGGGGCCCCCCCCCCCGGCGGGGGGGGGGCCCCGTTCGTGCGCGCGGATCAGCCGTTGGCGAGGGCCTGGAGCCGGTCGTACGCGCCGTTGAAGGAGTTGTGGTCCCCGACGTTCGGGCCGGTCGAGGTGTACTGCCAGATGGTGTGGAAGCCCCACCCGCCCGGGAGTTCGCCGACCGACGAGCCGTAGCGTGGCACCCACAGCGGGTTGACGCTGCCGAAGCCGGTGTTGTTGCCGGTGCACTGCTTCCACCAGCTGGTGGAGGTGTAGAGGACCGCGTCCCGGCCGGTGCGCGACTTGTAGGTCGCGAACCAGTCCTTCATCCAGTTGACGAGCCCGGTGGCGGTCATGCCGTAGCAGGTGTCGCCGTACGGGTTGTACTCCATGTCCAGCGCGCCCGGCAGGGTCCTGCCGTCCTTGGACCAGCCGCCGCCGTGGTCGACGAAGTAGGTGGCCTGGGCCGCGCCGCTGGAGGTGTCCGGCGTGGCGAAGTGGTACGCGCCGCGGATCATGCCGATGTTGTACGAGCCGTTGTACTGCTGCGCGAAGGAGGGGTTGGTGTACGTCGTCGACTCCGTCGCCTTGACGTACGCGAACTTCACGCCGCTGTTCCACAGCGCCGACCAGTCGACGCTGCCCTGGTGACCGCTGACGTCGACACCCTCGACCCCGGCGAGCAGCCCGGTCGCCGGGCGGACCGAGCCGGTGCCCTCGTGTGCGGCGATCTGCGATCCGGCCCAGTCCTGGGCGGGGTGGGACGGTTCGGGCGCGTCCTTGGCGGGCGTCGCGGCGGCCGTCGCGCTGCCGGGCAGGCCCAGCAGCAGCGCGAAGAGCGCGAGCAGGGCGCCGGCCACGGTGGCCAGGGAGCGGGTGCGGTGAGGGGAGCCCGACCTGTGCACGAGCATGCGTGCCTCCGGATTTCGTTGAGGTGACCTGAGGGGGGATGACGGGGCCGCGGCGGACCGCGGCCCCGGTGCCACGCGCCGCCGGGCTAAGGCGGCCAAGCGGGCTGCGGGTGCCCCGGTGCGGGGCCGGTGGCGCTGTGGTGGCGTGGGGGGTGGCGCGGGTGGTCGGCGGGGTGCGGGGCGCGGCGGGAGAGCGCCCGCGCGCCCCCCCCCCCCGCCCGCGCGGGCGCCCCCCCCCCCCGCCGGGCGCCCCCCCCCCCCCCCGCCGCGGGGCGCGGCGGAGTGCGGCGGAGTGCGGCGGAGTGCGGTGCGTGGTGCCGGAATTGCAGGTGCCGACGTGCGGGTGCGGAGGTGCTGAGGTGCGGTGCGCGGTGGTGCGGCGTGCGTGGTGCGCGTGGGCGCCCGTCGGTGCGGACGCCGTACGCGGACCGGGATGGCCGGACACCCGATGACTTGGTGTGCCCATGCCAGAAATGACGATACGCGCGTAGACCGCGGCGATAAAAGGGGGATACGGGGCTGCCGTTGGTCTCATCCTGCGAAATACTGGCGGAGCTGCGGCTTCGGCGGCGGCGAACGGAAACTTTTCACGAACGGAAACGCCGGAAAGGGTGCTGACGTGCACAACACCGGAGCCGACGGAGCGGCGGAGCACGGCGACGCGGCGGGTGTGGACCACGTATTCCTCGCCCTGGAACGCGAGTTGGCGGTGTTCCTGCGCCGGGCCCGCGCCTCCTCCGGCGAGCTGGCCCGCGAGGTCCACCCCGACATGGAGCCCGCCGCGTACGGCCTGCTGGTGCGCCTCTCCGACGCCGGGGCGCAGCGCGCCACCGACCTGGCCGGTTACTTCGGCGTCGGCAAGGCGACGATGAGCCGTCAACTGCACGCCCTCGAAGAGCTCGGCCTGGTCACCCGCGAGCCCGACCCCGCCGACGGCCGCGCCGTCCTGGTCCGCCTCACCGACGAGGGCCACGACCGCTACGGCCGGGCCCGCCTCGCCCGCCGCGCCCGCTACGCCCGCCGCCTCGCGGCCTGGGACCGCACCGAGGTCGCCGAACTGAGCCGCCTGCTGCACCGCCTCAACGCCGAACAGGAGGGGGAGGACGGGGCGTAGGGCGTACCCGTGGGGGAGTCCCGCCGTGCGCCGCACCGGGCGGGGCTCCGCACCGGCCGTCCGTTGCCCGCACCGGCCGTCCCCCGCCCCGCGTCCGGCCGTCCCCCGCCCCGCGTCCGGCCGTCCGCTGCCCCGCGTCCGGCCGGGCGTGCCCCGGCCGTCCCGCCCTCACGGCTCCACGTACACCACCGCCGCGTCGTCCCGCGCCTTGCCGCGCGGGTACGCGGCGCCCTCCGGGTCCGCCGCCTCCGCCGCGCGGACCGCATCGATCAGCGCCTGCGGACCGTCGCCGGCCACCAGCGCCGCGCACCCCTGCCAGGAACCCTCGCGGAACACCTCGACCCAGCGCCCGGCGCCGTCGCTGAGCGCCGTCAGCGCGCGCACCTCGGCGCGCGGTGTGCACCCGGTGACCGCGCGGGCGGCGACCGACGGATCGGCCGCCGCCGTGAAGAACCCGCCCTCGGCGTTCCGCAGCGCCTCGACGGAACGTACGTACCGGCGGGCGGCCGCCGTGCGCTCGGCCGAGCCGCGCGGCAGCGCCCGCAGCGCCTCGCGTTCGGCGCGGACCGCCGGGGTCAGCTCGTCGAGCCGCGTGTCGCGCACCGGTGTCACGGAACCGTCCACGCGCGTCAACAGCAGGACCGAGTCGGAGAGTACGAGGTGTTCGACGCTCTCCTCGGACCACCGCACGGCGACCACCGTGGCCTGCGGGGTGCGGGGGTGAGAAAGGTCACACGCCGGCCGGTGAAGGGCGGCCGTACGGGAGATGGCTGCCGCGAGTGCCTCAGTGAGCGTCATGTCCCGGTGCGAAACCGACAGTTCGAGCATCGCGCCCCCGAGCCGCGCGGTGAACCACGGCACCGGATGCGTACACCCGTAGTCGCCCTCGGGCGGGGTCACGCCGTCCAGCAGCACCAAAGTTCCGCCCCGGCCGGACGCGGGCAGAGCGACGGACGCGTAGTCCTCGTTTGGGTGTTGGGGATCGCCCGGTGCGACGGCGAGTTCGATGCGCATGCCGGGCAGTCTGCCGGAGCGGCGGCGAGCGGCGGCGGTGGCGGCGCCGCGCGGGCGGGTGGACGGCGGGCCGGCGTCCGGTGCGCGCGGCGGGGCGCCCCGTGCAGGGGTGCGCGCGGTGCGGGCGGGCATCCTTGCAGGAGCCGACCGGTTCTCCAAACGCACCACAGGGTTACGCCGGGTTGCACCGAGAATCGGCCACGCACGGAAGTTGATGGTCAACTTCCGATTGATGTTCACTCATTCGCGTGGCCGGGCAAGTGTTGCCGAGCCACTGCGCGGAGCCGGTGGAAAGGTCGCTTCCCGAATCATTGGGGGGCGGGCCGGGACATACGTCGCGCCGCGCAAGGCCGGGCTGTTTCCCTTCGCGGAAGCGTGCACTGCTGCGGTTTCGCGCAGGTTCGCCCCGCGAGCGGAAACCGAGCCGGACCCGCGCGCCACACGGCGTGGGCAGGCGAGACAGGAATGCGAGCAGCGGTGCGGAAGAAGCGGCTTCGGGGCAGCGCAGGTAAGCCGGGAACGCCGGCCCGACCGGTCCCGGTACCGGATACGGGCACAGGCCCCGGCCGGGATGCGACGACCGGTGGTGACCCCGCGGGCAGGCGCCCCGCGCGGGTGCGCAACCGTCTGATGGGCGCGGTGGCGGTGGTCGCGGTCGCCGTAGCGGGTGCCGGTGCCCCCGGCATCAGCGCCGCGGTGGACGACACCCACACCAGTCAGCGACTCGTCGAACTGGCACAACTCGACGCGCGGGCGATAGCGCTGTCCCACTCCCTGGCGGACGAGCGCGACACCATGACGTCGTACGTCGCCACCGGGCGTGGCGGGAGCACCGCCGCCGGTTACGAGGCGCTGCGCGCCCGCGTCGACCGGCAGCTGCGCGATCTGCGCGCCGCCTCCCAGGGCGCGTCCGGCGAGACCACGGTCTACGCCGCCGCCGAGAAGCAGCTCTCCGGGCTGCCGCAGATCCGTCAGGAGGCCCTGGCCGGACCGGCGACCGCGCAGTCCACCTACGAGGCGTACACCCGTGCCCTCCAGGCGCTCGGCGCCATCGCCGACGACATCGCCCACTCCCTGCCCGGACGCGCGGACGGCGCCGACGCCGACACCCGGGCGCTGCCCGCGCTGGGCCGCGCCGTCGAACAGGCCGCCGGGACCCGCGCGCTGCTGCTCGCGGCGCTGCGGGCGGGCGGCGAGCAGCCCCAGCTGTCCGCCGCGGCCCAACTCGCCCACCTGCGCGAACAGGGTTCCCTCGCGGACTTCACGCAGGTTGCCGGGGAGAGCACTCAGGACCGCTACGACGCCACGGTCAACGGCGCGGACGTCACCGCCGCCGAGCGGTACCTCACCCGCCTCACCGACCAGCCGCGCATGGACGCCGCCGACGTGGCGCTCAGCCGCTCGCGGGTCCAGGCCACGCTCACCGCCCGGATCGACCTGATGCGCGGCGTCGAATCGGCCCTGGCCACCCAGGAGATCCAGCGCCTCTCCGACCTGCGCGACGACGACGTCACCGCGCTGGAGGTGCGGATCGCCCTGGTCGGCGTCTGCCTGCTGCTCGCGCTCGGCGTCTCGATCTCCGCCGCCCGCTCCATGACCCGCCCGCTGGCCGCGCTGCGGCTCGGCGCCAAGCGGGTCGCCGCGGACCCGGCGCACGAGGAGCCCATCGCCTTCAAGGGCCGCAACGACGAGTTCGCCGCCGCCGTCCGCTCCGTCAACGCGCTGCACGCGCAGGTCGCCGACGTGGCCCGGCGCACCGCCGAGCTGGAGGGCGAGCGCGGCCGGCTGATCAACGCCCGGCAGCGGCTGGCCGACGAGCGCGAGGTGCTCGACGGCGAGCGTGACGCGCTGCGGGCCGAGGTCGGGGAGCTGACCGAGCGGCTGGCGACGCTGCGTACCGGTGTGCACGGCCGGTACGTCAACCTCGCGCTGCGCACCGTCGGCCTGGTCGAGCGTCAGCTCCATGTCATCGAGTCGATGGAGGAGCAGGAGCAGGACCCGGCGGCCCTGGAAACCCTCTTCAAGCTCGACCACTTCGCCGCGCAGATGCGCCGCAACAGCGAGAACCTGCTGGTCCTGGCTGGTACCGAACACGGCACCGGCCACCCGGGCCCGGTGCCGCTGCTGGAGGTGCTGCGCGCCTCGGTCAGCGAGATCGAGCGCTACGACCGGGTGATCATCCAGTCGCTGCCGCCGCATGCGCAGATCGCCGGGTTCGCCGCCGACGACATCAGTCACCTGGTCGCCGAACTCCTGGAGAACGCCACCGCGTTCTCCCCGCCGGAGGCCCATGTCGAGCTGTCCGGCTGGCTGCTGGAGACCGGTGAGCTGATGCTCTCGGTGCAGGACGAGGGCATCGGCATGACCGCCGAACGCCTCGCCGAGCTCAACGAGCGGCTCGCCGACGCGGAGACCGCGTCCACCTCCGAGTCCATCGACGAGGCCCTGGGCCTGGGCCTGTACGTCGTGGTGCGGCTCGCCGCCCGGCACGGCGTCCGGGTGCAGCTGCGGGCCCAGCAGCAGGGCGGCGTCACCGCCGTCGTGGTGCTGCCCGGTTCGATCCTGCCGACCCGACCGGGTCCGGTGAACACCCGCGCGGGTACGCCCGCGTCCGCCGGCCCGGCCCTGCCCGGTTCGGTCGCTGAGGCGAACTCCAACGCGCTCCAGGCGCGGGTGCTGCGCGCCGACCCGTCGGCCCTCCCGAAGCGCGGCGGGGCCCCCGCACAGCCCGCCGTGACCCCCGCCCCGCAGGCCGACCCGCTGGTCGCCGCCGCCGAGCGCGCCGTCGACGCGGCCGGACTCCCGGACCGCGGCGCGCCCACGGACCCGAACCCGGCGGCGCAGGCCCCCACCGGGCCGCAGACGCCGAGGGACCCGCAGGTGGGGGCCCCGCAGGCCCAGGCCCCGGCTCCGCGGACGCAGATAGCTCCGCAGGCGCAGGCTCCGGGCGCGGCGCAGGCTCCGGGCGCGGCGCAGGCTCCGGGCCCGCAGGCGCCCGTCGCCCCCGCCGTCCCGGACGCGGCCTCCGGCCGTCCCGCACCGGCCGGTCCCGTCGCCCCGTACACCGAGGCGCCCGCCGCACCGCAGGCCCAGGTTCCGCAGGCACCGGCCGCACCGCAGGCGCCCGTCGGCGGCAGCCCGTACGGGCCGATGTCGTCCGGCCCCTACGGTGAGCCCGGCACCGGCAGTCACCGTCGTCCGGCGGAGCCCGCGGCACCGGCAGACCCGTACGCCATCGGGCCCGACCAGCACACCCGGCCCGCTCCGGCCGCGGAGCCCGCGCAGGCGGCCGCGCCGCACGCCGAGGCGGCCGCACCGGGCGCCGGGGAGCAGCCCGCGGTGCCCGAGCAGCGCCGTACGGACCTGGGCCTGCCCAAGCGGACGCCCAAGGTCGTGGCGCCGAAGGAGAACGCCGCCGCGCCGCGCAAGACCGGCAAGGCCAACGCGGAGGCGCTGCGCCGACGGCTCGGCGGCTTCCAGCAGGGGGCGCGCTCCGGACGCCGCGAGGTCGAGGCGGAGTTCGGGGGCCGTCCCGAGGGCCCGGGTGGCGCGGCGCAACCCGCCGCGCCGCAGCCCGCCGCGCCGCAGGACCAGGCCGCGCAGCAGACCAGCTCACAGATGGACACCGGCGGTGCGGGGGCCCCGGGGATGAGCCACGTTGTCGAGGAGGCACGCGATTGATGGCCCAAGCGCCCATTGCTCACGGAGCAGGCGGCCGGAGCACCCAGGCCCGGAACCTGCACTGGCTGCTGACCAATCTTGTCGACGAGGTCCCGGGGATTCTCTCCGTCGCCGTCGTCTCCTCCGACGGTCTGCTGCTGCTCTCCTCCGACCCCGGACAGGGTGAGGCGGCGGCGCACACGGAGGGCGGGGGGCCCCGCGGCTCCAGCGCCGACCTGGCCACCATCGTCTCCGGACTGGGCAGCCTCACCTCCGGCGCCGCCAAGCTGATGTCCGGCGGGCTGGTCAAACAGACCATGGTCACCATGGACGAGGGCAGTCTTTTCGTCATGTCGATCAGCGACGGTTCGCTGCTCGGCGTGCACGCCACCCCGGACTGCGACATGAGCATCATCGCCTACCACATGGCGCTCTTCGTCGGCCGGGCCGGACATGTCCTCACCCCCGAACTCCGCAGCGAACTGCGTAAGTCGATGGAGAGCACCCAGTGAGCACCACACCCCAACTCCCCGTGCGCGGCGGGGACCGCAAACCCGCGCGCGTACGACCGTATTCGTTGACCGGCGGCCGGACCCGCTTCGGTCACGTCCTGCTCGTCGAGACGTTCGTGGCGGCGCTCGACGCCCCCAGCGAGCGTCCGGAGCTGACGTCCGGTGGCTGGGGCGACCGGGTCATGCCGGAGATGCGCGCCATCGTGGAGCTGTGCCGCCGGATGCGTTCCGTGGCGGAGATCTCCGCACTGCTCAATATGCCGCTCGGCGTGGTCCGGGTGCTGCTGAGCGACCTCGCCGACCAGGGAAAGATCCGCGTCTACGGCACCGGTCACGGCACTGGCCGGCCCGACCGCGCGCTGCTGGAAAGGGTGCTGAGTGGACTTCACAGGCTCTGACACGATAACGGCCGGTGCGGCGGGCGCCGACGACGTGGACCTGTTCGCCGGTGGTGCGCAGTCCGCCGCCGACTCGGGTCTGCAGAGCTGGCAGACCGACCGCTCGCGCGCCCCGATCGCCACGAAGATCGTGGTCGCCGGTGGCTTCGGCGTCGGCAAGACCACCTTCGTCGGCTCGGTCTCGGAGATCACCCCGCTGCAGACCGAGGCGGTGATGACGCAGGCCAGCGCGGAGACGGACGATCTGACCGCCACGCCGGAGAAGAAGACCACCACGGTCGCGATGGACTTCGGCCGCATCACGCTCGACCAGGACCTGGTGCTCTACCTGTTCGGCACGCCCGGACAGCAGCGCTTCTGGTTCATGTGGGACGACCTGGTGCGCGGGGCGATCGGCGCGATCGTGATGGCGGACACCCGCCGGCTGGAGGACTGCTTCCCGGCGCTCGACTACTTCGAGAGCTGCCAGCTGCCCTACGTCGTCGCCGTCAACCACTTCGAGGGGACGTCGATGTACGCGGTGGAGGACGTGCGGGACGCGCTGACCGTGCCGCCCCACGTACCCATCGTGATCATGGACGCGCGGAACCGGCCCACCGTCGTCCAGTCGCTGCTGGCACTGGTCGGCCACGCGCTGGCCGAAACGCCCGAATAGGCTGCCGCCCGCACCGATCCCCCCTCCCCGAAGCAGCAGCAAACGCAGAGAAGAGCACCACCATGCGGAAGATACTCGTCGTGGGAGCCGGTCAGTCCGGCCTCCAGCTTGCCCTTGGCCTCCAGTCCAAGGGGTACGAGGTCACCCTGATGTCCAACCGCACCTCCGACGAGATCCGCTCCGGCAGGGTCATGTCGACGCAGTGCATGTTCCACACCGCCCTCCAGCACGAGCGTGACCTCCAGATCAACTTCTGGGAGAACCAGGCGCCGCGCATCGAGGGCCTGGGCGTCTCGGTCGCGGCCCCCGGCAGCTTCGAGTCCCCCGAGGGCTCCCAGCGCGCCATCGACTGGGTGGGCAAGCTCGACGGCTACGCCCAGTCCGTCGACCAGCGGGTCAAGATGGCCGGCTGGATGGAGACCTTCGCGCAGCGTGGCGGCCAGCTCGTCATTCACGGCGCCGCAGTCTCCGACCTGGACTTCTTCGCCAGCCGCTACGACCTGACGCTGGTCTCGGCGGGCAAGGGCGAACTGGTCTCGATGTTCGGCCGCGACGCGTCCCGCTCGCCGTACGACACCCCGCAGCGCGCCCTGGCCGTCGCGTACGTCCACGGCATGGGCCCGCGTCCGGAGCACCCCGAGTTCGACGCGGTGCGCTGCAACCTGGTGCCCGGCGTCGGCGAGCTGTTCGTCATGCCGACGTTCACCAACTCCGGCCGCGCCGACATCCTCTTCTGGGAGGGCATACCGGGCGGTCCGCTCGACGCGTTCCAGGGCGTCAAGGACCCCAACGAACACCTGGCGCTCACCCTCGAACTGCTGGAGAAGTTCCTGCCCTGGGAGTACGCGCGTTCCACGAAGGTCGAACTGACCGACGCGCAGGGCACGCTGGCCGGGCGGTACGCCCCGACTGTGCGCAACCCCATCGGGCGGCTGCCCTCCGGCGGTCTGGTCCTCGGTGTCGCGGACGTCGTCGTCGCCAACGACCCGATCACCGGCCAGGGCTCCAACTCCGCCTCCAAGTGCGCCGCCGCCTACCTCTCCTCCATCGTCGAGCGCGGTGACCAGCCGTTCGACGCGGAGTGGATGCAGGCCACCTTCGAGCGTTACTGGCAGACCGCGCAGCACGTCACCAAGTGGACCAACGCGATGCTGGCGCCGCCGCCCGAGCACGTGCTGAACCTGATCGGCGCCGCCGGCCAGATCCAGCCGGTCGCGGACCGCTTCGCCAACGGCTTCAACAACCCGGCCGACTTCGAGAACTTCTTCTTCGAGCAAGAGAAGGCCGACGCGTACCTGGGGTCGTTCGGCGGCCCGGCGGCCTGACCTCCGGACCGTCCGCCGCTTCCGTCCGCCGTCCCCGGCTCAGTGCCCGGGGGCGGCGGACGTGGCGTATCCGGTGTCCGCCGCGCCGGGCGCCGGGCCGTCCGCGGTGATCTGACGGGGCGCGGTGTAGCCGGTGACCGGCCGGGCGGCGGGGTCCGGGCGGACGGCGCCGAGCGGCGGGTCCGAGGCGAGCGGGGAGAGGCGGACGGCGGTGCCCGGGCGCGGTGCCTGGACGACCTTCCCTGCGCCGACGTACAGCGCCACATGGGTCGCGCCGGGGAAGTAGACGACGAGGTCGCCGGGGCGCAGCCGGTTCAGCGGGACGTGCGGCAGCCGCTTCCACTGCTCCTGGCTGGTGCGCGGAATGGTCCGCCCGGCGTGCGACCACGCCTGCGAGGTGAGGCCGGAGCAGTCGAACGCGTCGGGTCCGGTGGCCCCCCAGGCGTACGGTTTGCCGACCTGGCGCAGGCCGTAGGCGATGGCCCGGTCGCCCGCGGACGAGGGGGCGCCCGCCGCGCCGAGCGCGCCGCGGGATTCCAGCGCTCGCTGCGCGGTGGCGGCGCCGTCGCTCTCCAGCCTGTCGAGCGCGGTGAGCTGGTCCTCGGAGAGCTGGGCCAGCAACCGCTCGACGTCCTTGAGGCGGTACTGCACGGTGGCCTGCTGCCGGGCGCGCTGTGCGGTGAGGGCGCGCTGCCGGTCGAGGGCGGCGTCCGCCTGCCGGGCGAGGGCGTCGGCCCGCCGCGCGCCGCGGGCCATCCGGCCGATGGTGGCGGCGGCCTCGGTGGCGGCGGTGTGCAGCAGATGGCTGCGGTCCATCGCCTGCTCCGGGTCGTCGGCGAGCAGCACCCGGACGTACGAGGCGAGGGTGGCGGGGCCGCCGCCCTGGTACTGCTGGCGGGCCAGCCGCCCGGCGTCGGCGCGGGCCCCGGCGAGCCGGGCGCGGGCCTGTTGCAGCCGCTCGTCGAGGCTCGTCGCGCGCGTCTGCGTCGCCTTGAGGGCCTCCTGGGTGGCGTTGTACGCCTCGGTGGACTCCTCGGCGGAGCGGTAGAGGGCCTGGAGGCGGCGGAGGAGGGCGGCGGGGCTGTGGGGGGCCGGGGCCGGGGCCGGGCCGCCGGGGGTGGCGGCCGTCGCGGCCGTCGTCTCCGGGGCCGGGGCGGGGGCGGCGGTGGCGGGGGCCGCGGGGCCGGTCAGCGCGGTGGCGCCGAGGAGCAGCGCGGCACCGGCCGACCGCAGGGAGCGCGACGACCGCGGTGCGGGACCGGACATCTGACCACCTCCGACGCCGACGGCCAGGGCGCCGGGGTGCCCGGTGCTCCGGCCGTCCGGCCGTATCCGTGACGTGCGAACGGTGGGGATGCTGCCACGGTGGGTGGTGATTTCTGAACGAAGCCGGAGGAAGCGGGCGGTCGGCTCACCCGATCGGCGCCGGGCGGCCGGACCATTGAGTGCCAATGGTCCGGACCAGAGGGGTGGAGGGGGTGTGGGGGCGGGGAGTCGGCGGAGGCGGGCGCCCGGGTGCGGGCGCGCGGGCGGCGTGGGGAGGTGCGCGGGGGAGGCGCATCGGGCGGTTGCGGGCCGGCGGCGCGCGTCCGGGCGGGGCGCCCGGGGCTCGTGTCCGTGCGCCCGCCCAGCGGCTCAACCCGACGTGCTCCAGGGCCACTTGAGCTGACCGCGCCCCGCATCCCCTTCGGGGTCGTACGCGTAGCGCCAGCCGCGGGGCAGGCCGAGGCGGCCGGGCGGGCCCGGGACGCGGCGGTAGACGTGCACCGTCGGCGGGGTGCCGTCGTCGTGCGGGACCGGCACGGTGTAGACCTTCGGCGGGCGGCCGGTGGCGCCGACGAGGACCGGCAGCACCCGGCCGTCCAGCGGGCCACCGGTGAACGGGGTGTTCTCGCTTCTCACGGGGCAAGTGTCACACCGGGGGGAGCGGGCCGGGGGCGCGTCAGGAGTACGGGCCGGTGCCACGGCGGGCGCCGGGCGGCTCACGCCGGGCCCGGGACGCGGCGCCCTTCACAGCAGATGACCGGCGTCGCCGATGACCGGCAGGGCGCGGCGGGCCAGGTCGCCCACCCGGCCCTCGCGGGTCTCCAGTGCCAGCGCCCGCCGCACCACCCGGGCCGTCTGCGGGTCGCGCGCCGCCGTCGAGGCCAGCAGCGCCATGAAGTGGTCGACCAGCCAGTCCCGCAGTTCGCCCAGGTCCGGGTGTTTCTCCTCGTCCAGCCAGATCAGCGAGGCGGCCTCCACCGCCGTGATCCACATCCGGACGGTCATCCGCAGCCGCCGCCCCGGCTCCGGTGCGCCGAGGTGGTGCAGGATGTGGTCGGCCGCGGCGCGCCGGACCTCGTCCACGATCGCCGACGTCCGGGACGTCCCGACCACGCTGCCGCCCTGGAGCAGCGCGCTGAACCCCGCGTCGTGCTCGTCGACGAAGGCGAGATAGCGGTCGAGGGCGTGCGAGAGGCGCTGGGTGAGCGGGCCGGTCTCCGGTTCGTCGAAGCAGCCTTCGAGGGCGTCGGCGGCGCTGCGCAGGGCCGCCTCGTACAGCTGCTGTTTGCCGCCGGGGAAGTAGCGGTAGACCAGCGGCCGGGAGACCCCGGCGGCGGTCGCGACGTCGTCGAGCGTCACGTCCTCGGGTGCGCGGTGGGCGAACAGTCCCAGTGCGGCGGCGAGGAGTTGGCTGCGGCGCTGCTCCACGCCCATCCTGCGATAGGCGGGTCGGGGTACTGCCGGGGCGGTGCCGCTGCCGTTCATACCGGCAGCGTAACCGCCCCGCGTTCGCCGCCGCACAGACGGCCGGGCCGCCGCCCGCCGGTCCGTACGGATCAGGCCAGCAGCCCGGAGCTGCGCCACAACTTCCGGCCCACGCCGCGCAGCACGCCGATCTCGTCGAGGAAGTCGGTCAGCCGCTTGGCGCCGGACTGCATCACCTCGCGGCGGTGCCCGCTCGCCCGGACCTGCGCGACGGCCTCCCGCCGGTCCAGGCCGACGTTGCTGTAGACCGCCGGGTTGACGAACGCGACGGAGAAGACCCGCGCCGCCTCGCCCGCGCTGACCCGGGTCAGCTCCCGCTCCCAGCGCGGCGCCGTCACCATCTGCCGCCGCAACTCCTCCCGCGCGTAGCGCACATGGCGCGCCTCCTCGACGACATGGATGCGGGTCACGCCGCGTACAGGGGCGTGTCGTAGAGCGACACCAGCTCCGGCGGCCAGTGCCACTTGCCGTCTTCGAACGGTGCGTCCCAGTCGAGTGCGGTGTCGGGGTCGAAGGAGTGCGTGGCCGAGGAGTCGAGCAGGCGCTCGGCCACCTGCTCGCGGTCCTTGAGCAGCCCGAGGGCGTCCCGCAGGACCTCGGTGTCCGGGAGGGTCGTCGCGGTCGTCGCGCGCGTCATGGCTGTGGCTACCTCGCTCATGGGTTACCGGCGGTCACGTCTTATAAGACGACGCGTCAGTAAGCCCGTCAATCCCCCGCACACGACTTCTTGACCCGCCGGTAAGCAACGTGTGAGCCTGCCAGTGACCCCGCCGCCGTACCGCAGCGCACGACGCGTTCCCCGGCCGGCGGGCGGAGCGTGACGACAGGCCCCAGCAGCCCGGTGAGCCGAGGAGACGCCCGTGTCGAGCCGCGAGACCTACACCCGAGAACCCGCCGACGGCCTCCTGTGGGAGGTCCCCGCCGCCGGAGCCGCCCGCTTCAGCTGGGAGTACGACGAGGGGCGCGCCCGGCTCCTCGCCCTCTACCAGAAGGGCAAGGACAAGCAGTGGGACGCCACCACCCGCATCGACTGGGACCTGGAGGTCGACCCGCTCGACCCGCTCGGCACCCCCGACGAGTCGACGGTCCTGTACGGCACGCCGTACTGGGACCGGATGTCCGAACGGGACCGCGGCGCGCTGCGCCAGCACTTCACCGCCTGGCAGTTCAGCCAGTTCCTCCACGGTGAGCAGGGCGCGATGGTGTGCGCCGCCCGGATCACCGAATCCGTGCCCGACCTCGACGCGAAGTTCTACTCCGCCACCCAGGCCATGGACGAGGCGCGGCACGCCGAGATCTACAGCCGCTTCCTGCACGAGAAGATCCAGCTGCTCTACCCCGTCAACGACAGCCTGCGCGCCCTCCTCGGCGACACCCTCCGCGACGCCCGCTGGGACATGCCCTACCTCGGCATGCAGGTGCTCATCGAGGGGCTGGCGCTGGCGGCGTTCGGCATGATCCGCGACACCACCACCAAGCCGCTGCCGCACCAGATCCTCGCCTACGTCATGCAGGACGAGGCCCGGCACGTCGCCTTCGGCCGGATGGCGCTGCGCGACTACTACCGGCAGCTCACCGACGCCGAACTGCGCGAACGCGAGGAGTTCGTCATCGAGGGCTGCTATCTGATGCGGGATCGGCTGCGCGGTCTGGAGGTCCTGGAGAACTTCGGCATTCCGCGCGCCGACGCCCTCGAACTCACCGAACAGTCGGAGTTCCTGCACCTCTTCCGCAAGCTGCTCTTCAGCCGCATCGTGCCGTGCGTCAAGGACATCGGCCTGTGGAGCCCGCGCCTGCGCCGTGCCTACGCCGACCTGGGCGTCCTCGACCTGGGCGACGCGGAGCTGGACACGCTGATGGACCGGGACGAGGAGCTGGCCGAGCAGTTGGACGCCCGCCGCTTCGCCGCCGAGGAGGCGGCCCGCACCGCCGAGATCGCGGCGACGGTCGCGGAGGGGGCCGCGGAGGGGGCCGCGGAGGACGGCGGTGAGGGGCGGGGGTGAGGCGGGGCGGGGCCGGGCCCCGGTGCCCCGCCTGCCCCGCCGTTTCAGGGCGCGCCGCCGCCCCGGGCGCCCCGGCCCGAGGCCGGGCTCAGCCCCCGTCCGCCGCCGCCCGCAAGGCATCGACATCGAGCTTCTGCATCCCCAGCATCGCCTGCAACGCGCGCTGGGCGCGCGCCGGATCGGGGTCGGACATCAGCTCGCCGAGCGCGTCCGGGACCACCTGCCAGGACAGGCCGTAACGGTCCTTGAGCCAGCCGCACGGACCGGTGCGGCCGCCCTTGCCCAGGGTGTCCCAGTAGTAGTCGACCTCCGCCTGGTCCGCGCAGTTGATCAGCAGCGAGATCGCCTCGTCGAAGGTGAACTCCGGGCCGCCGTTGATCGCCGTGTACGGCTGCCCGTCCAGCTCGAAATCGACGGTCAGCACCGTCCCGGCCGGGCGCGGACCGGCCTCGCCGTAGTACGAGACCTGGGTGATACGGGAATGGGGGAACACCGAGACGTAGAACTCGGCGGCGTCCTTGCCCTGGGTGTCGAACCAGAGGTTCGGGGTGATCTTCGGCATGGCGGGCTCCTGGTGTCGGCGGGCGGGACGCGCGTCCCGCCCCCCTGACAACGACCGTGCCACCCCGGGTCGGCGCCCGCCATTGGGGTACCGGCCACCCGCCCGCGACCGGGCCGGTCAGCACCTCGTAGGCGGGACCGCTACCCGGCCAGCCCCAACTCGGCCAGCCCCAACAGCGCGCGCATCCGGGCGTACTTCGCCGTCAGCCGCTCCCGGGTCGGACCGTCCAGGGCCGCGAGCCGCGCCGGGTCCGCGTTGTGGGCCAGGTCGGCCGTCTTGACCAGCAGCGCGCCCGGCGTCGCCAGGATCCGGGCGGCGTACGCCTCGGGCTCCTCGCCGTCCCGTTTGGTGACGGCGAGGACCATCGCCTTGGTCGCCTCGGTCAGCGCCGCCCGCGCCAGCCGGTCCGCGGAGAGCGCCCCGTCCTCGACGGCGTCGTGCAGCCACGCCGCGGCGATCTGCTCCGGGCCGCCGCCCCGCTCCCGTACCCCGTCGGCGACCGCCGCCAGATGCTCCGCGTACGGGCGGCCCGCCTTGTCCGTCTGCCCGTCGTGCGCCCGTCGCGCCAGCGCCTCGACCTCCGCCGCGGTGAGCATGGGCACCGCCGCACCGGGCACCGCCGCACCGGCCACCGCCGTACCGCCGTCAGGTTCCGTCATGCGGTCATTGTGCCGGGGTGCTCGGGCCGGGAAGGGGCCGGGCCGCATGGGGCGACGGGCCCGGGCCGCACGGGGGACCGGGGCCTGCCGCCTGGTGCGACGGGCCCGGGCCGCACGCCGTGGGACGGCCCCGGCCGTCCGGGGGAGCGCCCGGCCCCGTGCCCGCCGCCCCCTCACCGCAGCGCAGCGCGCATCACCGCGCCCGCGATCGGGGCGGCGCTGCCGCCGCCGCTGATCTCGGTGCGGTCGGCCGCCGCGTCCTCGACGACCACCGCGACCGCCACCGCCGGTTCGGCGGTGTCCTCGCGGCGTGCCCAGGAGATGAACCACGCGTAGGGGGTGCCCTCGTTGTGCACGCCGTGCTGGGCGGTGCCGGTCTTGCCGCCGACGACCGCGCCGTGGATTGCGGCGCGGTGCCCGCTGCCGTGCTCGACGACGTCCACCATCAGTTCCTGGAGCCGCCGGGCGGTCGCCGGACCCATCGCCCGGACCGGCGCCGGGCGCTCCGGCGCGGCGAGCGCCGTCCCGGACGCGTCGGTCACCTCGTCCACCAGATAGGGCGCCGCCCGCTCCCCGTCGTCGGCCACCGCCGCCGCGACCGTCGCCATCTGGAGCGGCGTCGCCGTCGTGTCGTACTGCCCGATCGACGACAGCGCCAGCTGCGCCCGGTCCATCGACGTGTCGAAGGTGCTCGGCGCGACGGGGGAGGGGATGCGCGGCCCCCGCCCGTCGAAGCCGAAGGCCCGCGCCGTGCGCACCATCGTGTCCAGCCCCGCGCCGACCCCCAGCCGCGCGAAAACCGTGTTGCACGAGATCCGGAACGCCTCCCGCAGCGACGCGTCCTCGCAGTCGTCCGACTCGTTGACCAGCACGGTGTCCGTACCGGGCAGGGTGTACGGATCGGGGGAGTCGGTGGGCTCGTCCGGGTCGTCGACCAGCCCGCTCTCCAGCGCCGCCGCGGCGGTGACCACCTTGAACGCCGACCCGGGCGGATACGTCTGCCGGATCGCCCGGTTGAGCATCGGCTGCCGCGCCGACCCGGTCAGCCGCCGCCACGCCGCCGTCACCTTCCGGCCGTTCCCCGACAGCTGGGCCGGGTCGTACGAGGGTGTGGAGACCAGCGCCAGGATGCGGCCGGTGCGCGGTTCGACGGCGGCGACCGCGCCCGTCCGGCGGCCCAGGCCCGTGAACGCCGCGCGCTGCACCGCCGGATCGATGGTGGTCGCCACCGACCCGCCCCGCCGCCGGGCCCGCGTCAGCCCGTCCCACCAGGGGAACGCCGTCAGCCGCGGATCGGTCCCGGACAGCACCCCGTCCTCGGCCCGCTCCAGCAGCGAGGTGCCGTACGTCTGCGAGGAGAACCCGGTGACCGGCGCGTACAGCGGCCCGTCGGTGTACGTCCGCTCGTGCCGCAGCCGCCCGCCGCTGTCGTGCGTACCGGTCACCGGCCGCCCGGCGACCAGCACCGCGCCGCGCGGCTCCGCGTACCGCAGGATCTGCGCCCGGCGGTTGGCCGGATCGGCGGCCAGCTCCGGCGCGCGGAAGACCTGGACCCACGCCGCGTTGCCCAGCAGCGCGACGAAGAGCAGCAGACAGAAGGCGGCGGCGTGCCGGCTGCAGCGGATCACCGGCCCGCCTCCGGAGCGCGCCCGGCCACCGCCACCGCCGCGGTCCCGGCCGTGTCCCGCAGCCCGTCCGGGGCGTCCGGCGCGTCCCCGGGAGGCCGTCGGGCCCGGTCGCTGAGGCGGATCAGCAGGGCCACGATCAGCCAGTTCGTCACCAGCGACGAGCCGCCCTGCGCCAGGAACGGCAGCGCCATCCCGGTCAGCGGGATCAGCCCCATCACCCCGCCCGCGATGACGAAGACCTGCATCGCCGGGAGCGAGGCGAGGCCCACCGCCAGCAGCCCGCCGAACGGGTCGCGCAGCCCGAGCCCGGCCCGGAAGCCCCGCGCCACCAGGATCGCGTAGAGCAGGAACAGCACGGTCAGCCCGGCGAGCCCCAGCTCCTCCCCGAACGTCGCCAGCAGGAAGTCGGACTTCATGGCGAAGCCGATGAGATACGAGTCGCCGCGGCCCAGCCCGGTGCCCAGCAGACCGCCCGCCCCGAACGCGTACAGCGACTGCGCCAGTTGCCCGGGGCCCACGCCCGCCGCGACGCCGGCGAACGGATGCAGCCAGTCCTCCACCCGGCTGTGCACATGCGGCTCCAGCACCGCGACGGCGGTCGCTCCCGCGCCCGCCAGCAGCAGCCCGACCGCGAGCCAGCCCAGCCGCCCGCTCGCCACGTACAGCAGCACCACGAAGATGCAGAAGTAGAGGAGCGAGGTGCCGAGGTCGCGTTCGAGGACCAGGATCGCGACGGTCAGCAGCCAGACCGCGGCGACGGGGCGGAGCATCCGCAGCGTCGTGCGCCGCGCCGCGCCGGGGCCGTCCGCCGGGGGCGCCGCGTGGTGGGCCGCGAGCCGCGCCGCGAAGAACACCGTGAGCAGCACCTTCGCGAACTCGCCCGGCTGGATCGAGAACCCCGCCAGCCGGATCCAGATCTTCGCGCCGTTGACCGCCGGGAACGCCAGCGGCGCGAGCATCAGCACCAGCGCCAGCGCCGCGCACACCGGCCCGTACCGCACCAGCCTCCGGTGGTCGCGCACCAGCAGGACCGCCGTCGTGAACAGCGCGATCCCGGCCGCCGACCAGACCAGCTGGGCCGGTGCCGCGTGGTGGCCCGGCGTCGCCAGGTCCAGCCGGAAGATGAGGACAAGACCGAGCCCGTTGAGGAGGACGGCGACCGGCAGCAGCAGCGGATCGGCGTACCGGCAGCGGGGACGCGTACGCCTCGGCGCGCGGAACCGGAGTCCGTACTCCGGGCAACTCCGTACCGGAAACCGGCGTCCTGGTAAAGGAAGTTCAGGGTGTTGTCTCGGCCGGTACGGGAGTGGTGGATGAAGGTCGGGTGGGGGGTCGGGGGAATTCCAGGGGTGTCCCCGACGCATATCAGGGCCGTTGGGCCCTCGGCGCCGCCAGGAGCGCTTTGTAAACTCGACGCGAAAGACAAGGGCCGAGCGCGTCACGCCGGCCGCGGGCGACCGGCGATGCCGGTCGACGTCACGGACCCGCGCCGTGACCGCCGCAAGCGAGGGGCAGGGGGTGCCGGAAAGACATCCCCTACGGCGTACGGCACCACCGCGGACGCCGGGCGGACGCCCCGCGCTTCCTCGGTCCCTCCGGGCCGCCGAGTGCGGATGACCGTCCCCCTCGACGAAAGGCAGTATTAGCGTCATGACGACACTCCGTTCCCGGATCATCGCCTGGGCCGGCCGCCTGTATCTCGCCAGAACGCGGAAGAAGGGCTTCGATCTCTCGCGGATGTCCTTCCTGCCCGAATCCGTGCTGATGCCGCTGCGGCGCGACGGACTCGACCCGGTGCCCGATCTGGGAGCCGTCCGGGAGAAGGAGCCCATCACCAGGCTTCCGGTGCCGATAGCCGCGAACGTCTGGCTGGTCACCGGCTACGACGAGGTCAAGGCGGTGCTCGGCAAGGCCAACGCCTTCAGCTCGGACTTCACCCACCTCGTCGGCAAGGCGGGCGCGGAGGCCGAGCAGAACCCGGGCGGTCTGGGCTTCGCCGACCCGCCCGTCCACACCCGGCTGCGGCGGCTGCTCACCCCGGAATTCACCATGCGCCGCCTGGGCCGCCTCACCCCGCGTATCCACGAGATCATCGAGGAGCGGCTGGACGCGATGGAGCAGGCCGGCAAGGACGGCGAACCGGTCGATATCGTCCAGGCTTTCGCGCTGCCCATACCCTCTCTGGTGATTTGCGAACTCCTCGGTGTGCCCTATGAGGACCGCGCGGATTTCGAGCGGCTGAGCGCCGCGCGCTTTGACCTCTTCAGCGGCGCCAACGCATCCTTCGGCGCCATATCGGAATCCCTGACGTATTTCCGTGAGGTCGTCAAGAAGCAGCGCAAGGACCCGGGCGACGGCCTCCTCGGCATGATCGTCAAGGAGCACGGCGACACCGTCAGCGACGAGGAGCTGGCCGGTCTCGCCGACGGCGTCCTCACCGGCGGCTTCGAGACCACCGCGAGCATGCTGGCGCTCGGCGCCCTCGTCCTCCTCCAGGACCCGGACCACTTCGCGGCGCTCAAGGACGGCGACGAAGCCGTCGAGCGGTACGTCGAGGAGTTGCTGCGCTACCTCACCGTCGTCCAGGTCGCCTTCCCGCGCTTCGCCCGCGAGGACCTGGAGATCGGCGGTGTGCGGATCGCCGCCGGCGACGTCGTGCTGTGCTCCCTGAGCGGCGCCGACCGCGACGGCGCCCTCGGCCCCGGCATGGAGCGCTTCGACCCGGACCGCAACGTCCCCTCCCACCTCGCCTTCGGCTACGGCATACACCGCTGCGTCGGCGCCGAGCTGGCCCGGATGGAGCTGCGCGCCGCCTACCCGGCCCTCGTCCGCCGCTTCCCCACGATGCGCCTCGCCGTCGAACCGGAGAACCTGAGCTTCCGCAAGCTCTCCATCGTGTACGGGATCGACTCGCTGCCGGTGCAACTGGGCGGCTGAGCCCCACCTTGGCGCGCCCCACCCCGGCGCGCCCGTCCGGCATCGGTACGGACGGGCACGCCGGGGTGTTGCGTATCCGGAGCCGTATCCGGAGCCGGAGCTGTACCCGGAGCCGGAGCCGGAGCCGTAGCTGTACCCGGAGCCGTATCCGGGGCCGTATCCGGGGCCGTATCCGTATCCGTATCCGTATCCGTATCCGTGCCCGGAGCCCCGGACCGCCCCACCCCGTCCGCCGACTCGCCTTCCTCGCAGGCCGCTTGACGGCCCACCGTTGCCCGACCCCTCCCCGCGCCATACATTGAGCCGCGCCCATCCGGCTCCACCCGTCGCACGGTCGGCGGGACTTGGGAGGATCGATCCATGCGCATACGCGCCTCCGTCCGTACGTCCGGCCGCGCCCCAGGGCGTGACCGCGGCACCCCGCCCGGCCGTCGGCGCCCCGCGCCCCTGCGCGCCGCCGCGGCCGTCGGGGCGGCCTTCGCCGCCGCCCTCGCGCTGACCGCCGCCGCGCCTGCCGGAGCCGCCCCGGCCCCGGCGGCGGCCCCGGCCGCCCGGTCGGCGCAGCCCGTCGAGTACTTCACCGGGCCCGGCGGCCACCCCCGCCACACCACCGTGCCCGCCTCCGCCCCGCTCGCCCCGGCCGCGCTCACCGCCGTCGCTGCCGACGGCGACGTCACCCCGCTCGTCCAGAACGGCCCGGTCGCCGACAAGCTCGACGTCGTCTTCATCGGCGACGGCTACACCGCCGACCAGCAGGAGGACTTCCACAAGGCCGCCCGTGCCAAGTGGGAGAAGATGACGGCCGTCGAGCCGTACGCCTCGTACACCAAGCTCTTCAACGTCTGGGCCGTCGACGCCGTCTCCCACGACTCCGGTGTCTCCGGCGACCCGACCCAGGACGTCGTCCGCAACACCGCTCTCAGCTCCGCCTTCTTCTGCAGCGGCACCGAGCGGCTGCTCTGCGTCGACACCGCGAAGGTCGAGGCGTACGCCGCCAAGGCACCCGCCGCCGATCTCGTCGTCGTCCTCGGCCACTCGTCCAAGTACGGCGGCGCCGGGTACAACGACGTCTCCTCGCAGGTCGGTTACGACGGCATCGCCACCGCCTCGTCCGACAACGACCAGTCCGACCAGATCGCCGTCCACGAGACCGGCCACTCCCTGGGCAAGCTCGCCGACGAGTACGACTACGGGCAGGAGGGCACCTACACCGGCCCCGAGCCCACCGAGTCCAATATCTCCACCCTCGGCGCGGACGCGATGAAGTCCCAGCAGAAGAAGTGGTACCGCTGGCTGGGCCAGGAGTCCCCGGACGGCGGCACGGTCGGCGCGTACGAGGGCGGCGGCTACTACGAGAAGGGGCTCAACCGCCCCACCGACAACTCGATCATGCGGACCCTGGGGCAGGAGTTCAATCTCCCCGGCCGCGAGGCGATGATCGCCGGGTTCCACCGCCACGCCAAGACGCTGACCGCCGAGGTGCCCACCGGGCGTCCGCTCGCCCGGAGCGGCTCGCTCCGTGTCACCCCGCTGCCGGGCGCCGTCCCGCACTGGTACGTCGACGGCCGCGAGGCCCGCGCGGCGCGCGGCGCGACCACGGTGCGCCCCGCCGCCCTCGGCGTCCCCGCCGACGGCCGCCCGCACACCGTCACCGCCCGCGCCACCGACGCCACGGACGCGGTCCGCGACCCGTCCCTGCGCTCCCTTCTCACCACCGAACTGAGCTGGCGCGTCACGGGCTGAGCGGCTGAGCCGTACGACCGGCGGGGGGGGGGGGCCCCCCGGGGTAAATCCCCGGGCCCGCCCCCCCCCCCCGGGGTTTTTGCCCCCCCACCCCCGGGGGTTATAGGTGGGGGGCCCCCCCCCGGCGGCCGCGC
>NZ_JBHYGX010000014.1:61682-119205 GCF_042739975.1 Streptomyces sp. NPDC059080
GGGGTGGGGGGGGGGGGGGGGGGGGGGGGGGGGGGCGGGGTGGGGGGGGGGGGGGGCGCCCCCCGGGCGCCCCCCCCCGCCCCCCCCCCCCCCCGCCCGCGTAGGTGATCGCCCCTCACCGAGGCTTGATCTCCATGGGCCGCCCACCGCCGGGCAGCGCGAGCACCCCCGGGCCCTCCAGGTCACCGGCGTGCCAGGCACCCTGCTCCAGCGCCTCGGGCCACTGGCGTCGGGGGCGCGTCCCGCGGGTGGACATGTCCCGGGTCCATTCGTCCGCATCGCCGAGGCGCAGCCGCACCGGCACGCCGATGTCCTTGTTCCGCGGGATCTGCCGGACCTCGGCCACCGGGCGCCACGGGTGCGCTTCCAGCAGGCGGCGGATGCGCTTCAGGGCGCGCAGGAAGATGACGTAGTAGCAGAGGACGAAGAAGTAGACGAGGAGGATCAGACCTCCGACCAGACCGAGCAGATCTCCGGCGCCGCGACCTCGGCGGCCGCTCCACTTCACGTCGGACAGCGCGATGACGCCGAACTCGTCGAGCAACGTGAGCGCGATGAAGGCTCCCACGTACAGGACCGTCCAGCCGGTCAGGAGGAGCCGTACCCGCCGCCGCTCCGCAGCCCAGGCGGACCGCGTCCCCGCGTCCTCGAAGGCGGCCGTGCCTGGAACGTCATGTCCCGCAGACCTCACTAGAAGTTCCCCCTTTTCGAGCATCAGCCCTGCGGTTTCGAGTGGGAACCGTCCACCGGGCCCGGATATTAAGAATGTTTGATGGTTGCTATACCTTAGCCTGGCGTCGTACCGGGCGGCATGCGGGCGCCCCAAATGCCCCTCGTGCGGCGTATGTTCACATCGTTTGTTGGGGGAAAGAGGTTTCCGGTGTCCGATGAGTTCAAGGTGGATCTCACGCAACTTGGGTATTTCGGCCGCGTGTTGAAGAGATCCATTTCGGATCTGGAGAGTGCACGCAAAGCCCTTTCGTCCGTCAGTGCCGAACAGATCGGGACGGCGCGGCTGGACGAGGCGTGCGAGACCTTTCAGGAGCGGTGGAAGTACGGCACCGGCGAGCTGAAGGAATTGATCGGGGCGGTCGACGAAGGCGTGGATAAAACCGCACTGAGCTACAAGGAGTTGGAAGACAACCTCTCCAAGGCGCTCAAGAAGATGCACGACACCGCAGCCGCCAACGCGGGGGAGCGCTGACCATGACGGCAAATCCTTATCCGAGCCTGGGCTGGAACCCGGTTCCCGGACTCCCTGATTCGGTATCGGCTCTCCAGAGCAAAGTGCAGGCGGCAGCCGATACGCTGAACACCTGTTACGAGCAGATCACTTCACTCCTCGACGCCAGCTCCAGCTGGCAGGGAGATGCCGCCAGCGCCTTCCGTGACACGGTGGACGGTGACCTCAAGCTGGCCGTGATGAACGCCGGTCACTCTCTGGAAAAGGCCGCCAAAAGCCTCAAGGGCTGGGAGGGTGATCTTTCCTCTCACCGCGATCTGGCGAAGAAATACGATGACGCCGCGCGGGAGAAGAAGGCCGCTTCCGACAGTGCCAAGAAACGCTACGACGAGGCAAAGGCGGACCCGGACCTCAAGCTCGGTGGAAAAGAATACCCCAGCCAGGCGGAGGCGGACGCTGCCACGGACCGCCTGCGGGCTGCCGAGCAGGCGCTCAACGATGCGACCAAGCACTCGGACGACGCCAACGCCGCCTATGAAGACGTCCTGAAAAAGGCGCGCGAACTCGAAAGCATCCACATCCACTGCGCCAAGGATGTCGCCGAAAAGCTGGACAACGCCGACGACAAGCTGGCACCCAAAGAGCCGGGCTGGTTCGGTAAAACGCTCAGCGCCATCGGTGACGGGCTGAAAAAGTTCGGCGAACTCGTCCTGGACCACGCCGGAACCATCGGGGCCATTGCCGGTGTCCTGGCGCTGCTGCCGACCCCGCTGGCCCCGGTGTTCGCGGGTGTCGCGGTCGCCGCCAGCGCGGTGTCCATGGCCAAGAACCTCGCCAGCGAGGATTTCAGAGATGCGCTGACAGGGAAATACGGCTGGAAGGAAGGCATCTTCGCCGGGGCCTCCATGGTCGGCGACACCCTCGGCATGGTGCCGGGTGTCGGTGCCCTCGCTCGGGCGGGCGGTGAGGCGGGGCTCGCCGCGGCGGTGGCGCGCGAAGGCGGCGAGGCCATGTCCCTCGGGTCGAAAATGGGTAAATTTGGTAGCGAAATCGTGCCAGCTTTCAGATTCAAGGCACTTGACGCCGCCACCGAATCCACCAGCGCACTTCAGCATGCTCTCAACGGCGCCAATGTCGCAGCGAACATGGAGTCGTCCTTGGAGAGCATCGGGGTGCTCCCGAAGGACGGCCTGGGGCACGACGGCACCGAAACCGCCAAGGGAATAATTACCGGTACCGGCGTGAAGAGCGGCACCATGGGATTCGTCGCCGACGTAGCAGAAATGATGAGGGGCATCCGCCTGTGAACGGCCTTATCGATCCGATGGCGCTCGAACCGAAACCAGAATTCTGGTACGGACTCCCCTACGGCTACCTCCCGTTGGACCTCCAGCCCACACCCGATGGAATTCAGGAGACTGCCCGCCAGATCACCCTGTTGCCTCCCGAGCACCGCGACCGCGCCGACCAGATATTCCGGCTCTACGCGGGCGTCCTCACCATGCTCCGCAAACGCGAGGTGCTGGGGTGTGCCCTCGGTATGCACCCCGACGACGACGGTGAACCCACCCTCTCCGTACTCACGGTCTCCACCGTCGCGACGTCGGGCGCCAATCCCGACGCCGTCCTGATGCAACTCCTGGGCGGTGACAGCACGGGAACCAGCGCCGCCGACGGCATCGTCCCGGTGGAAATCCCCGTCGGCACCGGATACGTCTGGGAAACGGTCCGCCGCGCGCCTTCACCGGCCGCTCCCCCCGAGGGGCCGGAAGGGGAAGGCGAAGAGGAATCCCGCGACGGCACCGTCTGGCAGGGAACGGTGGCCATTCCCCGCCCCGGTAACGCCTCGATCATTATGCTGCAACTGGTCACCCCCGCCGTGGAATTGGCCCAGGATTACCGCGGCGTACTGATCGGTGTCGCCCGCACGCTGTCCTTCACGGACCCGGCGGAAGAGTCCGCGGCGAACGGGAATTCCGGGCCGTCCACCGCCCCCGACACAGCAGAAAGGAGCCCCTTCGGATGACGACCCCGGAAGAGCGCGTACGAGCCAAGCTCCGGAACGCCGTGCCGGCCCCGTACCCGACCGACGGCACGGATTTCGAGGGAGCGCTGAAGTACCACTACGCCACCGCCACGAAGAAATTCCTGAAATACTTCCCGGCGTTCTTCCTGCTCTGGGTCCAGCTGCTCGTGTTCCGGAACACCTACCTGATACCGGTGTTCCTCATCGGTCTCTTCGGCGGCCTGATCGTCCTGCTGACGTTCCGGGAGCGCATAGCGCTGACCCGCAAATGCGCGCGGGTTTTCCGCACCTATCCGATAGAATTCCGCACTCCGGTGGAGAAGGACGGCCAGTACGCGTCCCACACTCTCTACCTCCGCCTCGGCGGCCGCCGCGAGGACGCGCTCACGCTGCGTGCGAAGGAGGTGCTGAGCCGCTCCGGCTGGCCGGAGATGGACACGGGCGTCTGGTTCGCGGGGGACGATCCGTTCGGCGGCGTGGCCCTGGTGCCGGGCACCGGTGAGCTGCTGTTCATGCAGCCGAAGCACTGGGCGGAAAGCGCCAAGGAACGCGAAAGCGCCGGCCCCGACCGCAGGCACCGGGCCTCGCAGGCCCGCATCGCCCGTCCCAGCCGGTTCCGCTGAGCCGGGCCGATACCGCTGCCCCGGGCGCCCTGAGCGCCCCCTGTCCGCCCCGCGCTGCCCGGCACGCGGGGCGGACGCGCAGCGGTCCGCACCCGTACCCGGCGCCCCGCGCACACGCCGCCCGGCGGCAGGTCTAGCGTGGTGCCCCGTGACACCGACACCGCTTTCCGCCGGTTTGCCGGAGCTGACCGCCGCACGGCTGGCCGACAGCTGGCAACTGGACCCGTACGCCCTCGCCCTGGTGCTGCTGCTGGGCGGCCTCTACGCCTGGGGCGTCGTACGGCTGGCGCGCCGCGGCGAGCGGTGGCCGCTCGCCCGCAGCGCCGCCTTCGCGGGCCTCGGGCTCGGCGCGATCGTCGTGGCGACCATGTCGGGGCTGGCGGTCTACGACCACGAACTGTTCTGGCCGGCGGCGGTGCAGAACATCGTTCTCGACCTGATCGCCCCGCTCGGCCTGGCCCTCGGCGACCCGCTGGCACTGGCGCTACGGGGCCTGGACGAACGGTCGCCGACCGCCCGCCGGCTACGCGGCGCACTCTCCGGCCGCCTGCTGCGCCTGCTGACGTTCCCGCTGGTCAGCACCTTCCTGGTGCTCGCCTCCGAGCTGGCGATCTACTTCACGCCGTACTTCGCGACCGCCCTGCGTCACGGCCCGCTGCACGAGCTGATGTACCTGCAACTCCTCGTCGTCGGCAGCCTCTTCGTCCTGCCGATGCTCACCCGCGAGGCGCTGCTGCCCGACTGGTGCAGCCACCCCGTCCGCGCCCTCCTCGTCCTCGTCGACGGGCTGGTCGACTCCGTGCCCGGCATCGTCGTGATGACCAGCGGCACCCTCGTCGCGGGCGGCTGGTACACCGCCCACCACCGCCCCTGGGACCCCACCCTGCAGCGCGACCAGATGATCGGCGGCGGCCTGATGCTCACCATCGCCGAGCTGATCGGCCTGCCTTTCCTCATCGCGGTCTTCGCGGAATGGGTACGTTCCGAACGCGGCAGGACGGTGGCGTTGGACGCCCGACTGGACTGCGAACTGGCGACGGCGGCGGCACCCGCCGTCCCGAGCCCCCCGGCCGCGCCGGACACGACAGCGCCCCCGGCCGACGCCAAGGCACCGCCCCAGGAACTGACCCGACCCTGGTGGGAGACCGACCAGGGCGTGGTGGGGGAGCGGTACCGACGAGGGGGAAGCGGCACCCCGAGGGGCTGAACCGCCACTGGAGGCGGCGGCTCGGCCCTGTGCGATTCCAGCCCTTTTGAACCGATGCATGGTGCCGATGTGTACGGTGCCGGGTGAGATCGAGCGGCGACTGCGCCGATGTCTGGGGCGCGTCTACGACGAGGCCGACGTCCAGAAAGTGCACAAGAGGAAGAAGTCCGTCGACGAGATGATGTTCGGCGAATACATTCGTCTCTTGGACAACGAGGAACGCTGGGACAAACTCGGCTGGCCCCTTGTCGACAGAGGCCAATTCATCGAGCTGCTCGGCCGCGTGAAGGACGTCCGCAACACAGTCATGCACTTTAATGCGCCGTCACTCAGGGCCGAACAACTCGACCTGCTCGATCGCTTCGTCTCCATGCTGCGCTTTTACGACCCGGATTACGGAACAACCACCACAGCCTGAGGCGCGCAGGTCAAGGCGCTTCCCGAGGATGAGGTAGCGGCAAGGCGGGCCGTGTGCGTTTCGCTGCGTACGAAAAGGGTCCCAATCAGCTTCTCAGCTGATCAGGACCCTTTTCGGCACTTCCTGTGAAGTGCCCCCGGCAGGATTCGAACCTGCGCACACGGCTCCGGAGGCCGTTGCTCTATCCCCTGAGCTACGGGGGCGTTTCGCTGTGTTGCCTGGCGACGGGTAGAACACTACCAGCTCCGATGGGGTGTTCCGGTACGTGATTCCGGGGAGGACCGTGGAGATCGTTCCGCGGGTCCGGGAGCGCCGCCCCGGCCGACGGCCACCGCCACCCACACGCGCCCCGCGGAGGCCCGGCCCGACCCCCGGCACCGCGTCTTAGCGCATGTCAGAGGCGTAGGAGCGGCGGTCGGGGAAACGTCCCCCGCACGGGGGCGAAGTGCGGGAAAGCGGTACGCCGTCGCAGGCGGGCCCCTAGTCTCGTCGTGTGCCTGGCTTGTGCGGTCGGATCCTTGTTGTGGATGACAGCAAGGGGATCCGGCAGTTGATCAGGGTCAACCTTGAGCTGGAGGGCTTCGAGGTCGTGACCGCGGCTGATGGTGCCGAGTGTCTGGATGTCGTGCACCACGTGAGACCTGATGTGGTGACCCTTGACGTCGTGATGCCGCGGCTCAACGGTCTGCACACGGCGGCGCGGTTGCGGGCCGATCCGCGGACGTGGGGCATCCCCATCGCGATCATCAGCGCCTGCAACCAGGGTGAGATGGACAGCGGTGAAGCCGTGGGCGTCGACGCGTTTCTGAGTAAGCCGTTCGAGCCGATGGAGATGGTGCAGACGGTGGCGCGGCTGGCCCGGAAGGGGCGGCGGCCGACGACCGACGGCGACACCGCGGTGGCGGACCGGCTGGCGGCGGAGCGGGCCGCCGGGATGGCTCTGGTACGACAACAGCCGGGCCTCGCCGAGCACGCCGCGCATCTCGACTGCGGCGACCATCTGGACCGGCAGGATCACCTCGCGCCGCACGGCTACGGCGAGCGGCGCCACGGCTGGCGGGGCGATCCCGGCGACCGCCGGGCGTCGTCCTGAGCGGACCCCGGGGGAACCCTGAGGTGCCCCCGACGTTGCCCTGAGCGGTCCGGGCGCCGCCCCCGCGCACCGCCCTCACCCGGCCCCCGGCACCGTCCCGGGTGACCCGACAGGGCCTACGGCCGGCCCCCGCTGTCCACCAGGCGAAACCTGGTCGCATGGGTGCCCCCGTTCTCCCCTACGCTTGTCCTGTGACCCCCGCCGAGTTGTCCCGTACCGTCCTGCGCTCCGTGCGTGGTGCCGTGGCGGAGCGGGAGCTTTCCGTGGTGGTGCCGGAGCGGGTCGTGATGCGGCCCGCGCCGCACTCCGGGGACTACGCGTCCAACGTCGCGCTGCAGCTCGCCGCGGGTGCGGGGTTGCCCGCCCGTGAGGTCGCCGAGGTGCTGCGCAAGCGGCTGGCCGGCTGCGCGGGCATCGCGCGGGTCGAGGTCGCCGGGCCCGGATTTCTGAACTTCACCCTGGGGGACGGTGCACCGGCGGAGCTGGTCCGCACGGTCCTCGCGCAGGGCCCGCGGTACGGCACCGGTGGCGCCCGCCCGGGCCGCCCCGGAGCCGCGACCGCGCCGCTGCCCGGGGGCGCCCGGGGGCTTGTCGTGGCCGAGGCCCTGGCGCGGGTCGACGCGGCCGTGGCCGGCCCCGGGACGCAGCCGGACGACGTCGCGCCGGAGGCTGGAGCCGCGTCGTCCGACGGTGCGCGGGCCGAGCTGGCCCGGCTCGTCGCCCGGCTCGGCGAGGACGAGGCGCGGTGGGTGCTGCTGCGACCGGCCGCGCACGACCCGGTGCGGCCGCCCGAGCGGCCCACGCAGCGGGAGGAGAACCCGCGCTTCCGGGCGCAGTACGCGTACGCCCGCACCCAGGCGGTGGTGCGCAACGCCCGCGAGCTGGGTTTCACGGGAGCGCCGGGCGACACCGGCCCCGAGAGTCACATCGACACCGGCCCCGAGAGCCACATCGAGACGGGCCCCGAGAGTCACATCGAGACGGGCCCCGAGAGTCACATCGACACCGGCCCCGACCCGGACACCCACGCCCTCCACCTCCTCCTCGCCGATTTCCCGGACGCCGTTGCCGCCGCGGCGCGGTACCGGGCGCCGGACCGCGTGGTACGGCATCTGGAAGCGGTGGCCGACGCGTATCTGCGCTGGCAGGGCGGGTGCCGGGTGCTGCCCGTCGGTGAGGAGAAACCCTTGGCCGTGCACCGCGCCCGGGTGGCCCTCGCCGAGGCCAGCGGGACGGTGCTCGTCAACGGCCTCCGCCTGCTCGGCGTTTCCGCACCCGTACGACTTTGAACGACATCCGAGGGGATCTCCACCACCATGAGCCGTTCCGCCCACCCCGCCGGGCCCCGTCACGCCGATGTGCTGCCCGAGGGGCACTACGCCGGGCCGCCCGCCGACCTCAACTCCCTTGACCCGCGGGTCTGGTCGCGTACCGTCCGGCGCGACGCCGACGGCGTGGTGACCGTCGGCGGACTCGACGTGAAGACGCTCGCCGAGGAGTTCGGCACCCCCGCGTACTTCCTCGACGAGGAGGACTTCCGGGCGCGCTGCCGGGCCTGGCGGGAGGCGTTCGGGACGGGCGCCGACGTGTACTACGCGGGAAAGGCGTTCCTGTCCCGCGCGGTGGTGCGGTGGCTGACCGAGGAAGGGCTCAACCTCGACGTCTGCTCCGGCGGTGAGCTGGCGACCGCGCTGGACGCGGGGATGCCCGCCGAGCGGATCGCGCTGCACGGCAACAACAAGAGCACCGAGGAGATCACCCGCGCCGTCGAGGCGGGCGTCGGGCGGATCGTGCTCGACTCGTTCCAGGAGATCGTGCGGGTCGCCCACATCGCGCAGCGGCTCGGCAGGCGGCAGCGGGTGCAGATCCGCGTCACCGTCGGTGTCGAGGCGCACACCCACGAGTTCATTGCGACCGCGCACGAGGACCAGAAGTTCGGCATTGCGCTGGCCGGCGGGCAGGCCGCCGAGGCCGTGCGGCGGGCGCTCACCCTCGACGGCCTGGAGCTGACCGGCATCCACAGCCACATCGGTTCGCAGATCTTCGACATGGCCGGGTTCGAGGTTTCCGCCCGGCGCGTCGTCCAGCTGCTGACCGAGGTCCGTGACGAGCACAGCGTGGAGCTGCCGGAGATCGACCTCGGCGGCGGCCTCGGCATCGCGTACACCTCGGACGACGACCCGCGCGAGCCGCACGAGATCGCGAAGGCGCTCGGCGAGATCGTCACCAAGGAGTGCGAGGCGGCCGGGCTGCGCGTGCCGCGGCTCTCCGTCGAGCCGGGCCGCGCCATCGTCGGCCCCACCGCCTTCACGCTGTACGAGGTCGGCACCGTCAAGGAGCTGGAGGGGCTGCGGACGTACGTCTCCGTCGACGGCGGGATGTCCGACAACATCCGCACCGCGCTGTACGACGCGGAGTACACCGTCGCGCTGGTCTCGCGCACCTCGGACGCCGAGCCGATGCTCTCCCGCGTCGTCGGCAAGCACTGCGAGAGCGGCGACATCATCGTCCGGGACGCCTTCCTGCCGTCCGACGTGGCCCCCGGTGACCTGCTGGCGGTGCCCGCGACCGGCGCGTACTGCCGCTCGATGGCCAGCAACTACAACCACGCGCTGCGGCCGCCGGTGGTGGCCGTCGGCGGGGGTGCGGGGCGGGTCATCGTCCGCCGGGAGACGGAGGAGGATCTCCTGCGGTTGGATGTCGGATGACGAAGTCGTTCGCGTGTCCGGCGCGGACGCCATAAATGTCTCGGTATCCGGACGAGGCGCGGAAAGTGCCGTCCGGTGCGTGAGACTGAGAAACCACCAAGAAGAAAAACGGCAGTATCGATGAAAAGCAGAGGTCGAATGATGCGTACGCGTCCGCTGAAGGTGGCGCTCCTGGGCTGTGGTGTGGTCGGCTCAGAGGTGGCGCGCATCATGACGACGCACGCCGACGACCTCGCGGCCCGCATCGGTGCCCCCGTGGAGCTGGCCGGGATCGCCGTCCGCCGCCCCGACCGGGTGCGCGAGGGCATCCCGGCCGAGCTGGTCACCACCGACGCGCTGGAGCTGGTCAAACGCGATGACGTCGATGTCGTCATCGAGGTCATCGGCGGCATCGAACCGGCCCGTGAGCTGATCACCACCGCCTTCGCGCACGGCGCCAGCGTCGTCTCCGCCAACAAGGCGCTGGTCGCCGCCGACGGCGCCGCGCTGCACGCCGCGGCGGAGCGGCACGGCGCGGACCTCTACTACGAGGCCGCGGTCGCCGGCGCGATCCCGCTGGTCCGCCCGCTGCGCGAATCGCTCGCCGGTGACAAGGTCAACCGCGTCCTCGGCATCGTCAACGGCACCACCAACTTCATCCTCGACAAGATGGACACCAGCGGCGCCGGGTACAGCGAGGCGCTGGACGAGGCCACCGCCCTCGGGTACGCCGAGGCCGACCCGACCGCCGACGTCGAGGGCTTCGACGCCGCCGCGAAGGCCGCGATCCTCGCCGGGATCGCCTTCCACACCCGCGTGACCATCGACGATGTGCACCGCGAGGGCCTGACCGAGGTCACCGCGTCCGACATCGCCTCCGCCAAGCGGATGGGGTGCACCGTCAAGCTGCTCGCCATCTGCGAGCGTGCCGCGGACGGCGAGTCCGTCACCGCCCGGGTGCACCCCGCGATGATCCCGCTCAGCCATCCGCTGGCCTCCGTCCGCGAGGCGTACAACGCGGTGTTCGTGGAGTCCGACGCCGCAGGTCAGCTGATGTTCTACGGGCCGGGCGCCGGCGGTTCGCCGACCGCGTCCGCGGTGCTCGGCGACCTCGTCGCGGTCTGCCGCAACAAGGTCGCCGACACCACCGGGCCGGGGGAGTCCGCGTACACGCGGCTGCCCGTCAGCCCGATGGGCGAGGTCATCACGCGGTACCACATCAGTCTCGACGTGGCCGACAAGTCCGGCGTCCTCGCGCAGGTCGCCACGGTCTTCGCCGAGCACGGGGTGTCGATCGACACCGTCCGTCAGCAAGGGCGGCCCGACGGAGACGGCGAGGCGTCCCTCGTCGTCGTCACCCACAGGGCGGCCGACGCCGCCCTGTCGTCGACCGTCGAGGCCCTGCGCGAGCTGGACACCGTCCGCGGTGTCGCCAGCATCATGCGGGTCGAAGGGGAGTAAAGGAACCCATGTCTGCCAATTCCACCGCGTCCGCCGCGAACCGTCAGTGGCGCGGAATCATCGAGGAATACCGTGACCGGCTGCCGGTCAGCGACACGACCGAGGTGGTCACCCTGCGGGAGGGCGGCACGCCGCTCGTCCCCGCGCAGGTGCTGTCCGAGCGCACCGGCTGCGAGGTGCACCTCAAGGTCGAGGGTGCCAACCCCACCGGGTCCTTCAAGGACCGCGGGATGACGATGGCCATCACCCGCGCCAAGGAGGAGGGCGCCAAGGCGGTGATCTGCGCCTCCACCGGCAACACCTCCGCCTCCGCCGCCGCGTACGCGGTGCGCGCCGGGATGGTCTGCGCGGTGCTCGTCCCGCAGGGCAAGATCGCCCTCGGCAAGATGGGCCAGGCGCTGGTGCACGGCGCGAAGATCCTCCAGATCGACGGAAATTTCGACGACTGCCTGACGCTCGCCCGTGGACTTTCGGACAAGTATCCGGTCGCACTTGTGAATTCCGTGAACCCTGTGCGTATCGAGGGCCAGAAGACCGCGGCGTTCGAGATCGTCGACATGCTCGACGACGCGCCCGACATCCACGTCCTGCCCGTCGGCAACGCCGGGAACATCACGGCGTACTGGAAGGGCTACCGCGAATACGCCGCCGACGGCATCGCCTCGCACACCCCGCGGATGTGGGGCTTCCAGGCGTCCGGCAGCGCCCCGATCGTGCGCGGCGAGGTCGTCAAGGACCCGCACACCATCGCCACCGCCATTCGCATCGGCAACCCCGCGTCGTGGTCGTTCGCGGAGCAGGCGCGGGACGAGTCGGGCGGCTTCATCGATGAGGTGACCGACCGTCAGATCCTGGCCGCCTACCGGCTGTTGGCCGCGCAGGAGGGCGTCTTCGTGGAGCCCGCGTCGGCCGCCTCGGTCGCCGGTCTGCTCAAGGCCGCCGACGAGGGCAAGGTCGACCCCGGTCAGCGCATCGTCTGCACGGTGACCGGCAACGGCCTCAAGGACCCCGACTGGGCGGTGGCCGGTGCGCCGCAGCCCGTCACCGTCCCGATCGACGCGGACGCCGCCGCCCAGCGTCTCGGTCTCGCGTAACCCCGGCAACTGCACACGCCGGGCGTACGGCGGGTCACCAGCTCCCGGGGCAGGTGGCCCGCCGTGCAGCAAAGAGTGCAAAGGCTGCAAAGTCAGAAGTGAGGCACGGCTCGGTCTGCGACACGCACCGTGCGCCTCCCGTGCGCCCTATGTCGCCACAGAACCTTCCTTCGATAGGCTGGTAGTCAACTCCCCTCCGCATGGCATGACGTAGTGGTGTGCAGGGCAGGTCAGAACAGTCCCCGGCGGCCGACCGGGCGCCTCGGCGCCGCGGTGGCGCGGGGCATACCGCAGCATCAATCAAGGAGAGTCATCGAGCGATGGCCGGTCCCGCGTTCCGTGCCGCCGCCGTCCGGGTGCGCACCCCCGCCACCAGCGCCAATCTCGGCCCCGGCTTCGACGCCTTCGGCCTGTCGCTGGGGCTGTACGACGATGTCGTGGTGCGGGTCGCCGACTCCGGTCTGCACGTAGACATCGCAGGTGAGGGCAGCGAAACCCTCCCGCGCGACGAGAGTCATCTGCTCGTACGCTCCCTGCGCACCGCCTTCGACCTGCTCGGCGGACAGCCGCGCGGGCTGGAAATCGTCTGTGCCAACCGCATTCCGCACGGCCGGGGCCTCGGCTCGTCGTCGGCCGCCATCTGTGCCGGAATCGTCGCCGCGCGTGCCGTCACCATCGGTGGTGAGCAGAGACTCGACGACGCCGCGCTCCTGGAGCTGGCCACCGAGATCGAGGGCCACCCCGACAACGTCGCCGCCTGCCTGCTCGGCGGCTTCACCCTGGCCTGGACGGACACGGGGGCGGCCCGCGCCATCCGGATGGAGCCGGCCGCGTCGATCGTCCCCGTCGTCTTCGTCCCCGGGAAACCGGTGCTCACCGAGACCGCCCGCGGACTGCTGCCGCGCACCGTCCCGCATGTGGACGCCGCGGCCAACGCCGGTCGCGCCGCACTGCTCGTCGAGGCGCTGACCAGGCGCCCCGAGCTGCTGCTGGCCGCGACCGAGGACCGACTTCACCAGGAATACCGCGCCCCCGCGATGCCGGAGAGCGTGGCGCTGGTGAACCGACTGCGTGCGGACGGTGTCCCCGCGGTCATCTCCGGTGCGGGCCCGACGGTGCTCGCACTGGCCGAGGACGCCTCGGCCGACAAGGTCGCCGCACTGGCGGGAGAGGGCTGGGCGGCCAACCGGCTGGCCCTCGACGCGGCGGGCGCATGCGTCCTGCCGCTCGCCGGGTGACCGACGCGGGTGATCGACGATTGCCGGTCTTGGGAAGGGGGAATGTTTGTTGGATCCGGTAGTGTTAACCTCAAGTCAGTACTCGACGCCTGAGTGGCGCGATGCTTCGTGTCCCTATCGGGACCACCTTTCTTCCGGGAGCCTCCCAAACTGCTCGAAGCAATAGCCCGAGCAAGAGTGAGCACGCTCCGGAATCGGCGTGACGGACATGGGTCACACAGCATCCCTTCGCGCCGGACCAATGAACTGATCTTTCCGCCGTATCCGGCGGGACCACCGCCCCGGCCCGGTTCGCAACACCGCGGGACCACCAGCCGGACAGCACAACCGGTCGCCGAGCCAGACAGGCCGACGCCCGCTCCAGGGAAGGACCCTTCGTGAGCGACACCACCGATCTGATGGGCGTGCGCACCGATGGCAGTGCCACCGCGCCCGCCACGGACGCTCCCGCCGCGCCTGCCACCGGTGCTGCCGGCACCACGCGGCGCCGCCGTTCCGGTACCGGCCTCGACGGCATGGTCCTGGCAGAGCTGCAGCAGGTCGCCTCCGGCCTCGGCATCAAGGGCACCGCGCGGATGCGCAAGAGCCAGCTGATCGAGGTCATCAAGGAGAGGCAGGCCGCCGGCTCCTCCGGCTCCGCCAAGGCCGACGCGCCCGCCGAGACCGACACCAAGCCCAAGCGCCGTACCACCTCCAAGGCCCGTACGGGTGACGGCGACGCCGCCAAGGCCGCCGACAAGCCGGCCAAGGCCGACAAGAGCGCCGACAAGCAGGCCGCTCAGCAGCAGATCGACATCCCCGGTCAGCCGGCCAGTGACGAGCAGCCGGCCGGCGAGCGCCGTCGCCGCCGGGCCACCGCGGCCGCCGGCAGCCCCGAGGGCGCGGCCGACACCAAGGCCGAGCCGAAGGGCAAGGCCGACACCGTCGTCGACGAGCGGCCCGCCAAGGGCGAGCAGTCCGAGCAGCACAAGGGCGGCGACCGTCAGGACCGCGGCGACCGTCAGGACCGCGGCCAGAAGGGCGACCGCCGCGACCGCCAGCAGGGCCGCCGCAACAAGAACGACGGCAGCGACTCCGGCAACCAGAGCAGCCAGGGCGACCGCCGCGACCGTCAGGACCGTCCGGACCGCCAGGACCGCCAGGACCGCCAGGACCGTCAGGACCGTCCGGACCGTCAGGACCGTCAGCGGGACAATCGTCACGACGACGGCGACGACTTCGAGGGCGGCCGCCGTGGCCGCCGTGGCCGCTACCGCGACCGCCGGGGCCGTCGCGGCGGGCGCGAGGAGTTCGGCAACGAGCCGCAGGTCTCCGAGGACGACGTCCTGATCCCCGTTGCGGGCATCCTCGACATCCTCGACAACTACGCGTTCATCCGGACCTCCGGCTACCTGCCGGGCCCGAACGACGTGTACGTCTCGCTGGCCCAGGTCCGTAAGAACGGTCTGCGCAAGGGTGACCACGTCACCGGTGCGGTGCGGCAGCCCAAGGACGGTGAGCGCCGCGAGAAGTTCAACGCGCTGGTCCGCCTCGACACCGTCAACAGCGTGGCGCCCGAACAGGGCCGCCAGCGCCCGGAGTTCGGGAAGCTGACGCCCCTTTACCCGCAGGAGCGGCTGCGCCTGGAGGGTGAGTCGGGCGGTCTGACGACCCGGATCATCGATCTGGTGACGCCGATCGGCAAGGGCCAGCGCGGTCTGATCGTGGCCCCGCCGAAGACCGGTAAGACCATGATCATGCAGGCGATCGCCAACTCGATCACCCGCAACAACCCCGAGTGCCACCTGATGGTCGTCCTCGTCGACGAGCGGCCCGAAGAGGTCACCGACATGCAGCGGTCGGTCAAGGGCGAGGTCATCTCCTCGACCTTCGACCGTCCCGCCGAGGACCACACCACCGTCGCCGAGCTGGCCATCGAGCGCGCCAAGCGTCTCGTCGAGCTGGGTCACGACGTGGTCGTCCTGCTGGACTCCATCACCCGTCTGGGCCGCGCGTACAACCTCGCGGCGCCCGCCTCCGGCCGCATCCTGTCCGGTGGTGTCGACTCGACCGCGCTCTACCCGCCGAAGCGGTTCTTCGGCGCCGCGCGCAACATCGAGGACGGCGGTTCGCTGACCATCCTGGCCACCGCGCTGGTCGAGACCGGTTCGCGGATGGACGAGGTGATCTTCGAGGAGTTCAAGGGCACCGGCAACCTGGAGCTCAAGCTCGACCGCAAGCTCTCCGACAAGCGGATCTTCCCGGCGGTGGACGTCGACGCGTCGTCCACCCGTAAGGAGGAGATCCTGATGGGCGCCGACGAGCTCGCCGTCGTCTGGAAGCTGCGCCGGGTGCTGCACGCCCTGGACCAGCAGCAGGCGATCGAGCTGCTGCTGGACAAGATGAAGCAGACGAAGTCCAACGCGGAGTTCCTGCTCCAGATCCAGAAGACGACGCCGGGCATGGGCAACAGCAACGACTGACGCCCCGGCCGCGCAACGCCGCCACGAAGCCCCCGCACGTTCGCGTGCGGGGGCTTCGCGCCGTCCGGGCCCGGCCTGAAGGGTGAACCGCCGACGGCCGGTTCGTATACCTCCGTCCGGAGGTGTCCCGCTGAGACCTTTCGCACAGGAGATGCCCGGAACCAGCCGCTTGGCGGTGGCCGGAAACCGGCCATCGGCCCAGGTCGGGACGGACGTACGGGCCGGACGGCGGCGCGCGTCCGCCCGCCCGCGTCCGCCCGGTGCGTACAGGTCGCTGTGCAACCCTTCCGTCCGGCTCCCCGTCTCCCACGACATGACGCGCCGTGCCCGCACGGGGCGGGCGGGGGCAGCGCACACGGACCGAGGAGCACATGGCCGACAGCAACGGGACGCAGCGGGCGACGGCGAGCCGCCGCGGCCGCATACGCGCCACGGGCCGCCGCCGCAAGGCGCCCAGCCGACGCCGCCGCGCCCTGACCCTCACGCTCTGCGCCGCGGTCAGCTGCCTGCTGCTCACCGGCGCCGGACTCGGCTACGTCTACTACCAGCTCAACGGCAACCTCAAGGGCGTCGACATCAACGCCGCCCTCGGCAAGGACCGGCCCGGCAACGTCGACAACGGCTCCCTCGACATCCTCGTCCTCGGCTCCGACTCCCGGTCCGGCAGCAACGCCGCGTACGGCACCGACGAGGGCGGCGCGCGCTCCGACACCGCGATGGTGCTGCACGTCTACAAGGGCCACAAGAAGGCGAGCGTCGTCAGCATCCCGCGCGACACCCTCATCACCCGTCCCGCCTGCGTGAAGGACGGCAAGGAGGTGGCCGGCGCGCGGCGGGCGATGTTCAACACCGCCTACGAGGTCGGTGGTCCCGCGTGCGCCGTCAAGACCGTTGAATCGCTCAGCGGCATCCGTATGGACCACTTCGTCGAGGTCGACTTCACCGGCTTCAAGAAGCTCATCGACGCGCTCGGCGGCGTCGAAATCACCACCAGCAAGCCGATCGACGACAACTCCAGCCATCTCCACCTGCCCGCCGGGCACCACGTCCTCACCGGCGAGCAGTCCCTCGGGCTCGTCCGTACCCGGCACGGTGTCCCCGGCGGCGACGGCAGCGACCTGGGCCGCATCCAGCTCCAGCAGACCTTCGTCAAGGCGCTGATGCAGCAGGTCAAGAACGTCGGCGTGCTCACCAGCCCGGCAAAGCTCTACGACATCGCCGACACCGCGACCAAGACCGTCACCACCGACACCGACCTCAACTCCGTCGGCGCGCTCACCGGCCTCGCCAAGAGCCTCGGCGGCATCGGCTCGCAGAACATCCACATGGTCACGCTGCCCGTGGAGTACGACAAGCTCGACCCGGCGCGCGTCGTCCCGCTGCCCCGGCAGACCGCGCAGGTCTGGGGCGCGCTGCGGCAGGACCGTGCCATCCCGAAGACCGCGCTCAAGGACTCCGCGGGCGACAAGGGCGGTACCGCTTCGTACGTGAAGTAGCCGCGGCCCCCCTGGGCAGCCACGCGATGTGGAGGCCCGGGAACGGCGCGTAACCTTCCGGCCGCCGGGGTTTCCCCGCTCCCGGGGTGGGGAATACCCGGCGGTCCACCCCGGTTTTGGGAGATGCGACAAGTCCTGGCAGACTGGACCGTCGGCCCCGGTTCACGTGACGCAAATCCGCGGCACGACCCGGAGCACTCCCGAACCTAGGAGATCCCCTTGAAGCGCGACATCCACCCGGAGTACGTCGAGACGCAGGTCAGCTGCACCTGTGGCGCGTCCTTCACCACCCGTAGCACCGTCGAGGGCGGCAGCATCCGCGCCGACGTCTGCTCCGAGTGCCACCCGTTCTACACGGGCAAGCAGAAGATCATGGACACCGGTGGCCGTGTGGCCCGCTTCGAGGCCCGCTTCGGCAAGGCCGCCGGTTCGGCCAAGAAGTAGCGACCCGCAAGGCGCCGGTTGCCGGTCGCCCCTCCGAGGGGCGACCGGACCGGCGTTTTGTCGTCCAGGCCACGGACCCGGCCGGGGGTCCGGCACGCCGCGGCTGCCCAGCCGCACCAGGTGACCGGCACCCGGAAACACCAGTCAGCTAAGGAACCCCACGATGTTCGAGGCGGTCGAGGAACTGATCGGCGAGCACGCCGGTCTGGAGAAGAAGCTGGCCGACCCCGCGGTCCACGCCGACCAGCGCGAGGCCATGCGGCTCAACAAGCGCTATGCCGAACTCACCCCGATCGTCACCACCTACCGTTCCTGGAAGCAGACCGGTGAGGACAGGGAGACCGCGCGCGAGTTCGCCGCGGACGACCCGGACTTCGCCGACGAGGTCAAGGAGCTCGACGCCCGGCGCGACGAGCTGACCGAGAAGCTGCGGCTGCTGCTCGTCCCCCGCGACCCGAGCGACGACAAGGACGTCATCCTGGAGGTCAAGGCCGGTGAGGGCGGCGAGGAGTCCGCACTGTTCGCCGGTGACCTGCTGCGGATGTACCTGCGCTACGCGGAGCGGGCCGGCTGGAAGACCGAGATCCTGGAGGCCAACGAGTCCGACCTCGGCGGCTACAAGGACGTCCAGGTCGCCGTGAAGACCAAGGGCGGCGGCGGGGCCACCGAGCCCGGCCAGGGTGTCTGGGCCCGCCTGAAGTACGAGGGCGGCGTGCACCGCGTCCAGCGCGTCCCCGCCACCGAATCGCAGGGCCGCATCCACACCTCCGCCGCCGGTGTGCTCGTCACGCCCGAGGCGGAGGAGGTCGAGGTCGAGATCGGCCCCAACGATCTGCGGATCGACGTCTACCGCTCCTCCGGTCCCGGCGGCCAGTCCGTCAACACCACCGACTCCGCGGTGCGCATCACCCACCTGCCCACCGGCATCGTCGTCTCCTGCCAGAACGAGAAGAGCCAGCTCCAGAACAAGGAGCAGGCCCTGCGCATCCTGCGCTCGCGGCTGCTGGCCGCCGCCCAGGAGGAGGCCGAGCGCGAGGCGTCCGACGCCCGCCGCAGCCAGGTCCGCACCGTCGACCGCTCCGAGCGCATCCGGACGTACAACTTCCCGGAGAACCGCATCTCCGACCACCGCGTCGGCTTCAAGGCGTACAACCTGGACCAGGTGCTCGACGGCGAGCTGGACCCGGTCATCCAGGCATGCGTGGACGCCGACTCGGCGGCCAAGCTCGCCGCCGCCCAGTAAGACCCGCACCACCCGCACGCCCGCACGACCGGCTGGAGGAACCCGTGAACCTGCTGCTCGCCGAGGTGGCCCAGGCCACCCAGCGGCTGGCCGACGCCGGGGTGCCCTCACCGCGCTTCGACGCCGAGGAGCTGGCCGCGCATGTGCACGGCGTCAAGCGCAGCCAACTGCACACGGTGGCCGACGCGGACTTCGACGCCCGGTACTGGGAGGCGATCGCCCGCCGCGAGGCCCGCGAACCGCTCCAGCACATCACCGGCCGCGCGTTCTTCCGCTACCTCGAACTCCACGTCGGTCCCGGCGTGTTCGTGCCCCGCCCGGAGACCGAGTCGGTCGTCGGCTGGGCCATAGACGCGGTGCGCGCCCTGGACGTCGTCGAACCGCTCATCGTCGACCTGTGCACCGGCTCCGGCGCCATCGCCCTCGCCCTCGCGCAGGAGGTGCCGCGCTCCACGGTGCACGCCGTGGAGCTGTCCGAACAGGCCCTGACATACGCCCGGCGCAACGTCGAGGGCTCGCGGGTCAACCTCCACCACGGCGATGCGCTGACCGCGCTGCCCGAGCTGGACGGCCAGGTCGACCTGGTCGTCTCCAATCCGCCGTACATCCCGCTCACCGAGTGGGAGTACGTCGCCCCCGAGGCCCGCGACCACGACCCCGAGCTGGCGCTGTTCTCCGGTGAGGACGGCCTGGACACCATCCGGGGCATCGAGCGGACCGCGCACCGGCTGCTGCGGCCCGGTGGGCTCGTCGTCATCGAGCACGCCGACACCCAGGGCGGCCAGGTGCCGTGGATCTTCGCCGAGGAACGGGGCTGGGCCGACGCGGCCGACCACCCGGACCTGAACAACCGGCCCCGTTTCGCCACCGCGCGCCGGGTGACGCCATGACGGCCGCCCCGACGCCCGATGTATCCGTTCCGCACGAGGAGGACCGTTAAATGGCACGGCGATACGACTGCAGCGACGCGACCGACCGCGCGACCGGTCTGCGTGAGGCCGCGTCGGCCGTCCGCCGCGGCGAGCTGGTCGTCCTGCCGACCGACACCGTCTACGGCATCGGGGCCGACGCGTTCAGCGCCGACGCCGTCGGCGATCTGCTGGCGGCCAAGGGCCGCGGCCGCGGTATGCCCTCGCCGGTCCTCATCGGCTCGCCCAACACCCTGCACGGCCTGGTCACCGACTTCTCCGAGCAGGCGTGGGAGCTGGTCGACGCGTTCTGGCCCGGCGGTCTGACCCTCGTCGCCACCCACCAGCCGTCGCTGACCTGGGACCTCGGCGAGACCCGCGGCACCGTCGCGGTACGCATGCCGCTGCACCCCGTCGCCATCGAACTGCTCACCGAGTTCGGCCCGATGGCGGTCTCCAGCGCCAACCTCACGGGACACCCCTCCCCGCAGGACTGCGACGCCGCCCAGGAGATGCTGGGCGACTCCGTCTCCGTCTACCTCGACGGCGGCCCCACGCCCGCCGCCGTGCCGTCCTCGATCGTCGACGTCACCGGCCGCATCCCGGTGCTGCTGCGCGAGGGCGCCCTCAGCGCCGAGGAGCTGCGGAAGGTCGTGCCCGAGCTCGAGGTGGCCAATTGATGGCGCCCCTGGGGCGCGGCATAACGGGGCCCGGCGAGACCGCCTTCCCGTCGGTGCCGCCGTCCGGCTACGCCGCCGTCCAGGCCCGCGCCGCGGCGCCGGTCGTGCCCGCCCGCTTCCGGATCCTGCACGTCAGCACCGGCAACGTCTGCCGCTCGCCGATCACCGAGCGGCTGCACCGCCACGCGCTCGACCTGCGCCTGGGCGGTGCGGGCACCGGCGGCCTGGTGGTGGAGAGCGCCGGCACCTGGGGCCATGAGGGCGCGCCCATGGAGACGCACGCCGCGACGGTCCTCGCCGACTACGGCGCCGACCCGGCCGGGTTTCTGGGCCGCGAACTGCTCGACGAGCACGTCATCCGCGCCGACCTGGTCCTGACCGCCACCCGCGACCACCGCGCCCAGGTCATCTCGATGGGCCACTCCGCGGGCCTGCGCACCTTCACGCTGAAGGAGTTCAACCGGCTGGTGCGGGCGATAGACCTGGCCACCCTGCCGGAGCCCGACCCGGAGCTGCCCGACTGCGGCCTGGTCGAGCGGGCCCGCACCCTGGTCGGCGCCGCCGCCGCGCTGCGCGGCTGGCTGCTGGCGCCCGACCCGGAGTCCGACGAGGTCCACGACCCGTACGGCGCCCCCATCACCTTCTTCCGCTCCATCGGCGACGAGATCAACCAGGCCCTGGACCCGGTGGTCACCGCCCTCACAGGGGTTCCGGCGCGGGCGTAGGGGGTGCGTGCGGGCGGGCACCTGGCGGGTGCCGGCGCTCGCGCTCCTGGCTCGCCGTACGCCGGGCCATCCGTGGCCCTGGCCCGCCCTCGTAGCCGCCTCTCCCGGCCGTCTCCCGGCCCCGCGGCGCGGCCCGTACGCCCGGGCCCCGCCGCCGCGCCCGATCGCCGCACCGCGCCTACATTGGACGTGAGTCCCCGCACGAGGCCCGGAGCGTGCCATGTCCGCCACCACCGCGTCACCCCGCAGCACGTCACCGGCCGACGCGCGCCCGGGCACCTCGCCGGGCGCCGGAACGGCTGCCGACGCCGGGGCGTTCCCGGCGGATTTCGCGGCGCTGGCCGCCGCCGACCCGGAGATCGCCGGGGTGCTGGTCGGCGAGAGCGCCCGGCAGAGCGAGACGCTTCAGCTGATCGCCGCGGAGAACTTCACCTCGCCCGCGGTCCTCGCCGCCCTCGGCTCCCCGCTCACCAACAAGTACGCGGAGGGCTATCCGGGCGCCCGCCACCACGGTGGCTGCGAGATCGTCGACCTCGCCGAGCGGATCGCCGTGGAACGCGCCAGAGCCCTTTTCGGCGCCGAACACGCCAACGTCCAGCCCCACTCCGGGTCCTCGGCCGTCCTGGCCGCCTACGCCGCCCTGCTGCGCCCCGGAGACACCGTTCTGGCCCTGTCCCTGCCGCACGGCGGACACCTCACCCACGGTTCGCCCGCCAACTTCTCCGGCCGCTGGTTCGACTTCGCCGGATACGGCGTCGACGCGGCCACCGGCCTCCTCGACCTCGACGAAGTCCGCGCCCTGGCCCGCGAGCGCCGTCCCAAGGCCCTGGTCTGCGGCTCGATCGCCTACCCGCGCCATATCGACTACGCCGCCTTCCGCGATATCGCCGACGAGACCGGCGCCTACCTCATCGCCGACGTCGCCCATCCCGCCGGGCTGATCGCCGGGGGAGTGGCGCCCAGCCCGGTGCCGTACGCGGATGTCGTCTGCGCCACCACGCACAAGGTACTGCGCGGGCCGCGCGGCGGGATGATCCTGTGCGGCGCGCGGCTCGCGGAGCGCATCGACCGGGCGGTGTTCCCGTTCAGCCAGGGCGGCGCGCAGATGAACTCCGTCGCCGCCAAGGCCGTCGCCTTCCGCGAGGCCGCCACCGACGCGTTCCGCGGCTACGCCCGGCGGACCGTCGCCAACGCCCGTGCGCTCGCCGCCGCCCTCGCCGACCAGGGCCTGACGCTCTCGACCGGCGGCACCGACACCCATCTGATCGTCGCCGACACCGCACCGCTGGGCCTCGACGCCGGCACGGCCCGGGCGCGGCTGGCCGCCGCCGGGATCGTCCTCGACACCTGCGCGCTGGCCTGCCCGGACGGCACGGCCCGGCGTACCGGCATCCGCCTGGGCAGCGCGGCGGTGACGACGCAGGGGATGGGCGAGGCGGAGATGGCGCGGATCGCGGGGCTGATCGGGGCCGCGCTGCGCGGGGACGCCGCGGTCCGCCCGCGCACCGCGGCGCTCGTCGGCGGTTTTCCGCCGTATCCCGGCCGGAACTGAACGGGAACCGCGCGCGGCCCCCCTCCGTCACACACCGCGGGGACGGTTACGGACGTCCGTCACCCGGCAGCCCGCCACCTGTGTGTACGCCGTGGTCGTGGACCCGCATAGGGTGTGGGGCTGTGATGGCCAGCTATATCTGTGGGGCAGCCCGTGCGTGAATACCTGCTGACGCTGTGCGTCACGGCCGCGGTGACCTATCTGCTGACCGGCCCGGTGCGCAAGTTCGCCATCGCGGCCGGGGCGATGCCGGAGATCCGGGCCCGTGATGTGCACCGCGAGCCGACTCCCCGGCTCGGCGGCATCGCGATGTTCGGCGGGTTGTGCGCGGGCCTTTTGGTGGCCTCCCATCTGACCAATCTCAAGAGCGTCTTCGCGGACTCCAACGAACCGCGCGCCCTGCTCTCCGGCGCCGCGCTGATCTGGCTGCTGGGCGTCCTGGACGACAAGTGGGGCGTGGACGCGCTGGTCAAGCTCGGCGGCCAGATGGTCGCCGCGGGTGTGATGGTCCTCCAGGGCCTGACGATCCTGTACATCCCGATCCCGGGCGTCGGCACGTACTTGCCGTCGCCGACGCAGGGCACGTTGCTGACCGTCGCGCTGGTCGTCATCACGATCAATGCGGTGAACTTCGTCGACGGTCTCGACGGTCTCGCCTCCGGCATGGTGTGCATCGCCGCCGCGGCGTTCTTCATGTACGCGTACCGCATGTGGTTCGGCTACGGCATCGAGGCGGCGGCGCCCGCGACGCTGTTCTCGGTGGTGCTGATGGGCATGTGCCTGGGCTTCCTGCCGCACAACATGCACCCGGCGCGGATCTTCATGGGCGACTCCGGGTCGATGCTGATCGGCCTGGTGATGGCGGCCGGAGCGGTGTCGGTGACCGGTCAGGTCGACCCGGACCTGCTCAGCCTGAAGACCGGCGGTATCCGCGAGGCGACGCATTCGATGGTGCCGGTCTACATCCCGCTGCTGCTGCCGCTGACCGTCATCGCGGTGCCGGTCGCCGACCTGATCCTGGCGATCGTCCGGCGTACCTGGAACGGCCAGTCGCCGTTCGCCGCGGACCGCGGACACCTCCACCACCGGCTGCTGGAAATCGGTCATTCCCACAGCCGCGCTGTCCTGATCATGTACTTCTGGTCGGCGCTGATCGCGTTCGGCGCGGTCGCGTACTCGGTCAACAACGCGAGCATGTGGATCGTCCTGGGCATCGTGCTGCTGAGCGCGGTCGGGCTGGTGCTGCTCCTGCTGCCGCGGTTCACGCCGCGGGCGCCGATGTGGGCGCAGCGCATCGTGCCGCCGCGCTACCGCAGGATCGTCCGCCCGGAGCCCGCCGAAGCGGCCTCGGGGGAGCCCGCCGAGGGCGTGCGGGAGGAGCGGGACGAGGCGCGGGAGGCGGTCGCCGCGGGGCTGCACGGCGCCACCGCGATCGGCGAGCGGTCACGCTTCGTGGACCGCCGCCGGGCGGACAGCCACCGCTGAAACTCGTGTGCGACGTCATGGACGTCCGTCAACTGCGTCGCTAAATCGGGTGACTTGGTCCTATAGCAGACAAAGCGCCGCCTGTCGCTGCACCAACGCGCGGGGTCACGCTCACGTGTGACAGGCAGCACACCATAGAGGTAAAGACCTCATCAAATAGTTTGTGATACCGTTCACGAGACTCGGCGACAGGGCCGAAGGTCCCCACAGCGCGGGGCCTTTGGGCTCAGCAGGTTCTTCCGCCGGCCGGGTCTACGCTCGTCCCTGACGAACACACCCCCACCCCGTGCCGGAGCGCCGCCATGCAGTCGAATGACGCCCGACTTCTCGTCTATGCCCTCGTGCCCACGCTTGCCGCCGGCGTCGTCGCCGTCGCGGTCAGTGCCGCGCTCGTCGGTGGCGCGGGGGCCGTCGGTGCCGTGATCGGCACCCTGTTGGTGGTCCTCGTCATGGGAGCGGGGCTCGTCGTCCTCCAGCAGACCGCGAAGAATTACCCGCAGCTCTTCCAGATGATGGGCCTTCTGCTCTACTCCGTGCAGATCCTGCTGGTCGCGGTCTTCCTGCTGACTTTCAAGGACACAACTCTCTTTGATACGAAGGCATTTGCCTTCACGTTGCTCGGCGCCACCCTCGTGTGGATCGCGGCACAGACCCGCGGTCACATGACGGCGAAGATTCTCTACGTGGACCCTGACTCCGCAGAGGCGAAGAAGGCGGAGACGGCGGGGTCGCCGACGTGACACGTAGGGCCGGAATAAAAGCCCGATCGCGGGCCTGCTATCGTCCGGTGCCAACTACGGCACAGTTGGCGCAGGCGGCTGAGCACCCGAGTTCCACGAGCTGGAGCCGGTGGGCCTCGTGGCCGATGCCTGCGATCCGACCCGGCCCAGCGCCGAGACGCCGCCCCCTAATCCGCAAGACCAGTCCAGTGCCGCTCCGTGGCTCAATGCCGCGCCGACACAACGAGGTTGCCGTACCCATGCGCCACGCTGAAGGAGCCCGCGGTGAGTGCTGAAACGATGCTCGCCTTCGACACGGAGTGCCACCTCTTCATCCCGGGGTGTGGCTTCGAGGCCCCGGGCCTTCATTCGTTCGTCTTCGAACCGCTCTTCACCATCGGCGGCTTCAATTTCAACAAGCCGATGCTGCTGGCTCTGCTGAGCACGGTCGTCGTGGTGTGGTTCTTCTGGGCCGCCTTCGGCCGCGCGAAGGTCGTGCCGGGCAAGCTCCAGATGGTCGCTGAGGCGGGTTACGACTTCGTGCGCCGCGGGCTCGTGTACGACGCGCTCGGCAAGAAGGAGGGCGAGAAGTACGTCCCCTTCATGGTCTCCCTGTTCTTCTTCGTGTGGATCATGAACCTCTGGTCGATCATTCCGGTCGCCCAGTTCCCGGTGACCTCGGTCATCGCCTTCCCCGCGGGTCTGGCCCTGATGGTCTGGGTCCTGTGGATGTTCCTCACCTTCAAGAAGCACGGCTTCGTCGGCGGCCTGAAGAACATCACCGGCTACGACAAGTCGCTGGGCGCGGTCCTGCCGCTCCTGATGGTCATCGAGCTCTTCTCGAACGTGCTCATCCGGCCCTTCACCCACGCGGTGCGACTCTTCGCGAACATGTTCGCGGGCCACATGCTCATCGTGATGTTCACCATCGCCAGCTTCTACCTGGCGAACGGCGTCGGCTTCGTCTACGCGGGCGCCTCGTTCGTGATGACCATCGTGATGACCGCTTTCGAGCTGTTCATCCAGGCCGTCCAGGCGTACGTCTTCGTCCTCCTGGCCTGCAACTACGTGCAGGGCGCGCTCGCCGAGCACCACTGAGCACCTCGCCTGCCTCACCACCCAGACGTCCGGTGGCCAACCCCCACCGGTACTTGAAAGAGAAGGAAGAACCGGCATGTCCGCTCTCCAGACCCTCGCCTCCGCAGACGCGTTCACCGGCAGCGCCAGCGCGATCGGTTACGGCCTGGCCGCCATCGGCCCCGGCGTCGGCGTCGGCATCATCTTCGGTAACGGCACCCAGGCCCTGGCCCGCCAGCCCGAGGCCGCGGGCCTGATCCGCACCAACCAGATCATGGGTTTCGCCTTCTGTGAGGCGCTCGCCCTCATCGGCATCGTCATGGGCTTCGTTTACAAGTAAACGAAACGCACCGACGATCCCCTTAGACGGAAGGCATTGACGTGACCCTGGTCAGCCTGGCGAGTGAGGTCGAGGTTCCCGAGAACCCGCTCATCCCGCCGATCCCAGAGCTTGTCATCGGCCTGATCGCCTTCTTCATCGTCTTCGGTTTCCTCGCCAAGAAGCTCCTCCCGAACATCAACAAGGTTCTGGACGAGCGCCGCGAGAAGATCGAAGGCGGCATGGAGAAGGCGGAGGCCGCACAGGCCGAGGCCCAGCAGGTCCTGGAGGACTACCGGGCCCAGCTCGCCGACGCCCGCCACGAGGCCGCGCGCCTGCGCCAGGAGGCGCAGGAGCAGGGCGCGACGCTCATCGCCGAGATGCGCGCCGAGGGCCAGCGGCAGCGTGAGGAAATCATCGCTGCCGGTCACGCCCAGATCGAGGCCGACCGCAAGCAGGCCGCGCAGTCCCTGCGCCAGGACGTGGGCAAGCTCGCCACCGACCTGGCCGGCAAGCTCGTCGGCGAGTCCCTCGAGGACCACGCCCGGCAGAGCCGGACCATCGACCGCTTCCTCGACGAGATCGAGGCCAAGGCGGCGTCGGACACGACGAAGGCTGAGGCCGGCCGATGAACGGAGCGAGCCGCGAGGCACTCGCCTCCGCACGCGAGCAGCTCGACGCGCAGACGGACAACGCATCCGTCGACGCGACGAAGCTCGCCGAGGAGCTGGCTGCCGTCACCGCTCTGCTCGACCGCGAGGTCTCGCTGCGTCGGGTCCTGACCGACCCGGCGCAGTCCGGCGAGGCGCGGGCCGAGCTGGCCGACCGGCTGCTCGGCACCAAGATCGGCGGTCCGGCCGCCGCCCTGGTGTCCGGCATGGTCCGGTCCCGCTGGTCGCGTTCGCGTGACCTCGCCGACGCGATGGAGGAGCTGTCCTACAGCGCCGACCTCGCCGCGGCACAGCGGTCCGGCCGGCTCGACGACGTCGAGGACGAGCTGTTCCGGTTCGGCCGGATCCTCACCTCCAACGGCGACCTGCGCCGCGCACTGACCGACCGCAACGCCTCGGTCGCCGCCAAGAGCGAGCTGGTGACCACGCTGCTGGGCGGCCGGGCCAACCCGGTGACCACACGCATCGTGGGCCGGCTCGTGGCCCAGCCGCGAGGCCGTAGCCTGGAAGCAGGGCTCGATGCCCTCTCCAAGCTGGCCGCGCGCCGGCGCGACCGCATGGTCGCGGTGGTCACCACGGCGGTGCCGATGGACGAAGGACAGCGCACGCGCCTCGCAGACGCGCTGGCCGCGGTCTACGGACGGCAGATCCACCTGAACCTCGACGTGGACCCCGAGGTCCTCGGCGGTGTGCAGGTCCGGATCGGCGACGAGGTCATCAACGGGAGCATCGCGGACCGCCTCGACGAGGCGGCACGGCGGATGGCCGGCTGACCCAGCCACCAACTCAAGAGCTGCACCACCGGTGGCAGGGCACCGGCACCGACGGGCCGGACCGAGAGGTCCAGCCGCGGCCGGGAGCCCGCACCGGGAGACAGCACAAGCACGACGGCGGCCCGAGTTGGGCCGTAGGCGGAAACCCCCTGGGGACGTAACCCCAGACCCCCGCAAGTAACTTCGGGCCCAACAAGGAGAGCAGGGAACCCAGATGGCGGAGCTCACGATCCGGCCGGAGGAGATCCGGGACGCGCTGGAGAACTTCGTCCAGGCGTACAAGCCGGACGCGGCCTCGCGCGAGGAGGTCGGCACGGTCAGCGAGGCCGGTGACGGCATCGCGAAGGTCGAGGGCCTTCCCTCGGCGATGGCGAACGAACTGCTGAAGTTCGAGGACGGCACCCTCGGTCTCGCGCTGAACCTCGAAGAGCGCGAAATCGGTGCGGTCGTCCTCGGCGAGTTCAGCGGTATCGAGGAGGGCCAGCCGGTGCAGCGCACCGGTGAGGTGCTCTCGGTCGCCGTGGGCGAGGGCTACCTCGGCCGCGTCGTCGACCCGCTGGGCAACCCGATCGACGGCCTCGGCGAGATCGAGTCCGAGGGCCGCCGCGCCCTGGAGCTGCAGGCTCCGGGCGTCATGGTCCGTAAGTCGGTCCACGAGCCGATGCAGACCGGCTACAAGGCCGTCGACTCGATGGTCCCGATCGGCCGTGGCCAGCGTCAGCTGATCATCGGCGACCGCCAGACCGGCAAGACCGCCCTGGCCGTCGACACGATCATCAACCAGCGCGACAACTGGCGCTCGGGCGACCCGAAGAAGCAGGTCCGCTGCATCTACGTCGCCATCGGCCAGAAGGGCTCCACCATCGCGTCCGTGCGCGGTGCGCTGGAGGAGGCCGGCGCCCTGGAGTACACCACCATCGTCGCCGCCCCGGCGTCCGACCCGGCGGGCTTCAAGTACCTGGCGCCCTACACCGGTTCGGCCATCGGCCAGCACTGGATGTACGCCGGCAAGCACGTCCTGATCATCTTCGACGACCTCTCGAAGCAGGCCGACGCCTACCGCGCCGTGTCCCTGCTGCTGCGCCGCCCGCCGGGCCGCGAGGCGTACCCGGGTGACGTCTTCTACCTGCACTCGCGTCTGCTGGAGCGCTGCGCGAAGCTCTCCGACGAGCTGGGTGCCGGTTCGATGACGGGCCTCCCGATCGTCGAGACCAAGGCGAACGACGTGTCGGCGTTCATCCCGACCAACGTCATCTCCATCACCGACGGCCAGTGCTTCCTGGAGTCCGACCTGTTCAACGCGGGCCAGCGCCCGGCGCTGAACGTCGGTATCTCGGTCTCCCGTGTCGGTGGCTCCGCCCAGCACAAGGCCATGAAGCAGGTCTCCGGCCGTCTCCGTGTGGACCTCGCCCAGTACCGCGAGCTGGAGGCGTTCGCCGCCTTCGGTTCCGACCTGGACGCCGCCTCGAAGGCCCAGCTGGAGCGCGGTAAGCGCATGACCGAGCTGCTCAAGCAGGGTCAGTACGCCCCGTACCCCGTCGAGAACCAGGTCGTCTCCATCTGGGCCGGTACCACCGGCAAGATGGACGACGTGCCCGTCGAGGACATCCGCCGCTTCGAGCGGGAGCTCCTGGACTACCTGGGCCGGGAGAAGAAGGACCTGCTGGTCAGCATCGTCGAGGGCGGCAAGATGTCCGACGACACCATCCAGGCGCTCACCGATTCCGTCGCCGCCTTCAAGCAGCAGTTCGAGACCTCGGACGGCAAGCTTCTCGGTGAGGACGCTCCGGTCAGCACCGCCAAGTGACGACGGAAGGGACCTGATCCATGGGAGCCACGCTCCGGGTCTACAAGCGTCGCATCCGCTCCGTCACCGCGACCAAGAAGATCACCAAGGCGATGGAGATGATCGCCGCCTCGCGCGTCGTCAAGGCGCAGCGCCAGGTGGCGGCATCGACGCCGTACGCGAGTGAACTGACCCGCGCGGTGACAGCGGTTGCCACCGGCTCGAACACCCAGCACCCGCTCACGACCGAGGCGGAGCGGCCGACCCGCGCCGCGCTGCTGCTCATCACGAGCGACCGCGGTCTGGCCGGCGGCTACTCCTCCAACGTCATCAAGGCCGCGGAGCTGCTCACCAAGCGGCTCCGGGCCGAGGGCAAGGAGGTCGACGCCTATATCGTCGGGCGCAAGGGCGTGTCGTACTACGCCTTCCGCGAGCGGACGGTGCAGGAGTCGTGGACCGGCTTCACCGACAGCCCGACGTACGCCGACGCCAAGGCGGTCGCCGCACCGCTGATCGCCGCCGTGCAGAAGGACACCGCCGAGGGAGGTGTGGACGAACTCCACATCGTCTTCACGGAGTTCGTGTCGATGATGACGCAGACGGCACTCGACGACCGGCTGCTGCCGCTCAGCCTCGGTACCGCCGCGGGCGAGCAGGAGGAGCCGGCGAAGAGCGGGGAGATCCTTCCCCTCTTCGAGTTCGAGCCCTCGGCGGAGGACGTCCTCGACGCCCTGCTGCCGCGGTACGTCGAGTCGCGGATCTACAACGCGCTGCTCCAGGCCGCCGCCTCGAAGCACGCCGCCACGCGGCGCGCGATGAAGTCGGCCACCGACAACGCCGAAGAGCTCATCAAGTCGCTCTCGCGGCTTGCCAACGCGGCCCGCCAGGCCGAAATCACCCAGGAAATCAGCGAGATCGTCGGTGGCGCCAGCGCCCTGGCCGACGCGACCGCGGGGAGTGACTGACAACTATGACCACCACTGTTGAGCCGACCGCCGCGTCGGGCGTGGCCGCAGGCCGCGTCGCGCGGGTCATCGGCCCGGTCGTCGACGTGGAGTTCCCCGTCGACGCGATGCCGGACATCTACAACGCGCTGCACGTCGACGTCGACGACCCTGCCGAGCAGGGCACGACCAAGACGCTGACCCTTGAGGTCGCCCAGCACCTGGGTGACGGCCTCATCCGGGCGATCTCGATGCAGCCCACCGACGGTCTGGTCCGCCAGGCCGCGGTGACCGACACCGGTGCGGGCATCACCGTGCCCGTCGGTGACATCACCAAGGGCAAGGTCTTCAACACCCTCGGCGAGATCCTGAACAAGCCCGAGGAGGCCGCCCAGGTCACCGAGCGCTGGCCGATCCACCGCAAGGCCCCGACCTTCGACCAGCTTGAGTCCAAGACCGAGATGTTCGAGACCGGCGTCAAGGTCATCGACCTGCTGACCCCGTACGTCAAGGGCGGCAAGATCGGTCTGTTCGGTGGTGCCGGTGTCGGCAAGACCGTTCTGATCCAGGAAATGATCTACCGCGTGGCCAACAACCACGACGGTGTGTCGGTGTTCGCCGGTGTCGGTGAGCGCACCCGTGAGGGCAACGACCTCATCGAGGAGATGACGGACTCCGGCGTCATCGACAAGACCGCGCTGGTCTTCGGCCAGATGGACGAGCCGCCGGGCACCCGTCTGCGCGTCGCCCTGGCCGGTCTGACGATGGCGGAGTACTTCCGTGACGTCCAGAAGCAGGACGTCCTCTTCTTCATCGACAACATCTTCCGGTACACCCAGGCGGGTTCCGAGGTCTCCACGCTGCTCGGCCGTATGCCGTCCGCGGTGGGTTACCAGCCGAACCTGGCGGACGAGATGGGCCTCCTCCAGGAGCGCATCACCTCGACCCGTGGTCACTCGATCACCTCGATGCAGGCGATCTACGTCCCCGCGGACGACCTGACCGACCCGGCGCCGGCCACCACCTTCGCCCACCTGGACGCGACGACCGTTCTGTCCCGTCCGATCTCGGAGAAGGGCATCTACCCGGCGGTGGACCCGCTGGACTCGACGTCCCGCATCCTGGACCCGCGGTACATCACGCAGGAGCACTACGACTGCGCGATGCGCGTCAAGACGATCCTGCAGAAGTACAAGGACCTCCAGGACATCATCGCGATTCTGGGTATCGACGAGCTGGGTGAGGAAGACAAGCTCACCGTCTACCGCGCCCGTCGTATCGAGCGGTTCCTCTCGCAGAACACCCACGTCGCGAAGCAGTTCACCGGCGTCGACGGTTCGGACGTCTCGCTCGACGAGTCGATCCACGCCTTCAACGCCATCGCGAACGGCGAGTACGACCACTTCCCCGAGCAGGCATTCTTCATGTGCGGTGGCATCGAGGACCTGGAGAAGAACGCCAAGGAGCTGGGCGTCTCCTGACCCCGGCTTCGGCACCGGGGGCGGCCCTGGCCGCCCCCGGCCCGTACGACCACTAGTATTTGACCCAACATCTGCCGGACCCGGCAGGTGGAGACCCGAGGAGCCATCGTGGCTGAGCTGCACGTCGAGTTGGTCGCAGCAGACCGGCAGGTCTGGTCCGGTGAGGCCAGCCTGGTCGTCGCGCGCACCTCGTCGGGCGACATCGGCGTCATGCCCGGACACCAGCCGCTGCTCGGCGTGCTGCAGTCGGGCCCGGTGACGATCCGTACGACCGGCGAGAGCGGGGACGGTACTGTCGTCGCCGCGGTGCACGGCGGCTTCATCTCGTTCGCCGACAACAAGCTGTCTCTGCTCGCGGAGGTCGCCGAGCTGTCGGACGAGATCGATGTCCAGCGCGCGGAGCGGGCACTGGAGCGAGCGAAGTCGGACGCTGACGCGGCCGCCGAGCGTCGCGCCGATGTCCGGCTGCGTGCGGTGACGGGCGTTCACTGAGCCCCGTCACCGACGAGATCGATCCTCAGCCGCGGGCTGCCCGGAGACTTCCGGAGCGGCCCGCGGCTGAGGCAATGCAGGTGCGTTTCCCTCCCTCGCGCCCGACCCGGCGCGGGGATCCCCCACAGAGGCGAGGAGGTCGGTCGAGATGGTCCTCGCTCTGCTCGTGAGCGGCGCGGTCGTGGTGCTGGTGCTGCTGGGGCTTTTCGTCTTCGGGCTGCGGCGGCGGCTCATCCAGCGGTCCGGCGGCACCTTCGACTGCAGCCTGCGCTGGGACGTACGGGAGGACGAACGCGAGCCCAGCGGCAAGGGCTGGATCTACGGCGTCGCCCGCTACAACGGTGACCGCGTCGAGTGGTTCCGTGTCTTCTCCTACGCGCCGCGGCCCCGCCGCTTCCTGGAGCGCTCCGCCATCGAGGTCGTCGAGCGCCGCACCCCGCAGGGCGAGGAGGAGCTGGCGCTGCTCTCCGACTCCGTCGTCCTCGTCTGCTGCCACAGCGGCACCCGCCTGGAACTGGCGATGAGCGAGGACGCCCTCACCGGCTTCCTCGCCTGGCTGGAGGCGGCACCGCCCGGCCAGCGGGTCAACGTTGCCTGAAAGAGAGCCCCGCTGAAGGGGGTGCCCCCGGACGGAGTCTGGGGGAGGGTCAATGTTGCCTAAAAGGGAGCCCCGCTGAAGGGGGTGCCCCCGGACGGAGTCTGGGGGAGGGTCAATGTGGCCTGAGCGGGCGCGCCGGTCGATTCCGTAAGGCCCGCTCACGCCCGTACGACTACGGCGGCGGTTCCACGCCCAGCTCCTGGGCAAGGACGGCCGCCTGCACCCGGCTGCGGAGCCCCAGTTTGGCCAGCAAGCGGCTGACGTGCGTCTTCACGGTGGCCTCGGCCATCTCCAGCCGCACCGCGGCCTCGGCGTTCGACAGGCCGCGGCCCAGTACGCCCAGGACCTCCCGCTCGCGCCGCGTCAGCGCCTCCAGCACCGCGGGGTCGGGCCCGGGCCCCGTACGCTCCCGGGGTGCGGAGGCCCCGGCGAATTCCGCGATCAGACGGCGGGTGACCGCGGGTGCGATGAGCCCGTCCCCGGCGGCCACCGTGTGCACCGCGGCCAGCAGCGCCGTGGCGTCCATGTCCTTGAGCAGGAATCCGGCGGCCCCGGCGCGCAAGGCACCGAAGACGTACGCATCGAGGTCGAAGGTGGTCAGCACCAGGACGTCCGCCAGCCCCTCGGCGACGATCCGGCGGGTGGCCGAGACGCCGTCCAGCCGCGGCATCTGGACGTCCATGAGGACGAGATCGGGGCGCAGCTCGCGGGCGAGACGGACCGCCTCCTCGCCGTCCGCGGCCTCCCCGGCGACCTCGATGCCGGGGTCGGAACGGAGGATGAGGACGAGCCCGGCGCGGACGGCGGACTGGTCCTCGGCGACGACGACGCGCCGCGGGTGCGGGGGTGTGCCGGTCATGTCGGGGGTGCCTCCTCGGCGGCGGGGAGTGTGGCCCGTACCCGCCATACGGGGCCGTCGGGGCCGTCCGCCGGGCCCGCGTCGCAGGCGCCGCCCAGCAGGGCGGCGCGCTCACGCATGCCGGTCAGCCCGGCGCCCGAGCCCGGTACCCGCGCGCCGCCCGGCCCGCGGCGGGTGCCGTACGGGCTGGTCACGACGAGGAGGAGCGGGCCGCCGGGCGCCCGGTCGAGGCGGACGGTGACCTCGCCGGGCGCGGCGTGCTTGAGGGCGTTGGTCACGGATTCCTGGACGATGCGGTATGCGGCCAGCTCCACGGGGGCGGGGAGGGTGGCGGGGGTGCCACCGGGCCGGGCAGCGCCGTCGCCGGTCCGTGTGCCGTGGCCGGGCCGGGAGCTGCCGCCGGGCCGGGCCCCGTCCTCGTACTCCTGGCGGCCGTCGTGGAGGCTGAAGCTCAGCCCGTCGCCCGCCCCCGTCGCCCGGGCGCGGGTGAGGAGGGCCGGGAGGCCGTCGAGGGTGGGGACGGCGGGTGGTTCGCCGTCGGCCTCGGAGCCGCCGGAAGCGCGCAACAAGCCGATGAGGCGGCGCATTTCGGCCAGGCCCCGCACGCTGTTCTCCCGGATGACGCCCAGCGCCTCCCGGGTAGCGGCCGGATCGTCGAGGGTCTGTGCGGCGGTGGTGTGCAGCGCGATGGCCGACAGATGCCCGGCGACCACGTCGTGCAGCTCCCGCGCCATCCGCGCGCGCTCCCCGGCGACCGCCTGCGCCCGGTCCGTCTCCGCGAGCAGCGCGATCTGCTCGGCCCGCAGCCGGGCCGCCTGGGCCGCGTCGCGGTGATGGCGGACGATCAGGCCCGTCCAGGCGGGAGTGAGGGTGATCAGCCCGAGGAAGACGCCGACGAACAGCGCCTGCGGGTCGCGGGCCACGGCGAGCGCGATCAGCGTGCCGAGGACGGTCACCAGCGCGGTGCCCGGCGGGATGCGGCGGGCCGCGTGGGGCCCGCCGTGGAGGACCGCCGCGTACACCAGGTCGGTGAACATCACGACGGTGGCGAGCAGCGTCCCGGCGCAGGTGTCCAGCGCGAGCGCGGCGGTGGCGAGCGCCAGGCCGGTCAGCGGTGCGGTGCGGCGCAGCAGTTCGGCCCCGGCGGCAACGGCCGCCGCCACCAGGGACGCCCACGGCGGCAGCCCCGGCACCGGCGGCGCGCCGCGCAGGCCCAGCGCCCACAGCAGCACCCCGCCGAGCAGCCCGGCGGCCGCGATGAGGACGTCGTCGCGGTGCGGGCGGACGGGGCGGGAGAGCGGCGGCACCCGTCCATCCAACACGGCCGGGGCGGCGCCCGCCTCGTCGTTCCGGCGGGCCGTCCCGGCGTCGCCACTCCATCGAAAGATGCAGCCGGAATCATCGCCGGCGACGACGCCCCGGGCCGGGTGGCGGCGGCAGTCTTGAGGCGTCCCGGAGGAGGAACGCCATGGTTGTCACGTTGATCGTCGTCTGCGAGGTCGGGTTCTGGGTGCTGCTCGCGGCCGGTCTGGCGCTGCGGTACGGGTGCCGGATGCCGCGCACCGGCGCCGCCGTGCTGCTGTTGGAGCCGCTGTTGGAGCTGGTGTTGCTGACCGTCACCGCGATCGATCTGCGCAACGGCGCCACGGCGGACTGGAGGCACGGCCTCGCCGCCGTCTACCTCGGCTGCACCGTCGCCTACGGCCCGTACACGATCCGCTGGGCCGACGGCCATGCCGCGCACCGCTTCGGCGGCGCCCCGCGGCCGGTGAAGCCGCCCCGCTACGGACCGGCCCGTGCCCGCCACGAGGGGAAGCTGTGGCTGCGGACGGTCGTGATGGGCGCCGTCGCTGCCGGACTGCTGCAGCTGGCGGCCTGGTACGTCGGGGACGGCGACACCGCGACGCTGCGGGAGTGGCAGCTCACCATGGCCCGGCTGGTGGCCGTCCACGGCGTGATCGCCCTGTCGTACCTGCTGTGGCCGAAGAAGGCGCCGGCCGGGGAGCCGGAGGCGGCGCGGCGGCGCCCGAAGGTGCTGCGCTGAGCGCGGTCCGGGCCGCCGACGGGGGCGGCCCGGACCTGTACGACGACGGCCACCGCTCGTACGACTGCGACTACGGCTACCGCTCGCCGCCCGGCACCCACAGCACGTCCCCGACCTCCTTGTTGGCCGTACGGGCCAGGATGAACAGCAGGTCGGAGAGGCGGTTGAGGTAGGTGGCGGTGAGCGGGTTCATGGTGTCGCCGTGCTCCTCGAACGCCGCCCACGTGGCGCGCTCGGCGCGGCGGACGACCGTGCACGCCTGATGCAGCAGCGCGGCACCGGCGCTGCCGCCGGGGAGGATGAAGCTGCGCAGCTTCTCCAGCTGTTCCAGGAAGCGGTCGCAGTCCGCCTCCAGCTTGTCGATGTAGCTCTGCTCGACGCGCAGCGGCGGGTACTTCGGGTCCTCGACGACCGGGGTGGACAGGTCGGCGCCGACGTCGAAGAGGTCGTTCTGCACGCGCAGCAGCACCGCCCGGACGTCCTTGGGCAGTTCGCCGAGGGCCAGGGCCACACCGAGCGCCGCGTTGGCCTCGTTGGTGTCCGCGTAGGCGGCGATCCGGCGGTCGGTCTTGGCGGTGCGGCTCATGTCGCCCAGGGCGGTGGTGCCCTTGTCGCCGGTGCGGGTGTAGATGCGCGTCAGATTCACCATGGCACGAGCGTACGCGGCGCTCTGCCGGGCGGGTCCGACGCGCGGGGCCCGGCCCGTCGCGGGGTCCGAACTCCGCCGCGCGCGGGGTCGTCTGACGGCCTTCCGGGTGACGCGGGACACGGACGGACGGGCCGCCGGGCGCCGTTCGCCGGGGCCGGGCGTGACGCGTGTCTCTTACCTACCAAACGATCGCTCAGTACGGATAACGTCACCCTGACCGATTCTGGAACACACAGGGTGTGAGGGGACAGCAGTGGCAAAGAAGCTCGCCGTCATCGGTGCCGGACTCATGGGATCCGGTATTGCGCAGGTCTCCGCCCAGGCGGGGTGGGACGTGGTGCTCCGCGATGTGACGGACGGGGCGCTGGCCCGCGGAAAGGGCGGCATCGAGGCGTCGTACGCGAAGTTCGTCGCGAAGGGGAAGCTGGGCGCGGACGCCGCCGAGCAGGCGCTGGCCCGGATCACCACCACGACCGATCTGGACGCGGTCGGCGACGCGGATGTCGTCGTCGAGGCGGTCTTCGAGAAGATCGAGGTCAAGCGGGAGATCTTCCAGGCGCTCGACAAGCTCGCCAAGGACGACGCGGTCCTCGCCTCCAACACCTCCGCGATCCCGATCACGAAGATCGCCGCGGCCACCTCCTGCCCGGAGCGGGTCGTCGGCACGCACTTCTTCTCGCCGGTGCCGATGATGCAGCTGTGCGAGCTGGTGCGCGGCTACAAGACCAGCGACGAAACCCTCGCCGCCGCCCGCGAGTTCGCCGAGTCCGTCGGCAAGACCTGCATCGTCGTCAACCGCGACGTCGCCGGTTTCGTCACCACCCGGCTGATCTCCGCGCTGGTCGTCGAGGCCGCCAAGCTCTACGAGTCGGGCGTGGCGAGCGCCGAGGACATCGACCTCGCGTGCAAGCTGGGCTTCGGTCACGCGATGGGTCCGCTGGCCACCGCCGACCTCACCGGCGTCGACATCCTGCTGCACGCCACCGACAACATCTACGCCGAGTCGCAGGACGAGAAGTTCGCGCCGCCGGAGATCATGCGGCGGATGGTCGACGCGGGCGACCTCGGCCGTAAGAGCGGCCGCGGGTTCTACACGCACTGAACGGCGGCGCGTCCTGGCATCCTGGAAGGCTCAGGAGGAGGCACGCCCACGGGCGCTGACGCGATGTCAGTTCGCGGACGGCGAAGTGGTCACCCCGTCGGGTGAATTCGGTATCGGTTCGCTCACGGGCGGAAACTTCGCCGTCGGAGAGGCAGTCAGTTCGGTAGACCTCCAGCACGGCACCACACCATTCGGGGAGCGCATATGCACATCAAGGGCGACCACGCCGAGCTGATCGTCGGGGGCCGCCTCGACGTCCGCAGCGCGGCGGACGCCCGTACGGCCCTGCACACCGCCGTCGACTCCGGATGCGGCGATCTCGTGCTGGATCTGACCGAACTGGACTCCTGGGACGCCACGGGGCTCGGCGTGATCATGGGGGCGCACCGCCGCGCGGGCCGGGTCAACCGCCGTCTCGTGCTGCGCGGGGTGCCGCCCCAGATGCAACGGCTGCTGGTCGCCACCCGGCTGCACCGCATTCTCGCCATCGAGGGCGGGCTTGCGGCGGAGACGCTGCCCCGGGTGTGAGTCCCGGCGGGCCCGGTCGGCCGCGTTCCGCGGCCGCTCCGGGCCGTTCGCGTCCGTCGATTCCGCGGTCATACCGTAGGAACGGGTCGTTCCGGACATGTCAGGGCCCCGGCGGCGGGCCCGTACCATCCCGGGGCTAGGGTCACCTCCGCGTCCGCGGCACCCGCGGCGGCTGACCCCGGCCCCGCCCGCACCGCGCGGCCGAGGCCGGCCGGACCACACGACGACGGCGCGCACCCGGCCCACGAGGACGGGCCCGCGCGGCCGGGCGGAGCGAACAGAAGGGCATCTGGGGGCTGTGACCATGGACCCGAACACCCGGCGGGGACCCGACGAGAGCGGCATCCCGGCGGGCGGCGACGAACCCGGCGCACCGGCCTTCGGCGGGATGCGGACCGGCCCCGAAGAGCCAGTCCGCACCGTCCGCCTCGTCGCCGGACGCTACCTCGTCACCGTCAACCCCCTCGACGGCAGCGAGATGGAGCCCTGCCCGCCCGGGGAACGCCCCGCCGAACCCGACCGGCGGGACGCCGAGGAACGCGCCGAGGCCGCCCGCGCGGCGGCACCCCCGGTGCCACCCGGCGCGCCCGTCCACGCCTCCCGCGCCGCCACGTTGGAGGAGCGCGGCGAGGAGACCGAGCGGCTGGTGCGCCTGCTGACCCGCGGCCGCTCGGTACGGCTCACCGGGCCGTCCGGCGCGGGCCGCACCCGCCTCCTCGACGCCGTCGCCACCGCCTGCGCCGGGATCGCCCCCGACGGCGTCGTCCGCCTCTCCGGCTACCACCGCACCCCCACCGACCTGCTGTACGCGCTCCTCGCCGCCGTCCACCGCGCACCGCAGTACCGGCCGGACCGCGAGGAGCTGCCGCGGCTGCTCGCCGGGATCGGCGCGATCGTCGTCCTCGACGACCTGGAGTTCGGCGGCCGGGCCCTGGACGAACTGCTCGACGCCACCCCCGAGTGCGCCTTCCTCTTCTCCGCCACCCCCGACGTCGCGGCGCCCAGCCCCGGCTGCCCCGTCGAGGAGGTCTTCCTCGGCGGCATCGGCCGCGATGCCGGTCTGCGGCTCCTGGAGCGCGCCGTGCAGCGGCCGCTGACCGACGAGGAGACCGCCTGGGCCGCCGAGTTGTGGTTCGAGTCCGAGGGGCTGCCGCTGCGTTTTGTCCAGGCGGCGGCGCTGCTGCGGCTGCGCGACCGGCCCGACGGCGCCCCCGTCGACGGCCCGGGCCTCTTCGCGCCCGCCTCCGCGGGCGTCCCCGGGCAGCCCCACGCCCCGCTGCCCTCCGCCGCCGACACCGCGGCGCCCGCGCCGGTGATCGCCGGACGGCTGGGCCCGGCCGCCCAGGAGACGCTGCGCTTCGCGGTGGCGCTCAGCGGCGAACTCCCGCACCAGGCCCACCTCCCGGCCCTCACCCAGGACGCCCACGCCGACGCAGCCCTCGGCGACCTCCTCGGCTGCGGGCTGATCACCCCGGCGGGCGGCCACTACCGGCTCGCCGCCACTGTCCGGGACCAACTGGCCGCCGCCGGATACGCCGACGGCGCGACCGCCCGGGCGCACACCGCGACCCAGCACTACGCCTGGTGGGCCGGGCACCCCTCGGTCACCCCGGAGCGCGCCGCGGCCGAGGCGGACGCCGTGCTCGCCGCGATGGCCGCGCTCACCGCGGGCCGGGAGAGCGGCCACGCCAGCGCCGCCGTGCTGCTGGCCCGTACCGCCGCTCCGGCGTTCGCCGCCGGGCTGCACTGGAGCGCCTGGGAACGCGCTCTGCGCCACGGCCAGGAGTCCGCGCGGCTGGCCGGCGAGGTCGCCGAGGAAGCCTATTTCCACCACGAGTTGGGCGTCCTGGCGCTCTGCGGCGACAGCCTCGACCGGGCGCGCGCCGAACTGGAGGCGTCCATCGGGCTGCGCGGGGTGCTCTCCGACCGCAGCGGCGCGGTGGCCGGCCGCCGCGCCCTCGCCCTCGTCGCCGACCGGGAGCGGCAGAGCGCCGAGGGCACCGGCTCCCCGCCGCCGCCCGCGCCCGGCGCCGCCGTGCCGCCCGCGACGTCGTCGTCCACCACCGGGCCGCGCCGTGCCGCCCCCGGCCCGAAGACGCCGGTGGCCGGGACACCGGTCGTCACCTTCCGCCCCGCGCCCGCCGCGAAGAAGGGCGACGAGACCGCCGTCCAACCGGCCCTCGCGGCCCGGAAGTCCGCCACCACGCGCCGCAATCTCACCGCGGCGGGCGCGGGCGTGCTGCTCGCCGCGGTGCTCGGCACCGTCGTCACGCTCGGCGCGACCTCCGGCGGCGGCGACAACCGCCCCGGCGGCCGCACCACCCTGGAACAGCCCACCGAACCGGACGAGGAGCCGACGACGCCCGGGGACACCTGGTCCCCGCAGGCGCCGCCGCCCGCCACCGCCGCCTCGGCCACGCCGTCGCAGGAGGCGGAGAGCCCGTCCCCGTCGACGGACGCGCCCACCACCGCCTCGCCCACCGGCTCCCCGACGCCGACGGACCCGTCGACCGGCCCGACCCGGCCCACCGGCCACCCCACCGAGCCGACGAGCCACCCGACCCGGCCCACACACCGGCCGACGGAGCCGACGCCCACCGACGACCCGACGGACGAGCCGACGACACCGGAGCCGACCGACCCCACCGGCAAGCCGACCGACCAGAGCCCGTCCGCCTCCGACCCGCAGAACCACGGCACCGCCGCCCGCACGGCCACCGGGTCGGGCACCGGATCGGACACCCCGGCGGCCTGACGCCGGGGCCGAGGCCCGCGCCCGTACGGAAACGCGCAGCGGCCCGGTACGGATCCGGCCGCCCCTGGGGGCAGCCGGGCGCGTACCGGGCCGTCGTACGGGACCGGAGGGCCGGCCGGGGTCAGAAGAGGCGGAGCTTGTCGTCCTCGATGCCGCGCAGGCCGTTGTAGTCGAGCACCACACAGCCGATCTTGCGGTCGGTGGCCAGCACCCGCGCCTGCGGCTTGATCTCCTGGGCGGCGAAGATGCCCTTCACCGGAGCCAGGTGCGGGTCGCGGTTGAGGAGTTCGAGATAGCGGGTGAGCTGCTCCACGCCGTCGATCTCGCCACGCCGCTTGATCTCCACAGCCACGGTCTGCCCGTCGGCATCACGGCACAGGATGTCCACCGGGCCGATGGCGGTGGGGTATTCGCGCCGAATCAGCGAATAGCCCTCGCCGAGGGTTTCGATGCGGTCGGCGAGCAGTTCCTGGAGGTGGGCCTCCACGCCGTCCTTGATCAGACCAGGGTCGACGCCCAGTTCGTGCGAGGAGTCGTGCAGGACCTCCTCAAGGGTGATGACGAGCTTCTCGCCGCCCTTGTTCTCCACCGTCCAGACCTGGCCGTCGCCCTCCTTGAGGGTGCACGGCGGCGACATCCAGTTGAGGGGCTTGTAGGCGCGGTCGTCCGCGTGGACGGAGACCGAACCGTCCGCCTTCACCAGGATGAGGCGGGGGGCGGAGGGCAGATGGGCGGTGAGCCGGCCCGCGTAGTCCACGGAGCAGCGGGCGATGACGAGACGCATGGGGCGTCACGCTACTCGACCGGGGGCCACCCGCGCGATTCGCCCCGGAGGTGCGGACGTTTCCGGGGGAAACCCCCGCACCTCCGGCGGCGGCCCTTGGCCGGTTGTCTGTGCAATCTTCTGGTGCCGGGCTCTTGCGCGGCCTACCGTTGATGCGGGGGGTCGTGAGGCAGACACGCTCCGTCGCGATGCCCCCTATCCCGTTCCGTGAGGCCCCCCGTTCCGGCGGGGCCGCGAGAGGAGAACCTCATGTCGCTCGACGTCTCACCGGCCCTCCTCGAACAGGCCGAGCGAGGCGAGGTCGACGAAGCCGCATTTGTCGACTGCGTCCGCACCTCCCTGCCCTACGCATGGGGAATGATCAGCTCGCTGGTGGACCGGCTGAAGGCGGACGGCGGGGAGTTCGCCGACAATCTGACGCCGCCGCCGGACGAGCAGGCGCGCGGTCAGTTGCTGCGTGCGCTGGCGAGCGATGCGATCCGTGGATCGCTGGAACGTCACTTCGGTGTCCGTCTCGCTTTCCAGAACTGCCATCGCGTCGCGGTTTTCCCCCTCGACCCGGCGGTCGACGACCGCCTGGCCCGCTTCACCTCCCTCCGTGGCCAGTTGCTGAACCAGTCGCCCGTACTCCGCGACTGCTGACCGGCTCCGCTGCCGCCGCGCACCCTTTCCACGCGCCCTTCCGGCGCCATGCACACGGGTGCGCGCGGCAGCGGCACCGACCGGACCGCTGACACACCGGCGTACCGCGCGGCACCGTACGCCCCGTCCGGCGTACGGCCGCCCGGCCGGTCACCCCAACTGCGGTGTGACGTCCCCGCCGAGGCGGCGGACGTTCTCCTCGGTGGCCGCCAGATCACCCGAGCCCTCGACGAGCAGCGCATGGGTGGTGATGCCCGTACGCTCCGCCGTCGCCGCCAGCTTGTCCGCGCACTGCCGCGGCGTCCCGACGGGATGCAGCGCGCACAGCTTCTCCGTGTACGCGACCGGGTCCCGCATGGCGCGGGCCCGGCCGTCGACGGTGACATGCGCGCCCAGCCCCTGGCGCAGCCAGCCGGGCATCGCCTTCGTCAGCGTCTCGACCGCGTCCCGCCGGTCGTCGGCGATCTGCACCACACCGGCCGAGACATGGCGGGCGGCCGCGATCTCGTCGCCGTCCCGCCCGGCCTCCCGCGCCGCGGTCCGCCACAGCGCCACCATCTCGGCCTTCTCGTCGTCCGCGCAGTGCATGCCCAGCAGCATCGGCAGCCCGCGCGCGGCCGCCAGCCGTACCGACGCGGGGGAGGTGCACGCCACCAGCACGCCGGGGCCCGGCAGTTCCGCGTCCGGGGCGTCGGGCGGCGCCAGCGCCTGCGCGGGGCGCGGCACCACCGCCACCTCCCGGAACGCGTACCGCTCGCCCGCCGCGCCGACCCGCGGCTCGCGCAGCCAGCGCAGCAGCAGATCGAGCGACTCCGGGAAGCCCCGCTCGTACGCGGCGAGACCGGCGCCGAAGACCTCCAGATCGACCCAGGGGCCGCCGCGGCCGACGCCGAGGGTGAAGCGGCCGCCGGAGGTGAGGTGCAGCAGCGCCGCCTGCTCACCCAGCGCCACCGGATGCTGGGTCGGCAGCACGCTGACCGCGGTGCCGACGCCGATCCGTTCCGTCCGGCCCAGCAACAGGGCGGCGAGCGTCACCGCCGACGGGCAGACGCCGTACGGCACGAAGTGGTGCTCCGCCAGCCATACGTCATCGAGCCCCGACCGCTCCGCGACCTCCGCGCAGCGGACCGCTCTGTACAGTGCTTCCCCCTGTCCCTGGCCCGGGAATTGAGCGGCCAGGACGAAAGCCCCAACGCGCATCGCTCTCTGCCTCCTCGCAGCCGACGGGGCTTCCCCCCACTCAGGCAATAACGGCTGACACGTGCCAAAGGCACGGTCCGGCGCACGGTTCTGCCGATGATCGCAGGAACGCACCGGGCCCGCCGCGACCGCCTGTGCGGCGCGTACGCTGGTGACGGCCCGTGAACCCGCAGATCTCCCGAGGTGCCCTGTGTCTCCGCGTCGAAACCGCCAGCGTGGCGGTGCGAAGCCCGCCGAACGCGCAGAGGGGGACCGCTACGGTCTGGAACAGACCGCGGAGTGGCGCGGGGAGGAGTGGGCCGTCCGTCACGTCGGCGGTGGCGGCGCCGCCAAGCACTACCGCTGCCCCGGCTGCGATCAGGAGATCCCGCCGGGCGTCCCGCACGTCGTCGCCTGGCCGCAGCTCGGCGACGTCGGCGACCGCCGCCACTGGCACAAGGCGTGCTGGAACGCCCGGGACCGCCGCAGCGCCCGGCTCCAGCGGTCGCGGAACGCGCCGCGGTACTAGTTTCCCCGGCGCGCGTCTTCCCGGTCCGCCGCCTCCCGCAGCCGCCACAGCCAGCCCAGCGCGGCCGTCGGACGTCACCGGGTTTTCCGCGGGGCGCCAAGGCGCGGTGCGGAGGTGCGGCCCGGTCCGGACGTACGAGGCGCATGCGGCCCGGCGTACGGGAACGGCGAAGGGCGTGCCCGCCGGTCCCGCGCCGAGGCGGAACGGGCGGGCACGCCCTGGTGTCCTCCGGGGAGGAGCCGACCTACACGTCGCGCTTCGACTGGGCGGCGAAGGCGGCGCCCAGGACGACCGCGGTGGCGCCGATCAGGATCCAGAGGGGCTCCCAGCCCTGCGGGCCGGTGTCCGTGCCGAGGAACGGGTTGCCGTACAGCGACGCCAGCGAGTTGGGCACCGAGTACTCGATCAGGGCCTTGCTCACCGACTTCAGGCTCTCCGAGCCGAGCATGAAGACCGCCAGCAGCATCGGCAGCAGCACCAGGCCGAGCATGGCGCTGATGGCGCCCGCGGAGTGCCGCAGCAGGGAGCCGACGGCGAGCGCCAGCAGGCCGAGCACCGAGACGTACAGACCGGCGCCGACAGTGACCCGGAACCATTCGCCGGACGTCGGGTCCGGGCCGCTGACCATGCCGTTGGTGAGCACGGCGACGAGCGTGGTGGTGATCGTCGTGATGACGAAGGCCAGCGCGGTGAAGACGAGGGCCTTGGCGGCGAGCACCCGGGCGCGGCTGGGGCAGGCGGTCATCGTCGTACGGATCATGCCCGTGCCGTACTCGGACGAGATGACCAGGACGCCCAGCGGGATGATGCAGAGCGTGCCGAGCAGGACGCCGAAGAACGCCATGCCGAGCTTGGGGTCGACGTACCGCTGCGTGCCCAGTGCGAGGGCGGTCAGCGTGCCGATGCCGAAGATCAGGACGAAGAGCGCACCCAGCGTCCACAGCGTCGAGCGGACCGAACGGATCTTGGTCCACTCGGAGGCGAGCGCATGCCCGAGGTGGGTGGAGCGCACCGGGATCGGCGAGGTGTACCCGGCGGGCGCACCCTGGGGCACGCCGGGATGCGGCTGCCCCTGGTGGAACGCGGGGCCGGGCTGCTGCCCCGGGGCGGCGAACCCCTGGGCGGGCGGCTGCGGGGCCTGCGGGGCGCCCGCCTGCGGGACGTACGCAGCGGGGCCCGGCTGACCGGGCGGGGCGGCCGGGGCCTTCAGCATCATCGTGCCGGGCTCCTTGGCCAGGCTGCCGCCGGCCGCCAGCGGCTGCGGCGGCGGGCCGTCGCCCTGGTGGGCGGGGAGCTGCTGGGCCCTGAGCATCATCGTCCCCGCCTCACGGGCGGGCGGCTGCGGCACGGAGCCGAGCACGACGGTGCCGTGCTCCCGGGCGGGCTGCTGGCCTTGGGGGGCGGCGGGTGCGGGCTGGGCGGCGCCGGTGGGATGGGCCGGGGCCGTACCGGGCTGGGCCGGAGCCGCGCCCTGCGGGGCGGGCGAGGGCTGCGAGGCGGCCGGGTCCTGCGGCGGGGCCTCGGGCGGCCGGCCCGGGGCAGCGGGTTGCGCCGGGGCGGCGGGCGGCCGGCCCTGGCTCGCGGGCTGTCCCTGCGCCGCGGCGTCGTCGTTCGGGCCGCGCTCGGGCTGCGGCTGCTGAGGGCTGGTCATCGGGCTTCCTCGTGGTGCGGCGCGGTCGGGTCGGCGGGAGCGGCCGGCGGCATCGGGGCCGCGGGCGGCTGCGGGGCGTACGGGTTCGGCTGTGCGCCGGGCACCGGACCCTGCGGCACCGGACCTCCCTGTGCGGGCGGCGGGTACCCCTGGCCCGGGGCGGCCTGCGGCGCGTACGGGCCCTGGGGGGCGTACGGGTTCGGCTGCGCGCCGGGCACCGGGCCCTGGGGCACCGGGCCGCCCTGGGCGGGCGGGAAGCCGTGCGGGGCGCCGAGCTGCTGCGGGTGCCCGGCGGGTACCTGCTGGAGTCCGGCGCGCGCGTCGGAGGCCGAGCGGTAGTCCACCGCGCCCTGGGTCAGGCGCATGTACGCCTCTTCCAGGGACGCCTGATGCGGCGACAGCTCCCAGAGCCGGACGCCCGCCTCATGGGCGAGATCGCTGATGCGGGGCAGCGGCAGTCCCGTCACCCGCAGCGCGCCGTCCTGCTCGGGCGCGACCTGGGCACCGGCCGCACCGAGCGCCGCGGTCAGCTTCTCGCGCTGCCCCGGCTCGGTGCCGGGCGTACGGACCCGGGCGAAGTCGGCGGAGTTGGCCGAGATGAAGTCCTTGACCGGCATGTCCGCCATCAGCTGGCCCCGGCCGATCACGATCAGATGCTCGGCGGTCAGCGCCATCTCGCTCATCAGGTGCGACGAGACGAAGACCGTACGGCCCTCCGCCGCCAGCTGCTTCATCAGGTTGCGCACCCACAGGATGCCCTCCGGGTCGAGGCCGTTGACCGGCTCGTCGAAGAGGAGCACCTGCGGATCACCCAGCAGCGCGGCGGCGATGCCCAGCCGCTGCCCCATGCCGAGGGAGAAGCCCTTGGAGCGGCGCCCCGCGACGTCCTGGAGACCGACCACGCCGAGCACCTCGTCGACCCGGCGGGCCGGAATGCCCGACAGCTGCGCCAGCGACAGCAGATGCGCCCGCGCGCTGCGCCCGCCGTGCACCGCCTTGGCGTCCAGCAGCGCGCCCACCTGCCGCGGGGCGTTGGGGAGCTGGCGGAACGGACGGCCGCCGATGGTGGCGTGGCCCGACGTCGGGGCGTCCAGGCCCAGGATCATGCGCATCGTCGTGGACTTGCCGGAACCGTTCGGCCCCAGGAAGCCCGTGACGGTGCCCGGCCGCACCTGGAACGACAGGTTGTGCACGGCCGTCTTGGCGCCGTAGCGCTTCGTCAGGCCGACTGCCTCGATCATTCTCCGCCCCTCGCGAGATGGTCGGGGCAGAGGCGCCCTCGTGCCCCCGTGAGGATTAGGAGGCTATCCGTCCCTTGACGGTTCTCGCCAAAACGGGGCGCGCCCGGCCGCACCCACGGCCCGCACCCGCCCCGCGCTCCCCGCTCCCCGCGCTCCCGCCCCCGTACGCCCCGCTCAGGCGTCGCGCCGCTTCAGCAGAACGTAGCCGCAGACCAGCGCCGCCGCCGTCCACGCCGCCATGATCCCGAAGCCGCCCCACGGTCCGTACGGCACATCGGTGGAGCGGGGGACCACCTGCATCACCTTCTGACCCGCCTGGTCGGGCAGATACCGGCCGATCTTCCGGGTCGCGGAGACATTGCCGAGGATGTTGGAGACGAGGAAGAAGAACGGCATCAGGATGCCCAGCGACAGCATCGGGCTGCGCAGCATCGTGGCCACCGCCATCGAGAACAGCGCGATCATCGTCATGTACAGCCCGCCGCCGAACACCGCGCGCAGCACCCCGGGATCGCCGAGGTGCGCCCGGTGGTCGCCGAGCATCGCCTGCCCCGCGAAGAACGCGAGGAAGCCGGTGGCCAGGCCGACGACGAAGACCAGCGCGGTCGCCACCGTCAGCTTGCAGAACAGGAAGGTGCCCCGCTGCGGTACGGCCGCCAGCGAGCTGCGGATCATGCCGGTGCTGTACTCGTTGGAGACCACCAGCACGCCGAACACGATCATCGCCAGTTGGCCGAGGCCCATCCCGGCGAAGCTGACGTTGGTGGCGTCGAAGGTCAGCCGGTCGCGCACCGGCATGGTGCGGAAGTCGTTCGCCGCCAGCGCGCAGATCAGCACGCCCAGCGCGACGGTGACGACCACCGCGATGCCCAGTGTCCACACCGTCGACCGCACCGAGCGGATCTTCGTCCACTCCGAGCGCAGCACCTGCCCGACCGCCGCCATCGTCATCTCCCCTTCTTCCGCCAGTCGCTGCCCCAGCCGCCGGGTGCGGCCGCCACGCCGGGCGGCGCCGACGGCACCGGCCCCTCGGCCCGCCCCGGCTTCCCGTCGTGCGCGTGGTACTCCACCGACTCCGCCGTCAGCCGCATGAACGCCTCCTCCAACGACGCCTGCTGCGGACTCAGCTCATGCAGCACCAGGCCGTGACGGGCCGCCAGTTCCCCCAGCCGCTCCGACGGCTCCCCGTCGACCTCCAGGGCGCCGCCGGCCGCCTCGACCGCCATGATCCGCTCGGCGTGCAGCACATCCCGCAGCCGCTCCGGCTCCGGCGACCGCAGCCGCACGTACGCACGCGAGTTGCCGCGGATGAACTCCGCCATCGACGTGTCCGCCAGCAGCCGCCCGCGCCCGATCACCACCAAGTGGTCCGCGGTCAGCGCCATTTCGCTCATCAGATGCGAGGAGACGAAGACCGTGCGGCCCTGGGCGGCGAGGTTCTTCATGAGGTTGCGGATCCAGTGGATGCCCTCCGGGTCGAGGCCGTTGACCGGCTCGTCGAAGAGGAGCACCCGCGGATCCCCCAGCAACGCCGCCGCGATCCCCAGCCGTTGCCCCATCCCGAGCGAGAAGCCCTTGGACCGCTTCCTCGCGACGGAGGTGAGGCCGACGGTGTCCAGCACCTCGCCGACCCGGCGCCGCGGGATGCCGTTGCTCTGCGCCAGACACAGCAGATGCGCCCGCGCGCTGCGCCCGCCGTGCACCGCCTTGGCGTCCAGCAGTGCCCCGATCGACCGCAGCGGATCCGTCAGCCGCCGGTAGTGCTCCCCGTCGATCCGCACCGAACCGGACGTCGGATTGTCCAGATCCAGCATCATGCGCATGGTGGTCGACTTGCCCGCGCCGTTCGGGCCGAGGAAACCGGTGACGATGCCCGGCCGCACCGTGAAGGTGAGGCGGTCCACCGCGACCTTGTCACCGTAGTGCTTGGTCAGCCCGTCCAGCTCGATCATGTAAGCACGCTAAGGCCGCCCGGAAACCCCCGCCACCGGACGGCCGCCGCCCGGACGGCCGAGCGCCCCCGTACCGCCTGACAGGCGGGATGCCGTTGGTACAGGCGGAACGGGGGCGCTCGTACGGGCCGGAAGGGCGTCGGGCGTCAGCGGGACTGCTGGGCCGGGATGCCGCGGGAGGTGGTCTCGTCGTCCGGGACGCCGGCGGCGGCGACGGCCGCGCCGGTCAGCGTCGCCAGCATCTCGCGGACGTTGGTGAGCTGGGCGTTGATCGAGTCGCGGCGGTTGGTGAGCGCCGCCAGCTCGCGCTCGGACTCGCTGCGGACGCGGTCGGCCTTCTGGTTGGCGTCGGCCACGATGTCCTCGGCCTGGCGCTGCGCGGTCTCCACCGTCTGACGGGCCCGGCGCTCCGCGTCCGTCCGCAGCTTCTCGGCCTCCAGCCGCAGCTGCTCGGCGCGGTGCTCGATCTCCGCGAGGCGCTTCTCGGCCTTGGCCTGACGCGAGGCGAGGTCGCGCTCGGACTGCTCGCGGCGCTTGGCGAGGTTGGTCTCGAAGTCCGCGGCGGCCTGGGCGGCCTTGGCGCGGGTCTCCTCGAAGAGGGAGTCCGCCTCCTCCCGCTTGGACTGCGCGTCCTTCTGGGCCTCGGAACGGAGCGTGGACGCGTCGCTCTTGGCGTTCTCGACGATCCGCGAACCCTCGTCCTCGGCCTTCGACTTGCGCTCGACGGCGAACTGCTCGGCGTCGTTACGGACCTGCTGGGCGGCCGACTCGGCCAGCTCGCGGTGCTGCTCGGCGGCGCGACGGGCGTCCTCGCGCAGCTCCTGGGCCTCCTCCTCGGCGAGACGGAGGATCTTCTCGACGCGGGCCCCGAGCCCCGCGTACGACGGCTCGACGTCGGTGACCTGGGCCTGGGCGTTCTGCGTTTCGAGGTGTAGCTCCTCGATCCGCTTTTCCAGCGAGGTGATACGGGCCAGCGCGCTGTCGCGGTCCGCGACAAGCTTTGTAATGCGGTCATCCACCTGACCGCGGTCGTACCCACGCCGCACGAGCTCGAAGCCGAAGGGGGAGGAAGTGTCGCTCATGGGGTTCCTGTCGAAAGAGACCGGTGAGGTGATAAGGAGAATCCTAGGGGCCCGACCGGCGTGTCATCGAGCCCATGTCCGTTTGAAGAGGAGAATGACCCCTCATTTGAGTGGCTACCCTTCAGACTGCTTGCCACTCGAACGAGTTGACGATGCCCCTGCGGCGGCCTTGCCGCCCCCGGCCTTACCGTCCCCGGCACCCGGCGTCTCGAACGACTCCAGGGCCTCCAACACATCCTGCACCCGCGAGATCTCGGTGTTGATGTCCTTGCGGCGACGCGACAGGACGTCCAGCTCCCGACGGCCCTCCTCGATGATCCGGGCGGCCTCGGCCTCGGCCTCGGTGTGCATCCGCTCCGCGTTGCGCACCGCCTCGGCCCGCTTGTTCTCGGCCTCCTTGATGAGCCCTTCGGCCTTCTTCACCGCCGCGATCCGGACCCGGCTGGCCTCGCTGTTCGCGTCCGACACCAGCTTCTCGGCCTTCTCCTCGGCCTCCGTCTGCTGCTGCGTCGCCTGCGCGATGAGCTTGTCGACCCGCTCACCGGCGTTCTTCATCGTCTCCGACGACTCCCGGCGCGCCCGGTCGTGCAACTCCTCGACCTCGGACTCGACGCGGGTCCGCAGCTCCTCGGTGCGCTCCCTTATGGCCGTCGCGTCCCCGCGCGCCTCGCTCAGCAGCGTATCGGCGTCCGTACGGGCCTTCTCCACCCGCGCGTTGCCCTCCGTCGTCGCCTCCTGGACGATCCGGTTGGCCTCCTTGCGGGCCGCGCCGACCATCGTGTCGGCCTGCTCCTCGGCCGCGGCGGCCGCCCGCACGGCCTCCTCCTGGGCCTTCGCGACCAGCTGATCGGCCTGCTCGGCGGCGTCCGCGCGGCGCTTGGCGGCGTCCTTGCGCGTCTCGTCCCGCAGCTGGTCGGCCGCCTCCTGCGCCTCGGCTCGCAGCCGCTCCGCCTCGGCCTCGGCGTCCTCCTTGACCTTGGCCGATTCGCTGCGGGTACGGGTGGCGTGCTCCTGCGCCGAGGTGACCGTCTCGGCGGCCTCGGTGCGCAGCCGGTCCGATTCGGCGGTCGCGGTGGCCACCATGCGGTCGGCCTGCTCCCGGGCGTCCGCCCGCGTACGGTCGGCGTCCCGCTCGGCCCGCGCGCCGGTCGCGGCCGCCTCCGTCCGCAGCTTCTCGGCCTCGGTACCCGCCTCCTTCAGCAGCTCGTCGGCCTGGACCGCGGCGTCCGAACGGGTCTTGTTGGCGGCCTTACGCGCCTCGTCGCCGGTGCGCTCCGCCTCCGTCCGCGCCTGCTCCAGCGCCTGCTCGGCCTCCTCCCGAAGCCGCTCCGCCTCCGCGGTCGCCTCGGCCAGCCGCGCCCGCGCCTGCTCCTCGCCCTCGGCGCGGATCCGCTCGGCGGCCTCCTGGGCCTCCTTGACCGTACGGTCGGCGTCCTCCTGTGCCGAAGCGGTCAGCTCCGTTGCCTCGTTGACGATCCGTTCGGCTTCCGCGCGGGCCTCGGTGACCAGCCGGTCGGCCTGCTCCGCGGCCTCCGACCGGATGCGGTTGGCGTCGCCCCGCGCCTCCGCACGGGCCCGCGCCGCGTCCTGCTCACCGGCGGCCAGCGCGTCCGACGCGTCGGTCCGCAGCTGCTGCGCCTTGGCGGTGGCGTCCGCGACCAGCTTCCCGGCCTGCGCGGTGGCGTCCCCGACCAGCTTCTCGGCCTGCGCGGTCGCCTCGGTGACCAGCCGGTCCGCCTGCTCTGCGGCCTCCGTACGGGCCGTGCCCGCGTCCCGGCGCGCCTCGTCGAGGACCTCCGCGGCCTCGGCGCGCAGCCGTTCGGCCTTCTCGGCGGTCTCGGTGCGCAGCCGTTCGGCCTTCTCGGCGGTCTCGGTGCGCAGCCGCTCGGACTCCTCGATGGCCTCCGTGACCGTCCGCTCCGCCAGCTCCTGCGCGGCCCGGGACGACTCCTGCGCCTGCTGCCGGACCCGCGTCGCGTCCTCGGATGCCCGCTCGCGCTCGGCGTAGGCGTCCGCGCGGACCCGCTCGGCCTCCTCGCCGGCCTCCGTCCGCGTCCGCTCCGCCGCCTGCTCGGCCGCCGACCGCAGCCCGGCGATCTCCTCCTCGGCCTGCCCGTGCAGCCCGGAGACCGCGTCCCGCACCTCCTGCGCGGCGGTCTCGGCGGTCGTCACCAGCTCCTCGGAGTGCTGCTCGGCCTCCCCGACCAGGCGCTCCGCCTCGGCCTGCGCCTCGCTGACGCGGGTACGCGCCGACGTCAGCAGCTCCTCGCTCTGCTCCCGCGCCGAGGTGCGCTCCTGGTGGGCCTCCTCGCGGGCCTCGCCCAGCAGCTGCTCGGCCTCCCGGCGGCGCCGCGCGGCCTCCTCCTGCGCCGCGGACAGCGCCTCGGCCGCTTCGTTACCGGCCCGCTCGGCGGCCGCCTCGGCCTCCGCCCGCACCCGGTCGGCGCTCTCCCGCGCCCGGCCCGTGAGCCGCTCCGCCTCGGCCGCCGCCTCGGTCCGCAGCCGCCCGGCGGCCGACTCGCCCTCCGTACGGGCCGCCGACGCGTCCTGCGCGGCCTCGGTCCGCAGCCGCTCGGCCTCCTCCTCGGCCTGCTGCTGGAGCGTACGGCGCCGTTCGGCGGCCTCCGCCGTGAGCCGGGCCGCCTCCTCCTGGGTCTCGCGGCGCAGCCGCTCCGCCTCGGCGCGCGCCTCGCGCAGCGCCTCCTCGGCCGACGCGACCTTCTCCTCGGCGTCCGCCGTGAGCCGGTCCAGCTCGGCCTGCGCCTCCTCGCGGCGCTCCGCGACGGCCGTCTCGGTCTCCTCGCGCAGCCGCGTCGCGGACTCCTCCGCCTCCGACGCGACCAGCTCCGCGGCCTGCGCGCCTTCGGAGCGCAGCTCCTCGGCCTCGGTACGGGCCCGCTCCAGCGCCTGCTCGGCCTGGCGGCGCAGCGCGGTGGCCCGCTCGATGGCCTCGGTGCGGACCCGCTCGCTCTCCGCACCGGCCTTGGTACGGGTCTCCTCGGCGTCCGCCTTCGCCTTGGTCAGCAGCTCCTCGGCGGACCCGGCCGCCTCCTCGATCTGCTGGACCGCCTCGCGGCGCGCCTCGCCGCGGATCCGCTCGCCCTCCGCGACGGCGTCGGCGCGCAGTTGCTCCGCCTCGCCGCGCAGCCGCCGCGCCTCCTCCTGGAGTTCGGCGGTCTTGGCGCGGTACTCCTTGGTGTCGTCCTTCGCCGCGCCCTTGAGCTGCTCGGCGGTGTCGTGCGCCTCCTCGCGCAGCCGGTCGGCCTCCGACTCGGCCTCGGTGCGCAGCCGTTCGGCCTCCTCGGCCGCTGCCTTCGTGGTGGCCTTGGCGTCCTCGGACGCCTTGGTCAGCACCTCCTCGGCGGTCCGCGCGGCCTTCGCCAGCTGCGCCGCGGAGTCCTCCGCCGCCTTGCCCCGGGCCTCCTCGCGGGCCTCGTCGACCAGCCGCTCGGCCTCCGCCGCGGCGTCCGCCCGCAGCTGCTCGGCCTCGGCCCGCAGCGCCTCGGCCTCCTTGGTGGCCTCGCCGACCAGCCGGGCGATCTCCGCCTTGGCCGTACGGGTGCGCTGCTCGTTCTCCGACTCGGTGGCCGACAGGCGCTTGGTGGCGTTCTGCTGCGCCTCCTCGACCAGCTTCTCGGCCTCGGCGCGCGCCTCGCGCAGCGCCGTGTCGGCTTCCTTCAGCCGCGTCTCGGCGGTACGGGTCAGCTCGGCGGCCGCGCGGCGCGCCTCCTCCGACTCGCTGCCCACGCTCGAACGCAGCTGCTCCGCCTGGTCGGTGGCCTCCTGGGCCTGGGTGGAGGCGACGCTCAGCAGCCGCTCGGCGTCGGCCCGCGCCCGGCGCAGGATGGATTCCGCTTCGGCGCGGGCCTCCTCCGCCTCGGTGCCCAGCCGCTCCCGGGCCCGCTCGGCCAGCCGCTGCGCCTCGGACCGCGCGGCCGACAGCGCCTGCTCGGCCTCGGCCCGCGACTCGTCCATCAGACGGCGGGCCTGGGACTCCGTACGGGCGCGCAACTGCTCGGCCCAGGCGACGTTTTCGTTGACGTGCGACTCGACGGTCTGACGGCGTTCGTTCAGCTCCTCGTCGAGCCGCTGGCGGCGCTCGACCGCCTCGGCGTGCAGCTCGGACTCCATCCGGGCCTGCCGCTCGGACTGCTCCTGGAGTAGCCGCTGGGTCTGCGCCCGGGCCTCGCGCAGCTCCCGCTCGGAGTCGGCGCGCAACTGCTCCGCCTGCATCTGGGCGTTGCGCAGCAGCTGTTCGGCCTGATGACTGACGTTGTCGTAAGCGGGCCGGCTCGCGATCGTGCGGCGCGCCTCGTGCAGCTTGGCGCGCAGCACCTCGACCTGATAGCCGAGGTCGTCGGCGTGCTGGACGGCCTTGTCCCGCTCGGTCTTCAGCCGTTCCATCTCGGCCTCGAACTGCGAGAGGTGATCGGCCTCAGCCCGCTGACGCTCCTGGCGCTCGTTGCCCCGCACTGCGCGGTCCCATCCGTCCCATGGTCATGGTGGTGGCCGTCCCCGGTGCTGCGGACGCTCGACCCGTACACGTCACGTCGTACGAGGCTGCGCCTCCGGAGCCGACCCTTCCGAAGAAATGGTGTCAGATCATCGGCGGAGTATGGACCGAGCCCCATCCCCAGGAAGCGCTCGCACCGTGCGTGAGCACCTCGTACCCCGGCCGAAGCAGCACTCTACCGGCCGGGGAGGACATCGGTCAGTGGCCGGCCGGGGCGGAGGGCGCCGCCGTGACCAGTTCGGTCAGCACGCCGTGGCAGTCCTTGGGGTGCAGGAACGTGATCCGTGACCCCATGGAGCCGGTCCGGGGCTCGTCGTAGAGGACCCGGACGCCCTTGTCGCGGATGTCCGCGGCGTCGGAGTCGACGTCGGCGGTGCCGAAGGCGATGTGGTGCACGCCCTCGCCGTTCTTGGCGAGCCACTTGCCGACCGCGGAGTCCTCGCGGGTGGGCTCCAGCAGCTGGAGGTAGGAGGCGCCGCCGTCCGAGGTCTCGTTGATCCTGAGCATCGCCTCGCGGACGCCCTGCTCCTCGTTGATCTCGGAGTGGAACACCTCGAAGCCGTACGTGGCACGGTAGAACTCGACGGTCCTGTCCAGGTCGAAACAGGCGATCCCGATGTGGTCGATTCGCGTCAGCATGGCTCCAGTGCACCGCTCGCACGGCCGGTTACGCAACGTGCGCGCCGTCACACCCACTTGCCGGTGACCCGGCGCGTACCCCTCAGTACATTGACGGGAACCCTCGTTAACTTCCCTGCAAAGGAAGGCCGCACCGCATGTCTGCAACGAACGGAACCAACGGCACCACCTCCGTGATCGTGGCGGGGGCGCGCACCCCCATGGGGCGTCTCCTCGGCTCCCTGCGCTCCTTCTCCGGCGCCGACCTCGGCGGGGTGGCCATCAAGGCGGCGCTGGACCGCGCGGGCATCGGCGGCGACCAGGTGCAGTACGTGATCATGGGCCAGGTGCTCCAGGCCGGCGCGGGCCAGATCCCCGCCCGCCAGGCCGCCGTCAAGGCCGGTATCCCGATGAACGTCCCGGCGCTGACCGTCAACAAGGTCTGCCTCTCGGGCCTGGACGCCGTGGCCCTGGCCGATCAGCTGATCCGCGCCGGGGAGTTCGACGTGATCGTCGCCGGGGGGCAGGAGTCGATGACCAACGCCCCGCATCTGCTGCCGAAGTCCCGCGAGGGCTACAAGTACGGCGCCGTGCAGATGCTCGACGCGATGGCGCACGACGGCCTCACCGACGCGTTCGAGAACATCGCGATGGGGGAGTCGACCGAGAAGCACAACACCCGCCTCGGTATCGCCCGCCCCGAGCAGGACGCCTTCGCCGCCCGCTCCCACCAGCTCGCCGCCGCCGCGCAGAAGAACGGGATCTTCGAGGCGGAGATCACGCCGGTGGAGATCCCGCAGCGTAAGGGCGAGCCGGTCGTTTTCAGCCAGGACGAGGGCATCCGCCCGGAGACCACCGCCGAATCGCTCGGCAAGCTTCGCCCGGCCTTCGCCAAGGACGGCACGATCACCGCGGGCTCCGCCTCGCAGATCTCCGACGGCGCCGCCGCGGTCGTGGTGATGAGCAAGGCCAAGGCCGAGGAGCTGGGCCTGGAATGGATCGCCGAGATCGGCGCGCACGGCAATGTTGCTGGCCCCGACAACTCCCTCCAGTCGCAGCCGTCCCACGCCATCCTCCACGCCCTCGGTAAGGAGGGCCTGACCGCCGAGGATCTTGATCTGATCGAGATCAACGAGGCGTTCGCCGCGGTCGCCGTGCAGTCCGTGAAGGACCTCGGGGTGTCCCACGAAAAGGTGAACGTGAACGGCGGCGCCATCGCGCTCGGCCACCCCATCGGCATGTCCGGCGCCCGCCTCGTCCTCCACCTCGCGCTGGAGCTGAAGCGGCGCGGCGGCGGCACCGGCGCGGCCGCCCTGTGCGGCGGCGGCGGCCAGGGCGACGCGCTGATCCTCCGCGTCCCGGGGAAGTGAGCACCACCGGCCCGCGCCGGTGAACCGCACCGTTCCTACGAATCACTGGAAGCCGAAGGAGCCGAGCAGCGATGGTGGACGTTCCGCAGCTGGTGGAGCAGGCACGGCAGGGCCGGCCCCGGGCGGTGGCCCGGCTGATCTCCCTGGTGGAGGGCGCCTCCCCGCATCTGCGGGAGGTGATGGCGGCGCTGGCCCCGCTGACCGGCAACGCCTATGTCGTCGGGCTGACCGGCTCGCCCGGCGTCGGGAAGTCCACCACCACCTCGGCGTTGGTCACCGCGTACCGCAAGGCGGGGAAGCGGGTCGGGGTGCTGGCGGTCGACCCGTCCTCGCCGTTCTCCGGCGGGGCGCTGCTCGGTGACCGGATCCGGATGAGCGACCACGCCTCCGACCCCGGTGTCTACATCCGGTCGATGGCCACCCGGGGCCATCTGGGCGGCCTCGCCTGGGCGGCGCCGCAGGCGATCCGGGTGCTGGACGCGGCCGGGTGCGAGGTGATCCTCGTCGAGACGGTCGGCGTCGGGCAGTCCGAGGTGGAGATCGCCTCCCAGGCCGACACCAGCGTGGTGCTGCTGGCGCCGGGCATGGGCGACGGCATCCAGGCGGCGAAGGCCGGAATCCTGGAGATCGGCGACGTCTACGTGGTCAACAAGGCCGACCGGGACGGCGCGGACGCCACCGCCCGGGAGCTGAACCACATGCTCGGGCTGGGCGCCGCGCGGGCCGCCGGGGACTGGCGGCCGCCGATCGTGAAGACCGTCGCGGCGCGCGCGGAGGGCGTCGACGAGGTCGTCGAGGCGCTGGAGAAGCACCGGGCGTGGATGGAGGAGCACGGCGTCCTGGCCCGCCGCCGCCACGCCCGCGCCGCCCAGGAGGTCGAGACCATCGCGGTCACGACGCTGCGCGAACGGATCGGCGACCTGCACGGCGACCGGCGCCTGGAGGCCCTCGCGGACCGCATCGTCGCGGGCGACTGCGATCCGTACCGGGCGGCGGACGAGCTGGTCGAGGGGATCACCGGGAGCTGACGCGGGCTGTACGGCTGCGGCCCCGGGGGCCGGGGGCCCGGGCGGGGGGGGCCCCCGGGGCCGCATGCACGTGACGGGGCCGCCGGGCCACCCGGGCGCTACGGGGCCGGGC
>NZ_JBHYGX010000014.1:119213-122817 GCF_042739975.1 Streptomyces sp. NPDC059080
CGCGTAGCTCACTCCGTGGCGTGGGGCCCGGCCGGCTGGGCGGTCTGGCGCGCCCCCCCGCGCGGGCGGGGGGGGGGGGCGCCCCCCCCCCCGCGGGGGGGGCGCGCCGGGGGCCCGCAGCAGTGGGCCGGGACGCGGTGGCTCAGCCGTCCGCACCGCCGTGGCCGTCGTGGTCCCCGGCACCGCCGTGGCCGTCATGGTCGACGTGGGAGCGGAGCACGCGGGTGGTGAGGGCATCGAGAGTGTGGGAGGAGACCTCGCAGCGGCCCGCCGACCGGATCGCGGTCACGGCCGGGCGGCTGGACGAGGCCGAAGCGACGGGTTCGCGGAGCCAGTTGGGCCGGGTGCTGGGCAATCTGCTGGACAACGCGCAGCGCCACGCCGCCGCGGCGGTACGGGTGGAGGTGGTGCGTAACGGCGCGGAGGCGGTGTTACGGGTCGACGACGACGGGCCGGGCGTCCCGCCGGGGGACCGTGAGCGGATCTTCGAGCGCTTCGTCCGGCTCGGCGACGCGCGGGCGCGGGACCGGCGCGGGCCGCCGGGTGCCGGGCCGCGGTCCAGGGCTGCGTCGCCGGTGCCGCGGTCCGGGGGCTGGACCGCGGCGGGCGGGCTCAGAGGGCGCCGCGGTGCTCCCGCAGCCGGGCGGCGACCGGCCCCAGCGAGGAGTGCAGCTGCGCCAGGCCCTCGGGGGTGAAGAGGTCGATGAAGTGCCTGCGCACCGAGGCGACATGGTGCGGCGCGACCCGGCGCATGGTCTCCCAGCCCTCGTCGGTCAGGACGGCGTAGAGGCCGCGGCGGTCCGATTCGCAGTGCTCACGGCGGACCAGGCCGGCGTTCTCCATGCGGGTGATCTGGTGCGAGAGCCGGCTCTTGGACTGCAGGGTGCTCGCCGCGAGATCGCTCATCCGCATCCGGTGGTTCTCGGCCTCGGAGAGGTTGACGAGGATCTCGTAGTCGTTGTTGGTCAGCCCGAACGGCTGGAGATCGCGCTCCAGTTGGTGCATCAGCAGCCTGCTGACGTCCAGATGGGTACGCCAGGCGCGCTGTTCCTGGTCGGTCAGCCAGGGGGTGTCGCTGTCGGTCGTCATGGATGAATTCTACCCGTAAAAGTTGAATGATGAAATAAATTCGGGTCATCGGGCGGACCGCGCGGCGGCCGCCGGTTCCGGCTCTCCGTGCCGGACGTGGTGCTCAGGCGTTCGAGCCGCTCACCGTGCGCAGACTACCGTTCACAGCCCGAAACGTTGCTGGAGGCCACCGAGCGCACCCGGCAGCTGCGGCACTTGTGAGCCACTTCCCCCGCCGGGACCCCCACCCCCGGGAACACCTGGCTCCGACGCCACCTCGGCCGTCGGCCGCTCCGCCATCAACTGCTCCGTCGACTGCAGCAGGACCGTACCGGCGCCCACGAACTCGAATTGGTGCTCCTCGCCCGACACCCCGCCCAGACCGGTGTGCGCCCGGACGCCGCCGAGGAATCCCCGCAGGTACCGATGGTCGTAGTGGTGGCACGGCGACGGGCAGTCCGCCCAGCCGACGAGGGCCTGCGGGTCCACCCGGATCGGCGGCTCTGCGAAGACCACCGGGCCGTTGGACGCGGCGACGAAGGTGCCGGTGCCCAGCAGCGTCAGGAAGCCCGGAATGATCGACTGCTTCAGCGACAGAGATGGCTGAAACGCGAGCAGATTGCCGGAGCGAATGGTGAGGTTGCCGTCGTCGAGGTCGTAGGAGTTGACGTCGAAGGCCCGGTCGGCGAGGACCATCTTGCCCCGGCCCTCGGCCACCACCCAGTCCGCCGCGTGCAGCGGCGAATGGAAACTCGTCGAGATCAGCCGCTCCAGCGGACCGTGCCCGATGCCGTGGAAGTCGATCGCGCCGTAGTACGCGATCATCTTCCCCTTCTGCAGAAACCACTGCCCCTGAAGCTCCACCGAGAACGCGTAAGCATTGACGTTGTCGTTACGCGGCAGGGTGTGGACGTCGTGGATGACGGGTGTGCTCACAGCTTCTCCTCCGACGCCTGTACATAGACGGTGCCCTGGCCCGACAGCTCCAGCTGGAACGCCTCGCCCGAGCCGCGGCCGACCATCTCGCGCCAGCCGAGCGCGGCGGAGAGCTTGTTGCGCACCTCGCCGCGGTGGGCGACGTATGCCTGCGGGTCGACGTGGACCGGCCGCTGCGGGGAGATCGGCAGCGCGATGACGCCGCCGTGGGCCATCACCGCCGCCGAGCCGTGCCCCTCAAGGGTGGTGGTGAACAGGCCCTGCCCGGTGACCTGGCCGCGCACCATGCCCATCACGCCGCCCTGTGAGCCCAGGAACATCGTGCCCTGCCGCAGTGAGCCGTCGAACGCCAGCAGCCGGTCGGCCTCGACGTACAGCGTCTCGCCCGTGAGGTCTATGGCCTCGACGTGGTGGCCGCCGTGGCCGAACATCACCGTGCCGTCGCCCTCCACCGTCATCAGCGGGGTGGCCTCGTTGGCCAGGCGGCGCCCGATCATCGAGCCGATGCCGCCCTGACCGCCCTGGATGTTCGGCGTGAAGGAGACCTCGCCACGGTAGGCGAGCATCGCGCCGCGCTGGCTGAACAGCCGGGCCCCCGGCGCGATCCGCGCTTCGACCATGCGGGAGTTGAGGACCGTGAACGGCATCAGACCTCACCGCCGACGGTGTTGCGCTCGCTGGGCTGGACGTACACCAGGCCCTCGCCCTCGAAACGGATCTGGAACGCCTCGCCGGACCCCTCGCCCAGGAACGTGCGGAAGTTCACCCCGGACTGGAAGTGCTGCTTGAGATCGCCGGTGTGCGCGATGTACGCGCCCGGGTCGACCTGGAGCGGATACTCCCGGGTGACCCGCAGCACCACCGCCTGGCCGTCGGAGAGCAGCGCCGCCTGGCCGGTGCCCTCCACGGTGGTGGTGAACAGGCCGTTGCCCTGCGAGGCGCCGCGCAGCCCCGTGAAGGTGGTGCCGGTGTGCAGCGCGGCGTCCGTGCAGAGCAGATTGCTCGCCTCCACGAACAGCTTCTCGCCGTGCAGCTGCACCAGGTTGATCTCGCTCGCGCGGTCGGCGAAATAGCAGGTGCCCTGCCCCTTCACCTCCATGACCGCCATCTGCTCACCGGTCAGGCGCCGGGTGACCATCCCGCGCAGCCCCTCACCCCCTCCGGTCTTCTTCTTGAACGACATCTGTCCCTCGTACGCGACCATCGCGCCGTTCTTCGCCTTGACGGCGTCGCCCGACATGTCGACGGCGAGCACCTTGCTCCCGTGGAGCCGAAACTGAGCCACGTCCCGAACGGTAGCCGCAGCACCGCCCGCCGTGGGAGGCCCGACGACCCCTGATCCGCTCGGGGATCGCCCCCATTCCTCCCGGGCGCCAAGAGGCGTTCGTCCCCTACGGGGCCGCCGCCCGGCCCCCGGCGCAGCGGTCCCGGGAGCGGCTGTAACAATGGACGACAGGCTTGTGAACCCTTGCACAAGCATGGGGCGGGGGGGGGGGGGGGGGGGGGGGGGGGGGGGGGCGCGGGGGAGACGAGACGCGACCCACCACCCCGACACGCAGCCGCGACCCCCGAGCCCCACCGACACACCACGCACACTCCA
>NZ_JBHYGX010000014.1:122827-139782 GCF_042739975.1 Streptomyces sp. NPDC059080
CCCGCGGGCGCCGGGTGGGTGTCTCACCACGCGAGCCCGGTGTGCGACACCCCCCACAACGCGGGGGGCGGGTAGCCCGCGACTGGGGGGGCGGTGACACGAAGACCGGAAAGACGCGCCCTCCCCTCCGCCTGTCGCCCCCTGCCACCCGAACGAGGTTCCCGTGGACATCAAGACCGCCGCCGCACTGCACCGGCTCCGCCTGATCTCCGCCCCCGAGGCGATCTCCTTCCTCCTGCTGCTGTGCTGCTCGGTCCTCAAGCGCACCACCAGCTTCGACGGCGTCATGGTCATGGGCATGGTCCACGGCGTGCTGTTCATCCTGTACGTCGTGTTCTGGCTGGACGCCTGGAACCGCACCAAGTGGGACCTGAAGACCGCCGCCCTCTACTTCCTCCTCTCGGTGCTGCCCACCGGCGGGTTCTTCGCCGAGCGGAAGCTGAAGCGTGAGGCCGAGAGCTCTGTCATCGCCGCCCGCGCCCGCCGGGAAGGCACGGCCAACGCATGATCGTCGCTTTCTCGGTCAGCCCGCTGGGTGTGGGCGAGGATGTCGGTGAGTACGTCGCCGACGCCGTCCGCGTCGTCCGCGAGTCCGGCCTGCCGAACCGCACCGATGCCATGTTCACCTCGATCGAGGGCGAGTGGGACGAGGTGATGGACGTCGTCAAGCGCGCCGTCGCCGCCGTCGAGGCCCGCGCGGGCCGGGTCTCCCTGGTCCTCAAGGCCGACCTCCGGCCGGGCGTCACCGACGGCCTGACCTCGAAGGTCGCCACCGTCGAACGCCACCTCGCCGCCGACGCCCCGGCGGACGGCGAGGCCCCGGCCTGACCTCGCGCGGCCCCGGCCCCGCACCGCCGCGCCACCCGACGGCCCGCCCGTCCGACGCCCCACCCGTACGGGACCGGGCGCCCCCCCCCCCCGCCCCCGCGCCCCCCCCCCCCCCCCCCCCGCCCCCCCCCCCCGGGGGGGGGCGGGGGGGGGCGCCGGGCCGGGCCGTTCACCTTCCGGGAAGCACGGTGGGGGTCGCCCGCATCCCGAGACGCGTCCGACCGGTATATGACCGCCCGGTAGGGTCGACGGCGTGCCGAAGCCGCTCAGTCTTGCTTTCGATCCCATCGCGCGCGCCGATGAACTCTGGCAGCAGCGCTGGGGAGCCGTGCCGTCGATGTCCGCGATCACCTCGATCATGCGGGCCCACCAGATCCTGCTCTCCGAGGTGGACGCGGTGGTCAAGCCGTACGGGCTGACTTTCGCGCGCTACGAGGCGCTGGTGCTGCTCACCTTCTCGAAGGCGGGGGAGCTGCCGATGTCGAAGATCGGCGAGCGGCTGATGGTCCACCCGACCTCGGTCACCAACACCGTCGACCGGCTGGTCACGTCGGGTCTGGTCGCCAAGCGGCCCAATCCCAACGACGGCCGCGGCACCCTCGCCACCATCACCGGCAAGGGCCGCGAGGTGTGCGACGCCGCCACCCGCGACCTGATGGGGATGGACTTCGGCCTGGGCGCCTACGACGCCGAGGAGTGCGCGGAGATCTTCGCGATGCTCCGCCCGCTGCGGGTCGCCGCGGGCGACTTCGCCGCGGACTGACCGGGCCGCCCGCCGGGAGCCGCCCGGCCCCGCGCCGGGGCCCCGCCCGGCCGCCCGTCCAAGGCGTCACCTGCCCTTTCCGTCGCGCACCGGACCGGCCGCCGGCACGCCACGGGGGTGGCGAAGATCGCCCCAGGAGGTCCGGTTACGCTCGGGGGCATGAAGCCCAGCGTCCTGACCCGCTACCGGGTGATGGCCTACGCCACCGCCGTCATGCTCCTCGTCCTGTGCGCCTGCATGGTGGCCAAGTACGGATTCGGTGCGGGCAAGGACCTCACCCTCGTCGTCTCCCAGATCCACGGCGTGCTGTTCATCATCTACCTCGTCTTCGCCTTCGACCTGGGCTCCAAGGCGAAGTGGAAGTTCGGCAAGCTGCTGTGGGTGCTGATCGCTGGCACCATCCCGACCGCCGCGTTCTTCGTCGAGCGCCAGGTCGTCGCCGAGATCCGGCCGCAGCTCCAGGACGGGACACCGCAGCCGGTCAAGGTCTGACCGCGCCGCACCACGGCAGCCACGCGCCCTCCCCACTCGGGGACGGGCGCGTTCGCGCTGTTCAGGGCAGGTGCGGAACCCGTACGGGCCCCGGTGCGGCGGACACGACGGCGGCTTCCCATCGACAAGTACTAGGACGTCCTAGTAAATTCGGGGTATGGACGCCGACGCGATCGAAGAGGGCCGCCGCCGCTGGCAGGCCCGGTACGACTCCGCCCGTAAGCGCGATGCGGACTTCACCACGCTCTCGGGCGACCCCGTGGAGCCCGTCTACGGCCCGCGCCCCGGCGACACCGTCGACGGCTTCGAGCGGATCGGCTGGCCCGGCGAGTACCCCTTCACCCGCGGGCTGTACCCCACCGGCTACCGGGGCCGCACCTGGACCATCCGCCAGTTCGCCGGCTTCGGCAACGCCGAGCAGACCAACGAGCGGTACAAGATGATCCTGGAGGCGGGCGGCGGCGGCCTCTCCGTCGCCTTCGACATGCCGACGCTGATGGGCCGCGACTCCGACGACCCGCGCGCGCTCGGCGAGGTCGGCCACTGCGGCGTCGCCATCGACTCCGCCGCCGACATGGAGATCCTCTTCCGGGACATCCCGCTCGCCGATGTCACCACCTCCATGACGATCAGCGGCCCCGCCGTCCCCGTCTTCTGCATGTACCTTGTCGCCGCCGAACGCCAGGGCGTCGACCCCGCCGTCCTCAACGGCACCCTCCAGACGGACATCTTCAAGGAGTACATCGCCCAGAAGGAGTGGCTCTTCCCGCCCGAGCCGCATCTGCGGCTGATCGGCGACCTGATGGAGCACTGCGCGGCGAAGATCCCCGCGTACAAGCCGCTCTCCGTCTCCGGCTACCACATCCGCGAGGCCGGGGCGACGGCCGCGCAGGAGCTGGCGTACACCCTCGCCGACGGCTTCGGCTACGTCGAGCTGGGCCTCAGCCGTGGCCTGGACGTCAACACCTTCGCGCCCGGCCTGTCCTTCTTCTTCGACGCGCACCTCGACTTCTTCGAGGAGATCGCCAAGTTCCGCGCCGCGCGCCGCATCTGGGCCCGCTGGATGCGCGACGTCTACGGCGCGACCAGCGAGAAGGCGCAGTGGCTACGGTTCCACACCCAGACCGCCGGGGTCTCGCTCACCGCCCAGCAGCCGTACAACAACGTCGTCCGCACCGCCGTCGAGGCGCTCGCCGCGGTCCTCGGCGGCACCAACTCCCTGCACACCAACGCCCTCGACGAGACCCTGGCGCTCCCCAGCGAACAGGCCGCCGAGATCGCGCTCCGTACCCAGCAGGTGCTGATGGAGGAGACCGGCGTCGCCAACGTCGCAGACCCGCTGGGCGGTTCGTGGTTCATCGAGCAGCTCACCGACCGGATCGAGGCGGACGCCGAGAAGATCTTCGACCGGATCAAGGAGCGCGGCGCCCGGGCCGTCCCGGACGGACAGCACTCCATCGGCCCGGTCACCTCCGGCATCCTGCGCGGCATCGAGGACGGCTGGTTCACCGGCGAGATCGCCGAATCCGCCTTCCGTTACCAGCAGTCCCTGGAGAAGGGCGACAAGAAGGTCGTGGGGGTCAACTGCCACCACGGCTCGGTCACCGGCGACCTGGAGATCCTCCGCGTCAGCCACGAGGTCGAACGCGAACAGGTCCGCACCCTCACCGACCGCAAGGCCGCCCGCGACGACGCCCGCGTCACCGCCTCCCTCGGCGCGATGCTCACCGCCGCCCGCACCGGCGGCAACATGATCGAACCCATGCTGGAGGCGGTCCGCGCCGAGGCCACCCTCGGCGAGATCTGCAATGTGCTGCGGGATGAGTGGGGGGTTTACACCGAGCCCGCCGGGTTCTGAGCGGAGCGTGGCCGTCCGCCGCGCATCCCGCCCATGACCAGGCGTTCTCCCGGAACTTCGGGGTAGGTGCAGGCAGTTGTGTGCCCCTCGTCGTACCGGGAGAACGTGTGAAGAGAACAGTTCGTACTGTGTGTGCCGCGTCCGCCGCCGTGCTCGCGGCGGTGTTGCTGGGCGGGTCCGCCGTCGCGAGTGCCGCGCCGTCCGTGCCGGCCGGCACGGACGGCCGGCCGGCCCGGGTCCAGGACGAGTTCGACCCGCTCGGACCCGAGGTCGAGGCCGTGCGTCTCGCCTCCGGGCGGACCGCCCACTACATCGACGACGGTCCGCGCGACGGCCGTCCGGTGCTCTTCCTCGGCGGTACGGGCACCAGCGCCCGCGCCGCCCATATGACCGACTTCTTCCGCAGCACCCGCGAATCGCTGGGGCTGCGGCTGATATCCGTCGAACGGAACGGCTTCGGCGACACCGCCTACGACCCGCACCTGGGCAAGGCCGACTTCGCCGAGGACGCCCTCGCGGTCCTCGACCGCCTCGGCGTCCGCAAGGTCAGCGTGATCGCCATCTCCGGCGGCGGGCCGTACGCCGCCGAGCTGGCCGCGCGGGCGCCGCAGCGCATCCAGGCGCTGCACCTGGCCGCCGCGCTGCCGCCGTACGGGGCCCGGCCCGACTACTGCGCGCTGTCGGACGAACAGCTGGCCGCCGCAGTCAAGGATCAGATCGCCGATCCGCGCGTCTGGTGGGCGTTCCCCGACGACAGTCCGACGAAGCGGATCCCCGGCTTCGCCGACACCGCGTACGAGGAGGGCGCCCGCACCTACCACCAGCGCGGGCAGAAAGCCGATCCCGCGCCCCAGGTGCACGAGCAGCGGCTCTACTGCGAGCGGCCGGGCCCGGACCTGTCGCGGCTGACCGCGCCGGTGTACCTCTACGGCGGCAAGAAGGACACCACCGTGCCGCCCGCCACCCTCGCCACCTGGCAGCGGCAGCTGCCGGCCGCGCCGGTGGTCCGTTCGTACGCGGACACCGGGCACGACGTGCAGTACCGCCACTGGGACCAGATCCTCGTCGACCTCGCGGGCCGCGGCGACCGCACGGTCGTCTGCCACCGCGGCCACAGCGCCATGGCACCGGCGGCGGACGCCCGACGACTGCTCGCCGAGGGGCGCGCCACGCTGGGCAGTTGCGCCTGGCGGGAGAAGTAGGGGGGACGGGGCGGGCCCGGGGGAGGGGCGAGTTCGGGGGGCGTCGGGTTTCGGGGGGCGTCGGGTGGAAGCGTTAAATCCGCTGGTCCGGCGGGTAGTTGGCCCGCGAGGGGCCCGCCGAACCCCTACGGGATCCGCCCTACGGGATCCGCCCTACGGGATCCGCCCTACGGGGCCCGCCCTACGGACCCCCGCCCCCTCAGCCCGGCCCCGCCAGTCCGGCCAGCCCCGCCAGCAGGACGGTGGCGAGGCGGCGGGCCCAGACGGTGTCGACCGGTTCCGCGGAGACCAGGGTGCGGTGGACGACCGTGCCGGCGATGACGTCGAAGATCAGGCCGACCGTCTCGGCGGCGGCCCGGGCGCCGTCGTGGTCGGGCGGGTCCGGGGGGAGTTCGCCGCGGTGCTGGGCGCGTTCGCGGCCCAGGACCACCAGGCGTATCTGCCGGTCGACGATGGCGGTGCGGATGCGTTCGCGCAGTGCCGCGTCGGTCGTCGACTCGGCGACCACCGCCATCAGCGCCGTCTTCGTCTCCGGCCGCTCCAGCAACCTGCCGAACTGGAGGACCACGCCCTCGATATCGGCCTGGAGGCTGCCGCGGTCGGGGAGTTCCAGCTCGTCGAAGAGGACCGCGACGGCGTCGACGACCAGTTCGTTCTTGTTGGCCCAGCGGCGGTAGAGCGTGGTCTTGGCGACCCCGGCGCGGGCGGCGACATCGCCCATGGTGAACCGGCCCCAGCCCAGCTCGACCAGGGCGGCCCGTGCCGCGTCGAGGATCGCGCGGTCGGTCTCGGCACTGCGCGGGCGGCCCGTGCGGCGTTTCCGGGGGCAGGAGTGCGGCATGCGGGCGACCATACCGGCCAGTAGCACCGTTCTCGGTGCGGGTCGTGAGGCAGATCACGACGGCGGCTCTCCGGCGGGGGTGCCGCCGCGGGACCACCAGCAGTTACGCTACGGGTCGTAGCGTAAGAGCGACGATCACATCGGCCCGGGTGGGGACCCGCGGCCACGCAGGGGCCCCGTGAGGGGCCGGAATCGGGCGCCAGGCCCGGCCGTGCACCGCATTCCGGCGGAGTGTACGGACGGCCGGAGCGCCCGGGAAGAGGATCCGGTGCGGCCCGCGGGCCGGATTTTCGGTATCGCTTTCCGGAACGGGCCGCTCAGGGGGGAGGATGGACCCATGCAGCCACGCAACATGTCCATGAGCGGAGTCGTCGACCTCGCAGCGGTGAAGGCCGCCGGGGAGGCGAAGCAGAAGGCCGAGCAGGCGCGCGCCGAGGCGGCGCGCACGGGCGAAACGCCCACCGCCGGCACTTCCTTGGTGATCAACGTCGACGAGGCGGGGTTCCAGCAGGATGTCCTGCAGCGCTCCACCGAAGTGCCGGTCGTCCTCGACTTCTGGGCCGAATGGTGCGAGCCGTGCAAGCAGCTGGGTCCGCTGCTGGAGCGGCTGGCCGGTGAGTACGCCGGAAAGTTCGTGCTCGCCAAGGTCGACGTCGACGCCAACCAGATGCTCTTCCAGCAGTTCGGTGTGCAGGGCATCCCCGCGGTCTTCGCCGTCGTCGCCGGGCAGCCCATCCCGCTGTTCCAGGGCGCGGCCCCCGAGGCGCAGATCCGCCAGGTGCTCGACCAGCTGGTCCAGGCCGCCGAGCAGCAGTTCGGCATCGTCGGTGTCCCCGTCGACCCGCAGGCCGCGGGCGACCCGGCCCCCGCCGAGGCCCCGGCCGGTCCGTACGACGCGGCGCTGGCGGCGGCCGGCGCCGCGCTGGACGCCGGCGATCTGGGCGGCGCCGTGCAGGCGTACAAGAACGTCCTCTCCGACGATTCCGCCAATCCTGAGGCGAAGCTCGGTCTTGCCCAGGCCGAACTGCTGCGCCGGGTGCAGGACCTCGTCCCCGCCGGCGTCCGCAAGGCCGCCGCGGAGAACCCGTCCGATGTGCAGGCGCAGATCCGCGCCGCCGACCTCGATCTCGTCGGCGGTCATGTCGAGGACGCCTTCGGCCGTCTCGTCGACACGGTCAAGCGCTCCGCCGGTGACGACCGGGAGGCCGCCCGGGTGCGGCTGCTGGAGCTGTTCGAGGTGATCGGCACGGACGATCCGCGGGTCGTCTCGGCGCGTACCGCGCTGGCCCGGGTCCTTTTCTGACGGTCCCCAAGGGCCCGCCCGCCGACCGGGGCGTACGCCGCTCGGGTGAAACGATCAGCGGCCACGCTTTGCCAAATCTTGGCAATCGTGGCCGCTGTTACTCGTAGTAAGCCCGACGGGATGATGTGTCGGCATATGGCCGCGGATGTCCTGTATTTCCGGGTCGAGCGCGGCGACGCTGTGTGCCCGGGCGATATCGGTCGGTCGTGCCCCGGTGATCTGTCCGTTACCCGCAAGTAACGAACCCCTTGTGCGGCGGCGTGGAATGCACCACGATCGGCCACGCTCGGTCCATCTCCGTAGTCCGGCAGCCGGCCGGTACCACGGGCAGATGGGTCCCCACCGAGTGGGTCGGCGGCCCCTGTTGCCGACCGTGGGCAGGGGGGTCCCCGCCATCAACGGCAGGGCCTGCCCAGGAGGTTGCGCGAGAGCGTGGCCAGTGGTTGTCGCTCGGGGGTGATCGCCGGTATTCGGAACGCCATGCGCCTTTCGAGCACGGGCGCTCTCCTTCCCGAGGACGTAGCACTTCTCCCATCCCGGGTACCGCGGAACTCGACCGAGTCCGCCGGTGCCGGAGATGTACGTCCGAGAAGGAGGAAAGTCATGGAGTCCCTGGCTCGTGGCGGGACCAGATGGAAGCGGTTCGCCGTCGTCATGGTGCCCAGCGTCGCGGCGACCGCCGCGATAGGCGTCGCCCTGTCGCAGGGCGCCCTCGCGGCATCGTTCAGCGTGTCCGGCCAGCAGTTCAAGGTCAGCACCGACCGGCTGGACGGCACCGGCTTCGTTCAGTACGGAGCGGTTGACGCCCAGAAGGACGGCAAGCAGGTACCGGTCGCGGTCTCGGCGTTCTCCGACGCCAAGATCAAGAATCTGTGCCAGTCGGTCGTCGTGCCGGTGCCGGTCTTCGGCGATGTGTCGATGAAGCTGACGGCGGGTGGCGGTGCCACACCGGTCGTGGCGAAGAACCTCTACATCGACCTCGATCAGCTGAATGCCGATGCGACCTTCAAGAACATCAACATCGGTGTGGCCGCGGGGTCGACGTCCAAGGGCCCCGGCATGAAGAAGGGCGACAAGGCCGACCCGGGTTCGTTCGCCCAGGAAGCCGACAAGGCCACGCTGACCGGCGTCAAGCAGACGGCGTGGGCGACCACGGCCGGCACGTTCAAGCTGAGTGGCCTTCAGATGAAGGTCAGCAAGGGCAAGAACGAGTGCTACTGACGCGCTGAGCGTACGGGCGCGGGGCGCGAGAGTGCGGCCGCGCCGTGGTGACCCCGCGCCTGTCCGCCGACGATGTCAGCAGTCACGTAGTCCAGCCCAGAACCACCGTGCGCGCCGCGTGGATGCGGGGCCGAACGAAGCGAAGGTATGGCATGAGCGCCGACACGCGACCAGGACTGAACGAGAACCTCGGACGGAAGCGTCTCGCGTTCCGGCAGTGGCGTGGGCAACGCCCGTTCTGGGCCGGTCTTCTGACGCTGCTGGCCGGTCTGCCGATCATGTACTTTCCCTACGCCAATCTCACGATCGGCTCGCTGACCGTGCGCATGGCGACCACCGCCGGCGCCGGATCGCTGATCATCGGCGTGCTGTTGGTCGTGCTCGGTCTGACCCTGTGGTTCCAGCCGGCCTCGCGGGTCTTCGCGGGGGTGGCGGCCATCCTGCTGTCCCTCGTCTCCCTGGTCGTCTCGAACTTCGGTGCCTTCCTCGTCGGCTTCCTGCTGGGACTGTTCGGCGGGGCGCTCGGCGTCTCGTGGGCGCCGGGCCGGGCGGCGGCGGGCGGCGGGCCGCAGGGCGCGTGGGCCGGCGCGGCGGTCGGCGGGCAGCCGGTCGCGGCCGGTGCGGCTCCGGGATCGGGCGACGGACTGGACGACCTGTCAGGAACGAGCCCGACCAACGGAACGAACGGGAGGCACCGTGCCGGGTGACGAGCTGCACGAGAACGCAGCCGCCGGGGCGAGATCCGGACCGAGGCACGCGGCGCCGAAGAAGCCGCTGCTGACGCGGTTCCATGTGCCCGCGGGCAAGGCGATAGCCATCGCCGCGATGCCGTCCGCCGTGCTCATGGGCATGGGGTTCACGCCCCAGCTGGCGGTGGCCAAGCCGGCGCCCAAGAGCCCCTTCAAGGACGGCCCGTGCGTCACCGCTCCGGACCAGCAGGAGCAGGAGGCGCAGGCCAAGGAGAAGGCCGCCAAGAAGAAGGCCGCAGCGGAGAAGGCCGCCAAGGACGCCAAGGCCGCCGAGGCAGTCAAGAAGAAGGCCGCTGAGGACGGGGAGAAGGGGAAGGCGCCGGGGCCGGGCACGCCGTCGCCCGACGCCTCGCCGTCGCCGTCCGGCTCCGTGTCCGGGGGCGAGGACACCGGCTCCGCGCCGTCCCCGTCCACCACCCCGTCGTCGTCCCCCACGGACGACGAAGGCAACCCCTGGTACGACCCGCTGGGCTGGGGCAAGAAGATCGAGGACGCCTTCACGCCCGGCGGCGCGAAGGACTCCGGCACGGAGAGCGGCAAGGACGCCGCGCCGCCGGGCCCGAGCCCGACCGCGACGTCGGACCCGTCGAAACAGCCGGACCCCTCGAAGCAGTCGAAACCCTCGAAGCCGTCGTCCGGGAAGACCGCCGACCCCGTACAGGACGCGGCCGACAAGGTCACGGAGCCGGGGCGGGACACGGCGGACGAGGCCACCGAGGGGAAGGGCGACGCCGCCGGGCCCACGGCCGGTGCGACGGCCGGCCCCGGTGCGCCGGACGCGGACGGGAAGAAGCCGTTCCCGTGCGTCGTCGAGAAGACATCGGACGGTACGGACGAACAGCCCCCGGCCGCCGTGCCGGAGGACCCCTGGCACCTGGAAGCCACGTCGCTGACGTTGAAGGAACTCGACTACAAGGGCGTGGTCAACCTCCGGACGCCGAGCGGGCGGACCAAGCAGGCGCTGAAGTTCACCGCCGGTGGCATCGACATCGGTGACCTGCACCAGATCGTGGACGGGCCGAACGGCCTCAAGTACCACGTCCGGTCCACGCCGGGCTCCACGTCGACCATCCGCGACGGGCAGGTCACGCTCTACACCGAGCGGCTCCAAGGCAACCTCTTCGGGCTGATCCCGATCGTCTTCGACCCGGAGCACCCGCCGCCCATCAACATCCCGTTCGCGTTCTTCACCAAGGTGAAGCTCGCCCAGGCGGGACAGTTCGGCGGCACCCTGCACGTCCCCGGGCTGCACGAGACCATCGAGAACAGCTGAGAGAACGGAGAACGGGGGGGGGGGGGGGGGGGGCCCCGGGCGGGGGGGGGGGGCCCGGGGGGGGGGGGGGCCGCGCCGGCGCGCGCCGGGCCCGCCCCCCCGGGGGGCGCCCGGCGCCTATCTCCCCCTTTGGGCAGTCGTGGGTGGGGGGGGGCCCCCCCTGGGCCGGGCGGGGGCCGCCCACCGCCGTTGTGCGTCACCTGCGCCGGATCAGCTCTCGCCGCCCAGACGGTGGACGCGCACCATGTTGGTGGTGCCGGGGACGCCGGGGGGCGAACCGGCCGTGATGATCATGGTGTCGCCCTCGTTGTACCGCTGGAGCTTGAGCAGCTCCGCATCGACGAGGTCGACCATCGCGTCGGTGTTGTCGACGTGCCGCACCACGAACGTCTCCACGCCCCAGCTCAGCGCGAGCTGGTTGCGGGTGGCGGCGTCGGTGGTGAAGGCCAGGATCGGCTGGGCCGCGCGGTAGCGGGAGAGCCGGCGGGCGGTGTCACCGGACTTGGTGAACGCCACCAGCGCCTTGCCGCTGAGGAAGTCCGCCATCTCGCACGCCGCGCGGGCCACCGCGCCGCCCTGCGTCCGCGGCTTCTTGCCCGGGACCAGCGGCTGCAGGCCCTTCGACAGCAGCTCCTCCTCGGCCGCCTCGACGATCTTCGACATCGTCTTGACGGTCTCGATCGGGTACGCGCCGACCGACGACTCCGCGGAGAGCATGACCGCGTCCGCGCCGTCCAGGATCGCGTTGGCGACGTCGGACGCCTCGGCGCGGGTCGGCCGCGAGTTGGTGATCATCGACTCCATCATCTGGGTCGCCACGATCACCGGCTTGGCGTTCCGGCGGCACAGCTCCACCAGGCGCTTCTGCACCATCGGGACCTTCTCCAGCGGGTACTCCACCGCGAGGTCACCGCGGGCCACCATCACCGCGTCGAAGGCCATGACGACCTCCGCCATGTTGGCGACCGCCTGCGGCTTCTCGACCTTGGCGATGACCGGGACGCGGCGCCCGACCTCGTCCATCACGCGGTGCACGTCCTGGACGTCCTTGGCGTCGCGGACGAAGGAGAGCGCGACCATGTCGCACCCCATCGCCAGCGCGAACTTCAGGTCCTCGATGTCCTTCTCCGACAGCGCGGGGACGTTGACCGCCGCGCCGGGCAGGTTGATGCCCTTGTGGTCGGAGATGACGCCGCCCTCGATGACGATGGTGCGCACCCGCGGGCCGTCGACGTCGACGACCTGGAGCGCGACGTTGCCGTCGTTGATGAGGACCGGGTCGCCCTTGGAGACGTCGCCGGGCAGGCCCTTGTACGTCGTGCCGCAGAGGGTCTTGTCGCCGGGGACGTCCTCGGTGGTGATGACGAACTCGTCGCCGCGCACCAGCTCCACGGGGCCGTCGGCGAACGTCTCCAGGCGGATCTTCGGGCCCTGGAGGTCGGCCAGCACGCCCACCGCGCGGCCGGTCTCCTCGGACGCCTTGCGGACGCGGTGGTACCGCTCCTCGTGCTCCGAGTGGGTTCCGTGGCTCATGTTGAAGCGGGCCACGTTCATACCGGCCTCGATCAGCGTCTTCAGCTGGTCGTAGGAGTCGACGGCGGGGCCCAGGGTGCAGACGATTTTCGAACGGCGCATGGGCTGAATCCTATCGGTTTTGTTTCGGAGCGGAATATTCCCCCGAAGGCGGGCGCGGAGCTAGGCGGTGACCAGCGCGTATGTCTGCTGGGCGATCTCCAGCTCCTCATCTGTCGGGACCACGGCGACCGCGACCCGGGCGTCCTCGGGCGAGATCAGCCGCGGCTCGTCGGACCGTACGGCGTTGCGGTCGGCGTCCACGGCCATGCCAAGACCCTCCAGACCGGCCATCGCCGCGGCGCGCACCGGGGCGGCGTTCTCGCCGACGCCCGCGGTGAACGCCACCGCGTCGACCCGGCCGAGCACCGCGGTGTAGGCGCCGAGGTACTTCTTCAGCCGGTGGATGTAGATGTCGAAGGCGAGGGCCGCGGCCTTGTCGCCCTCGTCGATACGGCGCCGGATCTCCCGCATGTCGTTGTCGCCGCAGAGCCCGACCAGCCCGCTCCTCTTGTTGAGCAGCTCGTCGATCTCGTCGACGGACATCCCGGCGACCCGCTTGAGGTGGAACGTCACCGCCGGGTCGATGTCGCCGGAGCGGGTGCCCATCACCAGGCCCTCCAGCGGCGTCAGCCCCATCGAGGTGTCGACGCACCGGCCGCCCGCCACCGCCGACGCCGAGGCGCCGTTGCCCAGGTGCAGCACGATGACGTTGACCTCGGACGGGTCCTTGCCCAGCAGCCGGGCGGTGCGCCGCGAGACATACGCGTGCGAGGTGCCGTGGAAGCCGTAGCGGCGGATGCGGTGCGCGTCGGCGGTGGCCACGTCGATGGCGTAACGGGCCGCGTACTCCGGCATCGTGGTGTGGAACGCGGTGTCGAAGACGGCGATCTGCGGCAGGTCCGGGCGGAGCGCCTGCGCGGTGCGGATGCCGGTGATGTTCGCCGGATTGTGCAGCGGCGCGACCGGCACCAGCCGCTCGATCTCCTTGAGGACCACCTCGTCGATGACGGTCGGCTCGGTGAACTTCAGGCCGCCGTGCACCACGCGGTGCCCGATCGCGGACAGGTGCGGCGAGTCGAGGCCCAGGCCGTCGGCGGCCAGCTCCGCGGCGACCGCCTTCAGCGCCGCGTCGTGGTCGGCCATCGGTCCTTCGTGCACCCGCCGTGCGCCGCCGGTGGCCAGCGGCGTGTGCACCAGCCGCGAGGTCTCCTCACCGATCCGCTCGACGAGACCGACGGCCAGCCGACGGCTCTCCGCCATGTCGAGCAGCTGGTACTTCACCGACGAGGAGCCGGAGTTGAGGACGAGGACGCGGGTGGGGTTGGCAGTCATGGAGCGCTTTCCGGTGGTTGCGGGACGGGCGGGCGCGGGTCAGACGGCTCCGGCGCCGGGCGGGGCGCCCTGCGCCTGGATCGCGGTGATGGCGACGGTGTTGACGATGTCCTGCACCAGCGCGCCGCGCGACAGGTCGTTGACCGGCTTGCGCAGGCCCTGGAGGACCGGTCCGACGGCGATGGCGCCCGCCGAGCGCTGCACCGCCTTGTACGTGTTGTTGCCGGTGTTGAGGTCCGGGAAGATCAGCACCGTCGCCCGGCCCGCGACCTCGGAGCCGGGCAGCTTGGTGCGCGCCACGGAGGCGTCGACCGCCGCGTCGTACTGGATCGGGCCCTCCACCAGCAGATCCGGCCGGAGCTTGCGGACCAGTTCGGTGGCGCGGCGGACCTTGTCGACGTCGGCGCCGGAGCCGGAGGTACCGGTGGAGTACGACAGCATCGCGATCCGCGGCTCCACCCCGAACTGCGCGGCGGTGGCGGCCGACTGGATGGCGATGTCGGCGAGCTGCTCGGCGTCCGGATCCGGGTTGACCGCGCAGTCGCCGTAGACGAGGACCCGGTCGGCCAGGCACATGAAGAAGACGGACGAGACGATCTGCGCGTCGAGTTTCGCCCGCCCGTCGCCCGTCACCGCCCCATCGGACGTGCGACGCGCGGCCCCTGTTGTCTTGATGATCTCGAAGGCCGGGCGGATGGTCGCCGCGGTCGAGTGCGCCGCGCCCGAGACCATGCCGTCGGCCAGGCCCTCCTGCACCATCAGTGTGCCGAAGTACGACACATCGGCGACGACGTCGTACGCCAGCTCGTAGCCGACGCCCTTGTGGGCGCGCAGCTCCGCGTACCGCTCGGCGAAGCGTTCGCGCAGCGGCGACGACTGCGGATCGATGATCTGGGCGTCCGCCAGATCGATGGCGAGGTCGGCGGCGCGCTTGCGGATCGCCTCTTCCTCGCCCAGCAGCGTCAGCGCGCAGACGTCGCGGCGCAGCAGCACATCGGCGGCGCGCAGCACCCGCTCCTCGCCGCCCTCGGGCAGCACCACCCGGCGCCGCCCGGACCGGGAGCGCTCGATCAGCTCGTGTTCGAACATCATCGGCGTGACCCGGCCGGAGCGGGCCACGGAGATACGATTCGTCAGCTCGACGGTGTCCACATGCCGTTCGAACAGGCCGAGCGCGGTCTCCGCCTTGCGCGGCGCCGCGGCGTTGAGCTTGCCCTCGACGGCGAACAGCTCCGCGGCCGTCGGGAAGGAGCCGCCGGGCACCGAGATCACCGGGGTGCCGGGCGCCAGCCGGTCCGCCAGCGCCATGATGTCCGGGCCGGGCCGCTCGTCCAGGGTGAGCAGCACCCCGGCGATCGGCGGGGCGCCCGCGCTGTGCGCGGCGAGCGACCCGATGACGAGGTCGGCGCGGTCCCCGGGCGTCACCACCAGGCAGCCCGGCGTCAGCGCCTTGAGGAACGTCGGCAGCATCGCGCCGCCGAAGACGAAGTCACGGGCGTCGCGGGCGAGCCCGGAGTCGTCGCCGAGCAGTACCTCCGCGCCCAGGCTGTGCACCAGCTGCCCGACGGTCGGCGCGGAGAGCGCGCCGTCCTCCGGCAGCGCGTAGCACGGCACCGGCAGCCGCGCCGCCAGCCGTTCGACGACGGCCTTCTGGAGCCCCGGATCGACGCGGTTGACGACGAGGGCGACGACATCGCAGCCGAGCGCGGCGTAGGCGCGGTAGGCGTTCCGGGCCTCCGCGCGCACCGCCTCGGCCTCCTGGCCCTGACCGCTGACCACCGGGATGACCGCGGCGCCGAACTCGTTGGCGAGGCGGGCGTTGAGGCCCAGATCGTCCGGCAGGTTGGTGGCGGCGTAGTCCGAGCCGAGGACCAGGACGTACTCGTACTCCCGGGCCACCGCGTGGAACCGTTCGACCAGCCGGGAGACCAGTTCGTCGGTGCCGTGCTCGGCCTGGAGGCCGGCGGCCTCGTCGTAGCCGAGGCCGAAGGCGGATGCTGCCGGCTGGCTGAGGCGGTAGCGGGCCCGCAGCAGGTCGAAGAGGCGGTCCGGTCCGGCGTGGACCAGCGGGCGGAAGACGCCCACCCGGTCGACGTGGCGGGTCAGGAGCTCCATCACTCCCAGCTCGACGACCTGACGGCCGTCGCCGCGCTCGGTACCGGTCACGTACACACTGCGTGTCACGCGTGCTCTCCGTCCATCCGTTGTCGCCTGGGTCAGATCAGCCGGGGGCAGTCAGAGTAGGGTCGGAAACAGCCGTTATGGCGGGCTCGCCCTCTTGACCATACCCGCGGCTCCCGGGCGGTCGCGCGTCCCGGTTTCCCCGAGGGAACGGGCCCGGGAGAAGGGAGGGAGCCGGGCGGCTGAGGGCGGGCCCGGACGCCCCGTGGAAGAATCGGACCGGCCGCGCGACCGACAGTGAGCACAGGAGACACAGCACGATGCGTATCGGAGTCCTCACCGCCGGCGGCGACTGCCCCGGGCTGAACGCGGTGATCAGGTCCGTCGTCCACCGCGCCCTGACCGGCCACGACGACGAGGTCATCGGCTTCGAGGACGGTTTCAAGGGACTGCTCGACGGGCGTTACCGCAAGCTCGACCTGGACGCCGTCAGCGGCATCCTCGCCCGCGGCGGCACCATCCTCGGCTCCGCCCGCCTGGAGCGCGACCGGCTGCGCGAGGCGTGCGACAACGCCAAGGACTTCTCCCGCGAGCACGGCATCGACGTCCTCATCCCGATCGGCGGCGAGGGCACCCTGACCGCCGCCCGGATGCTGGCGGACGCCGGACTGCCGGTCGTCGGCGTCCCCAAGACGATCGACAACGACATCTCCTCCACCGACCGCACCTTCGGCTTCGACACCGCCGTCGGCGTCGCCACCGAGGCCATCGACCGCCTCAAGACCACCGCCGAATCGCATCAGCGGGTGATGGTCGTCGAGGTCATGGGCCGCCACGCCGGATGGATCGCCCTGGAGTCCGGTATGGCCGGCGGCGCCCACGGCATCTGCCTGCCGGAGCGCGAATTCGACGTGAACGACCTGGTCCGGATGGTCGAGGAACGGTTCTCGCGCGGCAAGAAGTTCGCCGTGATCTGCGTCGCCGAGGGCGCCCATCCCGCGCCCGGCACGATGGACTACAAGAAGGGCGCCATCGACCAGTACGGCCACGAGCGGTTCTCCGGTATCGGCAACGCCCTCGCCGTCGAGCTGGAGAAGCGCCTCGGCAAGGAGGCCCGCCCGGTCATCCTCGGCCACGTCCAGCGCGGCGGCACCCCCACCGCGTACGACCGCGTCCTCGCCACCCGCTTCGGCTGGCACGCCGTCGAGGCGGCGCACCGCGGGGAGTTCGGGAAGATGACGGCGCTGCGCGGCACCGACGTCACGATGGTGCCGCTCGCGGAGGCGGTCACCGAGCTGAAGCGGGTCCCCGTCGACCGGATGCGGGAGGCCGAGTCGGTCTTCTGACCTGCGGCCCGTCCGGACACGGCGGCGGCGCGCCGCCCCGGTGGGGGACGG
>NZ_JBHYGX010000015.1:0-23753 GCF_042739975.1 Streptomyces sp. NPDC059080
CGCCACGACGTGCACACAGTCCGCAAAACAGCTGCCAAACCGAAAACGACGAAGTCCACGACTCCTCGCCCACGCCGCACAGGTTAAAGATCAAGCTAAGACGTCGTTTCACTTGGTGAGTCGGCGGTAGTTGATCAGGCTGGTGGCTATGGGGGTGAAGGCGAGGAAGTGCTCGGGCTTGCGCTCGTAGCGTCGGTGCGACCGGCGGCAGTCGGAGAGCCAGGACATGGTGCGTTCGACCACCCAGCGGTGTCGCCCCAGTCGCGGCGAGGACTCTCTCCCGCAGCAGGCTATGCGAGGCGTTATGCCGCACGCTCGGAGCCATCGGCGTTGGTGCTCGTAGTCGTAGCCCTTGTCACCGTGCAGCTTGTCCGGGCGCCTTTGGCGCGGTCCGCGGCGGCTGCGGACGGGCGGGATGGAGCGCACCAGCGGCTGCAGGGCCAAGCTGTCGTGGGTGTTGGCGCCGGAGATCCCGACTGCGAGGGGCAGGTCGTTGCGGTCGATGATGAGGTGGATTTTCGAGCCGTTCTTACCGCGATCGGTCGGATTCCGTCCCGCTCCGAGGTCGTCGAGGACGACGCGGTGCAGACGGGCCCAGACGCGGGTCTTAGACCACTGGGCGAAGCGGCGGTAGGCGGTGGGCCAGGTCGGCCTGAACACCGGCGGCAACTGCCGCCAGGAGCAACCTGAAATGGCGACGAAGGTGATCGCTGCCAGGCACTCACGGTCCCCAGCTCGCCGGCGCCCGCCGCCCTGCGGGCGGAATGATCGGCTTCTCCGGCACCGTCCGTCGGAACAGCTCCCATAACTCCTCAGGCACCATCCGCTCAACAAGACTCGTCATGCCCAGCACAACGACCCATAGCCCCAAAGGAAATGACGTCTAAGCGGTAGTCGTGCGTAGCTCCCCTCCCGGATGGATGGGTAATCGCAGGTGTTGGCGGGCGTCTCGAAACTGCAGGCTGGATCATAGGGGCAATTCGCGCCAGATTCTGCTCATGCAAAGTGGTGAGTGGACGGCACCTCACCTGCGTTGGGGCGTGGACGAGGTGCAGGATCTCCACATCTGCTGGACACGCGAGTGTTCAGGGCTGCACGATCACCTCTCATGGACAGCGTGGCCGAGCCCGACAGTCGTGAGACCACCTCTTCTCGAGCGCGCGGGTGGCTTCTTGAGGGATCCGTCGCGCTGGGGTCCTTCGCTCTGTTGTGGGGCACAGGATGGGTCGTGAACAGCGGCAGGGCACTGCCAGAGATCGTCCAAGGGATCGTCGGTCTCCTCGGTGTCGGGTTCAGCGTTACCGGCATGGGTTGGTTCGTTCGTCGCAGATTGGCCGCTGACGCGGACCGCTTCGCGGACGGACGTGAGCGCGTACGCGAAGCGGAACAAGGACTCGAACGTGCGCTGCAGCCACACCTCGTCACCGATGGTCTGGTGGTGCAGGGCTCAGTGCACGGCGGCGTGATCATCCACTACCCAGGCACGGACGGCTCCGGCGAGACCTCGGACCCAGAGTCAGCCGGTCGGGGGGAGGGCGAGGCCGTCACTGGAGTGGCAAGCGTCCCCGCTGCCGAAAGGAAGACGAGGCTCCCGCTTTCCGAACTCTGGGCCGTGACTCACCGGCGTCTCGACCATTATCACGAGATTGCCCTGCGCCAGGCTTCGCGTTCGTTCCGCAATGCCCAGATTGCCATGGGGCTCGGCTTCGTCCTTCTTGTTGCCTTTGTCTTCATGGCGCTGCGTGCCAGTACGACGGCGGGAAGTGTGGTGGCTGGAGGGTTGGGAGCCGTCGCGGCCACGCTGGCCGGGTATGTCAGTCGGACGTTCATCCGCTCCCAGGAAACCGCGGCGGGGCATTTGAGGGCATATTTCGATCAGCCCTTGGAGTTCTCTCGCTACCTCGCTGCAGAACGGCTCATCGCCGAAGCTGAATTGAGCGAGGGACAGCGCGGCGAAATGCTGGCCACACTAATCGAAGCAATGGTAGTAGCGGGAGACCCGAAGTCTGCGGCAAAAGATGCAGCCTCGGAGGCCCCCACCGCTTGAAGAAGCTCACAACGCCTAGCTTCAGGGCTGCAACCGTAGTGTGGAGGCCGGTGAGGCATTTGCCGTCCTCGCAGCGTAGTTGGGCGAGGCGACGGGCCGCCAGCCTCGGTAGGTCGGTAGGCAGGTCTCGGCGGTGCGGCCGAGGACGATGCTGGGGGCGAGGATGGACAGCTCGTGAGGTGCCAGATGAGGGTGGCGGTCTGGTGGGCGCGGTAGCGTCGCCGAGAGAACACGTCAGGGAAGGAACGATCACCGGATGCCGCACAGGACTGATGTTGCCGGCAGGCGCGGCCTGATCCTCGACTTCGCCGGGGTGCTCACGGCCAGTCCTCTCGCCGTCCACCGCGAGTGGTGCGTGTCGGAAGGGCTTGCTCCGGGAGCCTGGCGTAGCACTCTCAACGATCATCCTGAGGGCCGGCGTCTGTACGAGGCTCTGGAGATCGGGGGGATCGGGCAGGCCGAGTGGAACGAGGGCACGGCCCCACTCTTGGGTGCGCATGTGGATCCGGTGAACCTGATGGGGCGGGCCTGGGCCGGGGTGCCTGCGGCCCGGCGCATGGTCGCGCTCGCGCGTGCCGCGCGTGCCGCCGGTCATCGTCTCGCCCTGCTGTCCAACAGCTTTGGCCTCGACCCGTTCAACCCGTACGAACACGTCGGAATCTGGGACCTGTTCGACGTCCATGTCGTCTCCGAGCTGGTCAGGATGGCCAAGCCCGATCCGGCGATCTACGAACTCGCCCTGGAGCGGATCGGACTACCCGCCGAGCGGTGCGTGTTCGTGGACGATCACGCGGTGAACCTTCCGCCGGCGGCCGATCTGGGCATCACCACGGTCCATGCCACGGACGAGGACGCGGCCGTGGCCGAGCTGGAGGCCCTCCTCGGTGTCACGGCGGTGCTCGCCGCGTGAGTCCAACTGCGTTCTGAGGAAAGGCTGTCAGACCCGGCGCTCTTGCCAGTACTGTCCGTGTGGGGCCCATCACGCGGAGGTTCTGGAGCATGCAGTGGTCGGAGTACACCACCTCTGAGCGCTTGAAGGCGCTGCGCGGCGGCATGACACAGGAGCAGTTGGCGGAGGCGGCCGGCGTGTCCGTCGGCGTGGTCCGCAAGCTCGAACGTGGCGGAACGGCTTCCCTGCCGTCCCTGCTGTCGATTGCCGACGCGCTCGGTACGGACATCGCCGTGCTCCTCGGCCAGCAGGCGCCACGGCGTTCCATGGACCGCGATGAGCGAGCCGCGTTGCGCCTGGTCTCCGCAGCCACCCATGACGCAGCTATCGGCATCCCCGCCGAGGTCGAGCCGGGCACCGTCGAAGAGCTCCGCGCCGTCGTCCGTCGTGCGGACGCCGCGTACTGGGGAGGCCGGTACACCGAGCTCGGCACTCTCCTGGGGCGGCTCCTTCCCGAGGCGCGGGCCAGGTTCGACGCGGCCGGTCTCGATGAGCGGGAAGCCGCTGCCGGCGTTTTGACCGACACCTTTCAGACGGCGGGCATGGCCGCCAATGTGCTCGGATCACGAGATCTGGCGTATGCGGCGCTGACGTACGGCCGCCAGATTGCCGTGCAGGGCGGGGATGACCTCCGTGATGCGCACCTCGCCGCCACCACCGCGTGGGTCAATCTCCGCGACGGCCGTACGAAGCAGGGGTTCCTCCTCGCCGCGGCCCAGGCCGACCGGATCGAGCCCAAGATGAGCGAGCACGACCCGGATCGGCTCAGCGTCTACGGCCAGCTCGTCACGAACGCCGCTGTCGCCGCCTCCCGGGGTGGCGCGCACGCCGACAACGCTCGCGAGTACCTCTCCCAGGCCCATGCCGTTGCTGCCCGGATCGGGGACGAGCACGCTCGCGGCTCGCACGCCCAGCCGTACGGGCCGATGTACGCCGCCACGCAGGCCGTGAGCATCGCCGTGGCCCTTGGCGATACGGCCGGCGCGCTGCGGCTCATGGACACCGTCCGCCTGGACGACACGGTTCCCCTGGCCACACGGGCCCGTTACGGCCTGGACGTCGCCCTCACCCAGGTCGAATGCCGACGGTGGGATGCCGCCGCCGACACCCTCCAGGCCGTCTGCGAGATGGCCCCGGGATGGGTGCGCCACCAGATGCTTCCCGGCGTCATCATCAGCAGACTCGCCGGTGTGTCCGTCAACCGACTGCGAGGACTGGCGAACTCCGCGGGCATACCTCTCGGAGTGCGTTGACCTACGAGCCGAAGTACCACGGCCCGTAGTAGGTACGAGCGCGTCATCAGCGCGACCGCTACGGGGCGTGGCACACCCTCGGGCGGCCCTGCTTCCGCTGCCACGGGGCGTGGCGGTCCGACCGGATACAGAGCCTCCCCACTGCGACGGGCCGTGCCTGGGCACGAACTCCGCAGCCCAGCAGCCTTGTGGGCATGCCGAACAACCCGCCCGGCGGACTCGGGCACGTACCCGTCGCCGTCTACTCCTGCGCCACCACCTCCACCGCCCTCGGCGAGAGCGAGGAGCGTGGCCGCTACTACGCCGACGCCCGGCACTGGCATGTCGCCGGCGTCTGGTCCGACCCCGACCCGGCGCTGCCGCTCATGGAGCGGCCGGGTTGGCAGGCCGTCACGGCCGCCCTGTCCGCCGGGATGATCCGGGGCGTCGTCGTCAGCAGCCCGACACATGTAGCTGCTGATGCCGCCCAGTTCGCGGCTCTCGGCGTTCTCCTCCGCGACCGGGGAGGGTTCCTCGCGGGCGCGCCCAACGGCACACCGGCCCGTCGAACCCCCGGCCAGGCCCGGAGCCGTCGCGACCTCGCGGACGCGGCCTCCGGCTGGTTCACGCAGCCGGACACGCACGAGGAGGCCGGCTTGTGAGCGCCCGGCGGGCCTGGATCGGCGACTTCGTCCGGGACGGCGACGGACGGCGAGCGGTCGTCACCGACGTCCGCGCCAACGGCACCGTGTGGGTGCTGAGGCCACCGACCGGGGGCGGGTCCCACTGGGAGACCGACGCCCCCGACAGTCTCGAAATCCTCGCCCGCTCCGAAGCCCGGGACAGCCGGTGAGTGCCCGCGCTCACCGCCGAGCCCTCCGTCCCGTCCGTGCACCACGCCCGAAAGGCGAAATCCCCGTGTACGCGTTCGGCCTCTGTATCGACCAGCACTACCTTGTCCCCGGCCTCACCGCCCTTGCCGGCTTGGCCGACAGCCTCACCCCGGCTGCCCGCCGCGACGCCGCCGTACGGGTGCTCACCCTCGACCTCACCGGCGCGCATGCCCTCCTCCTCTCCGACTTCGCCAAGCGGGCCGGCTTCGGCTGTTTCGACCTGCGCCGTTGCTCGCCGCTGCGGTCCTCGCGGATGGCGGATGCCTCGTACATCACCGTCACCACCTACCTCCGGTTCGAGTTCACGTCGGGCTTTGTCCGCAGGCCCTACCTGATCTACGTGGATGCGGACGTCCTCGTCCGGGGCGACCTCACCGCCCCGTTGGGGTACCTCGGGCCGGATGAGACCGGCGCCGTGCGTGACGAGTTCAACCCGGCCGTCGGCGAGTGCCCGGCGCTGCCCGGAGCCGCCGAGCACTGGCCTCATTTGCGCGGTCGCCCGTACTTCAACGCGGGCGTGCTCTGGACCCACACCGACCACATGCCCCGCATCCGACGAGGCGTCGAGCAGGCCCTGATCCACGCCCGGCGCCACATCCTCCACAACGACCAGGACGCCCTGAACCTGTGGCTTCTGCGATCCGGCCGAGTCCGCCCGGTGGCCGGCGGCTTCAACCGGTTCGAGGTCGGCCGATTCCTTGAGCGCGGGAACTGGGTACGCCGGGTCGTCACGCGGTCGCCGAAGCCTGATCCGGCCGCCGCCCTCGTGCACTTCGTCGGTCCTGAGAAGCCGTGGCAGGCCGACTGCCCCGTCACGGAGGAAGTCGCCGAATACCGAAGGCACCTGGAAAGGACCATGCGTCACGTGCGGCGTCTGGGTGCCGTCGGCGTGGAACCGGCGGGTGTGCGGTGACCGCGGGGGTACCGCCCGCTGTCTCGCGCGCCGCCCTCGCGATGACCGGCGTACCGGCCCGCACCGCCCACCGCCTGTCCGTCCGTACGCGCACCGTCGTCTACCGGGTGGGCCTGGCCGACGGACGCGGTGTCGTGATCAAGCTGTACGCGGCGACCGCACGCCGCAACGCGATCACGGAGAGCGCGGCCATCCGGACCGTGGCCGACCACGTTCCCGTACCGGCCCTCATCGGATACGGCCCCGTTCCGGGTCACGAGGCGACCGCTCTCGTCACCGCCGACCTCGGTCCGCTCACCCTCGGCAACGCCGTCCGCTCCGGCCGGATCTCCGACGAGCGAGCTCTGAAAGACCTGGCCGGCCTGCTCGGCCGCCTGCACCGGGCGCTCGTCCGGCCATGGGCCCCGCGCCGGCCGCTCCACGAACAAGTCACCTCACTGGGCCGCCGCTGTCCGCCCAGCAGTCTCGACCGCATCGCGCCCGCCCTGGCCGCCATCGCCGACGCCGCCCACACGGCGCCCGTGTGGTGCCATGGCGACCTGCACGGCGACAACGTCGTGATCGCCGGCCCCCGAGCCGTCCGTCACCTGGTCGACTTCACCGACGCCGCAGCCGGTCCCCGCGAATCCGACGTCGCCCAGACCCTCGTCATGACCGACGCCCTCTCGGCCCTCAGGGCCCGCACGGTCACCGGCGCCTACCCCCTTGCCCTCGATCGTCACCTGCTGGCGGCCTGGGCCGTCTTCCACACCCTTCGCTCCTGGGCGCATTCCTCCGCCGGCGACGACCGCGGCTTGTGGGCCCGCCGCTTGGACGACCTCAACCGGCGGACTCCGCACCTCTTCCGTACGCGCCACCCGGAAAGGACGCGCTGATGAGCAGCCCTGCCCTGTCGGTAGTGATCCCGGCTTTCAACGAGGCCGCCTATCTGCCCCGTTACCTGCCCTCTGTCCTGGCCTCCCTCGCCCGCTGGGAGGAGGTCACCGGCCGCACGGGCGAGGTGGTCGTCGTCGACAACGCGAGCACCGACGCCACCGCCGACATGGCCGCCTCCTTCGGTGTCCGCGTCGTCACCGAGGCCGTCCGCAACATCGGTCGTGTCCGCAATACCGGAGCGAGCGCCGCCCGCAGCGGACGCCTGTTCTTCACCGACGCCGACGTGGCGCTGCCCCTGGAGGCGGTCACCGCCGCTGCTGCCGCCATGGACGCCGGGGCCGTCGGCGGCGCCATCCCCCCGCTCTACACGCCCGAGCGGCTGGGCGCCCGCCTGCTGTGCGCGTACTGGGACCACTACCGAACCCGCCGCGGCGGAGCCCAAGGCGTCAACCACTTCTGCACCGCCGACGCCTTCCACCACATCGGTGGGTACCGGGACGACCTGTTCATGAGCGAGGACGTCGAGTTCTTCGCCCGACTCACCGCCCACGGCCAGGCCACCGACCGGCCCGTGACCATCCTCGACGAACTGCGCGTACGCCCGTCGACCCGTCGCTACGACCAGTGGTCGAGCCTCCGGATGCTCTGGTGGCAGAACCCCGTGACCGCCCGCCTGTGCCTTCGGTCATCCCGCATGTGGCGCCACTGGTACGAGACGACCGTGCGATGACGAAGGAGACCCCTGTGCAGCCCCAGCCCCTGGTCGACCTGCCGGTGCCGGACGGGCACGGCATCTACACCTTCCCCGACGACCTCCACCGCGCCCACTGGACGCACACCCAGCAGCTCGCCGACGACCACCGCGTCCTGGAGGTGACCGCACCCCACACTCGCGTCCCGTACTACATCGAGGCCCGCATCCCCGTCGGCCGTCAGGTTCTCGTCATCGAGCCCCACCACGACGACTTCGCCCTCTCCGCCTCGGGCACCTTCCTCGCCCACCCCCGACCGCTGACCGTCGTCACCGTCTTCACCCGCTCCCGGAGCGTGCACCCCGCCCTGGAGACCACGTACGCCGACATCGACACCGTGTCCGAGCTCCGCGACCGCGAGGGGGCCGCCGCGCTCGCACCGTTCGCCGCCCGCCGGTACCTCCTCGGCCACAAGGATGCCGAGCCCCCGTACCGTCCCTACGACCCGGAACTGCTCGACCAGGTCACCGAGGAGCTTCGCCGGATCGCCGTAGCCCACCCCGGCGCCGAACTCCTCGCGCCCGCCGCCGTCACCCGCCACCCCGACCACCTCCTCGTCCACGAGGCGGCCGTCCGCATCGGCTGCACCTGGTTCTGGGAGGACCTCGCCTTCTGGGCGACGTACGCGCTCGCCGGCTGCGACCAGCACCTGTTCCGTACGCGTACGGCGGCGACGATGCGGCCCGAGCTGGTCGACATCACCGACGTCGTGCTCGACAAGGTCACCATCCTGCGGATGCACGGCTCGCAGATGCACCCGGCCCGGAAGATGTACCGGCCGATCCGGCACGCCTTCACCACGGCGGCCGATCTCGTCGACGGAACCGGCCTCTACGCCGAGCGCTTCTACAGGACGGAGGCGCCGACATGCTGATCATCGCCCTGGAGGGGCCCTCCTACGCCGGTAAGTCCACGGCCATACGCCACCTCCGCCACACCGCCCTCGGCTCGCGGGCGTACGTCTCCGACTGCTACGTCGAGCACATCGCCCACCGGGACGACATCCCTCCGGCCCGCACCGACTCGGCGGCCGCTCAACTCGCCGCCTTCGAGAGGTTCATGGAAATCGAGGCCATCCGCGTTGCCGAGGCCACCGCGAGCGGCAGGCAGCTCGTCATCCTCGACCGCTCCGTGGACACCCTCCTCGCTCACGCGTACGCCCTGGACGCCCTGTTCGGGCATGGCGTCCACCACCAGCTCCGCCACCGGCTCAAGACCCTCCCGTTCCTGCGCCCCGACCACACCCTCTACCTCGACGTACCGGCGGAGACGCTCCACCTCCGCCGAAAGACTGCAGGCCACACTGCCGCCGAGTCCGAGTACTTCCTCCACGAGGCAGGCTTCCTCCGCCACGCCCGCGATTACTTCGTCCACACGCCCCGCCGACCCGTGACGCAAGAACTCACGGTCCTGGCCGCCGACGCGGGACCGGACGAAGTCACCCAAGCCGTGGAAGCCCTCGTCGGCTTCTGGGCGAGGTGACCGCCGATGCCCACCGCTCTCTTCGCCTGGCGCCGCACCCCGCCCCCGTTCCTCATCGGCGGCGCCGAGGTCACCCAGCAGCTCCTCGCCGAGGAACTCGCCGCCGCCGGCTGGCACGTCACCTACCTCGGTTCGCATGAGGCGCCCTGGGACGGAGCCACCCAGCTCCCCGACATGCGCGCCCACCTGGACAAGCATCGCGTCCCGTACGACGAAGAAGAGGGCGCCCTGCGCTACCGGTGGAGCGGGGTCGAGTGCACGGCGCTGGCGCAGGACAACGTGGGGCACGCACTCGACGGCCTCCTGGGCGGCCTCCACCCCGACATCGTGTTCACCTCGCAGGAAGGCTCGGCGCAGCTTGCCGCGCAGGCCCGACCGATCGCGCTCGTCGCCGGCCTCCTGCACTCCGTCTCCGCCACCGGCTTGGGGGTCCTCGCCGGCCGACCCCACTACGGCCTCGCCGTGTCGGATTTCGTCCGGGCACGTGCACCCCACACGCCTGGAACCCGGCTGGCCGTGATGTACCCGCCGTTCGCACTGCCCGGGGAGAGCTCGGGCGCGGCCCGCACCGCGTCCGTACTCATGATCAACCCCATCCCCGCCAAGGGATCCGAGCTACTGCGCCAGCTCATCCGTCTCATGCCGCGACAGCACTTCACCCTGGTCGAAGGCTGGTGGGACGCCTCAGCCGACTTCGCGTCCTATCCGAACGTCACGTACGTGCCCCGCGTCTACGACATGGAGTCGTTGTACCGCAGTCACCGACTGCTGCTGGTCCCGTCCACCGTGGAAGACGCCTTCCCCCGTGTGATCGTCGAGGCCGCCCTCCATGGTGTCCCGACCATCGGCACCGACAAGGGCGGCATCCCCGAAGCCATCGGCGGCGCCGGGATCGTCCTGCCTGCCACCGCCGGCCCCGAGGCGTGGGTGCGAGCGATCCGAGACCTCGACCACGAATCGCTGGGGGAGCAGGCTCGCACCGGAGCGGCGCGGTTCACCCGCCCGTGCCTGCCGGAGCTCCGGGAACTGGGGATCTAGAGAGCGCCGCCGAACGCCCGCTCCACCTCGTCGAGCCGCTCCGTCCACCAGTGAAGGAGCGCCTCGTCAGCGATGAACAGGTCGTCGCAGGAGCGGTCGTCCCGGTCGTAGTGGAATTCGAGCTGCCAGAAGTCCGTCATCCGCTTCCACCACAGGCGGCGCGCGGCATCGAGCAGCGCGGCCGGCTCCGACGGGACCACCGACCGGTAGCCGCTGACGAAGGCCGACACCCGCTCCAGGTCGAAGACGCCCTCCACCCCGAATTGCACCTGCGCCGTGCGGACGACCTCTTCCGCGTACGGGCGGACGTCCAGCCGGTCCCAGTCCAGGACGGCAACCAGTTCGCCCTCCGCCCAGAGGAGGTTCCGGTACTGGAAGTCACCGTGCGTCCAGCCATGCGGGCCCGTAGGGGTGTCTCCCTCGGGGCGCAGGTGGGCGTGCTTGTCGAGGAGGATCTTGCGTTCTTCGAGGGCAACGTCCGCAACTGCGTCGAAGCTGTCGCCCGCACCCCGGGCCGACACCACCCCGGCAAGCCGATCGGCCTTCTGGACGGCTCGGCCGACCTCCGTCACCTCAGCGGTGACCGAGGTCGGCACGGCTGGCATCCCGGCCTCATCGACCGCCCGGCCGAGTGCCGCATGGAGTCCCGCGAGGTGTGCACCGAGCTCGGACGTCTGTGCCAGCGACAGGTCGGTTCCGCGAACGTGCTCCCCGGCTGACCAGGGAAACAGGCAGTAGACACCACCGCGGATTTCGGCGATCACCTCACCGTTGACGGTGGAGACCGGGGCGCATACGGGGACTCCGTACGAAGCCAGGACAGGAAGGACCGCGAGGTTGCGACGCAATCGATCGAGCGGCACGTCCGTGACCCGCTTGAGGACGAACCTCCCGGCCCGGGTGTCCAGCCGCCAGTTCACGTTCATGAGGCCATCGGTCAGGTGCTGCCGATCCAGCACTTCGTCGATGTCGTACGCCCTGACCAGCTCGGCGAGATCAGCTGCGGGGATGTGCGTCCTGTCCGCCCCACTTGTGTTGGTCACCCGGGCGACGATACGAGAGTCGACCGCCCCGGCGCACAAGGATCACTGGACTGTGGGGTCGGTGCGCCTCGTGTCCGGGGTCTTGTTCATTCAGTGACGGCTGCAGCCTGTTCCGTTTCGGAACAGCTCGGCTGATCAACGCCGTCGCACATGCGGCTGCTGCTGTGCGGCGGCCGGTGTGGCCGCTGGCGGGTGGGGCGTGGTGGTGGGGAGCCGTGTGGCGCTGCGGGCCATGGCTGCCTGGGCGCGGGGGCCGGGTGTGTGGCGTTGGCCGAGGCGGTGGATGCGCCAGGTCAGGGTGCGGGTGGGGTTGCGTGCGTCGTCGAGGGTGCGGTGGCCGAGGGCCCGGTCGAGGAGGTTGCCCAGGTTGTGGCCGGCTGCTTCCGCGTCGGCGAGGACGGTGGCGAGGGCGTCCCAGGCAGGGTCCTGCAGGATCCGTTCGGCGTGCTCGGGGACGGCCTGCTGGAGGTGTCGGGCGTAGCGCTGCCTGGTCTGGACGCCGGGGGTGCGGTGGGCGAGGCCATCCAGGACCGGGACTGCGATGTGTGCGTGGGCGGTCCGGAGGTGGACGAGGGTCTGCTGGGCTGCCGCTTCCTGCTGGGCGTGCTGGTGGGTGCGGTGCCAGTGCCTCGCGAACGCCACGGCGATGAGGGCGGCGTCCAGGAGCATCGCCAGTCCGGCGCTGTCTCGTGCGGCGGCGGGGGTGCGCAGGATTGTCTGGACGCTGCGGCGCAGGACGTGGGCGCTGTCGAGGTCGGCGGTGATACGGGAGCGGGTGGCGCGCTCGAAGACGGCGGCGGCACGTTCGAGTGCGACCCTCGCCGCAGCTGGTGCGGTGAGGGGCAGCAGGTCGAGGGCTCCGCCGAGGGCGACGAGCTGGCCCTGGACGATGCGGTCGTCGCCGTGTGTGACGTGGTCGGGGATGCGTTCGGTGGCGGCGGTGGCCTGGTGCCAGGGGTCGGTCGGACGGACGGTTATGGGTTCGGGTCCGGTGGCGGTGAGGCGGTGGCGGATCTTGGGCAGGGAGAGATCGCCGGCGAGGGTGGAGCCGGAGAACCACACTCGCTTGCCCTCCTTGTTGAGGTCGCCGGGCAGGGCGACGCTGTAGCCGAGGATGTCGCCGGACGGGCCGGTCTTGGGGCGTACGTCGACGCCGGTCGCCTCCAGCAGCGCGAAGAACTCCGTCTCGCTGGAAGCGGCGGCCACCGCGCGGCGAACACGCCGGCGCAACATCTCGCGGGTCGTGATGTCCTGTCCTTGGCGCTTTGCCTTGAAGTGTTCCTTGCTGGTGGGGCGTTTGGCGGCGGTGCCGTCGCCGGGGTTGAGGCGGCGCAGGCCGAGGTCGGCTTCGATCTTTCGGGCTTCGCGTTGGACGGCGCGGATGTCGTGGTCGCGGCGGGGGCGGCGGCCGTCCTGGCGTACGAGGGTGGCGGCGATGTGGATGTGGTCGTCGGCATGGCGGACCGCCACCCAACGGCAGGCTTCCTCGTCGTCTTCTGGGGCGATGCCGGCGGCGGCCACGATGCGTCGGGCGATGTCCGCCCACTGGGCGTCGGTGAGGATCGGGTCCTCGGGAGCGGCCCGGACGGGGCAGTGCCACACCGTGGTCGCCGGGGCCTTGTCTCCGAGCACCTTCACGGGCTGGTCGAGCTGCGCGGTGAGCTGACCCTCGACGTCCCTGGGGTTGCGGTGGGGGCTGCGGCCGGGGTCGGGGGCGAAGCCGTTCCAGGACGCCACGAGGTGCGGGTCGGTGTGCACGTTGGCGCTCCCCGGGCCGTAGAGGTAGCCGATCAGACGGCGTGTGGCGCGCTCGCCCTTGCCGAGGATGATCTTCGGGATCATGCGTTCACCGTCCCGAAGTCACTTGGGAGACGGCCACGTCCACGTCGCCGATCGACGCCTCGACCCGGTCCAGCAGCCGCGCCACGATGTCCGGCGCGGGCCACGCGCCGTCCTTGTTGAGGTGCCAGGCGAGCTGGTTGAGGTTGCCGCCGATCTTGGCGAGCTGCCTATTTGCGGCCATCAGCGTCTTGACCATGGCGCGGTAGTCGGCGACCGCGGCAGAAGGGTCATCGGAGCGGGCAGCGGCGAGCGAGGTTTCGGCGACGTAGCCGCCGACAGGCATCCGGCTGAGGCTGGCGGCTGTCGCGAGGAGGGCGAACTCGTCGTCGCTGTAGCGCGGGTGTACGCGCTTCTCACGCAGCGTGGGCTCACGCAGACGACGACGAGGCGCAAGTGGCTGCATGGCCCCTCCCACGGGCGGCTCCCCCGGGCCGGCCGACTCCGGCGCCCCCTCGGCGCCGGACGCCTCCGCCTCCCCCGGGGCGGAGGCCGGGTAAGGACTCCTTACCCGACAACTTGCTCCGCCTGCGGTCGTCTTTCCGTCTGCCCGCCGCAAACGGCCCACCGCCCCAGGGGACTTCGTCAGGGGCTGTGGCTCGTCGAGGGGGTATTCGGCGTGGTGCGGGTCGTGGGTCATGGATGGTTCTCCGATAGAGAGGGGCGGGGCAGGCGGGCTGGTCGGTAAGCCCAGGTGGTGGCCACCCCATCCGCAGGTGTGGACATCCGGGCGGCGAAGGGGGCGGTGGCCGCTCGGCGGGGTGACCGGAAGGTTCCGGTCACCCACTGGGGGAAGCGGTCAGCCCCTATCGGGGTCAGGGTCTGCGGCGGCTTCGAGCTCGGGTCGGAGGATGTCCATCACCTCGGTAAGCCGTTTCCCGCTGACCGTCAGTCCCTTGTCCCGTATGGCCTTCCGGACGATGTCCCGGGTGACCTTGCCCTGCTCGGCGGCGGCGGTCCGGCCGATCTCCACGAGTTCCTCGACCGTGGCGCCAGCGGGGCGGCCCCCGCGCGGCTTGCTGTCCGATTCGCGGGGCTGAGGTTCCGGCGACTGGGCGAAACCGACGGCCGACGGCTCGGTGGCGTAGGCAGCCGCATCGGCCGCTGGCTCCGGCGCCGTTCCCACTCGGCCGGTCGGCCGGTCGACCAGCTGGTGGATCTGCCGCATCAGGACGCCGAAGGCCAGTAGCGCGGCGGTCGGTGGTACGGCGGCGACCACGTAGTCGAGTACGGGCTTCGCTCCGGGCGCGCCGGTTCCGTTGACCCCGGCGACGTTGAGCACGATGGAGCCGACCGACCCGACGGCCGTGAGGGCGATGGCCCACCCGTCGGTGACCCGTCGCAGGCCCGCGCGGAGCATCAGCAACTCCCCCGCGACGATGAACGCGTCCAGCGTCGCGGGCCAAGCCCATTGGCGTACGGGGGAGCTCTTGAGTCCGTGTTGTCCGGCGACCTCGGCGAGGTGCGCGTAGGAGAGCCAGAACCCGCCGGCGGTCAGGGCGACGATGACGGTTCCCGCCGCGACGAGCGCATACTGCTCGGCGAGCTTCGGGTCCATCACCGGCTGCCCTCCTGAGCGAGGGGCGCGGTATCCACCGGTCTCCTGATCGGTGTGGTGGGCGGGTGGCGCGAGGGTGGTCAAGCGAGGTTCTCCTGTGGTGGTGGCGTGGCCCGTCTTGGCCGTCTTGGCCGTTGAAACCGCAGGTCAGGGCAGGGACGGCAAAGGTGCCTGGGTTCCGTCTCGGCGGCGATGCCGACGTGTGATCGGCACCGCCGCCCTCGGGAGGCGGATGGGACGGCGAGGATCCGTCTCCCGTCTTGGCCGAAGCCCTGTGACCTGCGGTGATACGGCAGGGACGCCCAGGACGGCACGAGACGGATGCGGGAGGCGTCCTGGCGGGCAGCGCGCCGTTGGTGATCGCGTTGCCGTCTTGGCCCCGGCTGCCGTCTTGTCCGCACCCTGTCTGACCTGCGAGATCACGGCAGGGACGGCTGGGACGGCAACCGGTGGGGCGGGGCTCAGCCCGAGCTGGGTGCGGGGTCGGTGTCGACCGGGTGCACGGTGGGGCAGTAGCGGCGCCACGCATCGAGGAACTTGTTGCGCATGTAGCCCTTGCGCTGGGTGCCGTCGGCCATGCGGACGTTGCCGGGCCTGATACCGAACTCGCGCAGCATCCCGCTCAGGTCACGGGCGCCCAGCCCGTGCCGCCCCCACTCGGCCCACGGGCTCTCCGCGTCCTGGCGCAGCTGGTGGAGGAGGTCCTCAGTCGAGAGGCTGTCCACCTCGCGCTGGGCGACGAAGACCCGGCGGATGTCGGCGAGGATGCGCGCTCCGCCGGAGTGCTCCTCCTCGGCCGCCGCCTCGGCAGCGACCATCTGCGTACACGCCGCCCGCGCCAGACGTGGCCATTGCCCGGCAGCGAGGTCGGCGACGATCACCAGGGGCTCCCAGGTGTCGGCGGCGCGGTCCTCGACCGGCATGTCCGGCTCCAGGTCAGCGGCCTCGTCCAGCAGCGGCCGGGCCCACGCGGCGATGCGGTCACGCAGGTCGTGCAGGGCCGGGGTGTCGCGGCGGGATCGGAAGGGGCGGACGGTCTCGCCCTCGGCGCGGCGGCGCATGCGGATGACCACCGACCGGTCCATGATCGTGTCCGGCAGGTCGCCGATCCCCGCGATGGCCGCCATGGCGAAGGTCTCGAACTTGCGGGGCGTGTGGTCGTTGCCCACCACCCGTGTGACGTAGCGGTTGCGCTGGTGACCTGCGTTGAGCAGGCCGCGCACCTCCTCGTTCTTCTCCGCCATCTTCGGCGTACCGAAGATCGTGTCCGCCTCGTCCACCAGGAGCGTGGGCGGATCCTCCGTGATCGAGCGGAAGGTCGCCGCCGGGGTGGTGTTGATGGTGATCATCGGATCGTGCACCGTCTCGGTCAGCACGTCCAGCAGCCGCGACTTGCCGCAGCGCTTGGCCGGACCCACGATCGCCAGGCGCGGGGCGTGCTGCCACGCGGGCTGGAGGTGGGTGGCGACGACCCACAGCGTGACGGCGTCCAGCGCCTGCGGGGTGGGCAGGATCACGAACCGGGCTATCTGCGCACGCAGTTCGTCCAGCAACGCAGCGCCCTCGGTCGGCTCCGGATCCGTGGCCACCTCCTCGGCGACCTGCGCAGAGGCAGACTCTGCGCCCTCGGCCGTCGGGGCGTCCTCGGGCGTGTGGTGGTCGGGTCGGCCGGGCACTGCGACCGGGGGCCACGCAGCTTTGCCGGCTGCGGAATGGGGCTCGGGTGCCGTAGGTTGCACAGGGCAGCTCCTTACCGGTGACGTCGGGCATGCAGGCCCAGGTCACGCGGGTCGTTCGTGGAATGCGGGCAGCGGAGTGTGCTGAGCCTCCGGCGTTGGCCCGCCGGAGGCTTCTCGCGTCCTTGGCCGGAGCGAGCGACCACGGACAGTACGTCCACGCCCCGGCACAGTCCAGCGTTTCTGTGTCCGCTCAGCGCAGACATGCTTCCGCCGGTAGCGGCACCTCACGCCGCCAGGCCCAGCAGCTCCAGCAGATCCGCCGTCACCACGCGGTAGGCGTTGCCCAGTCGCAGCACCCGGCACGGGTACTGCCCCCGCTTCGCCAGCTCGTACCCCTTGCTCCGCCCCAGTCCCAGCGCCCGGTTCCCCGTCTCCAGGTCAACGGCTACAGGGAGGGCCAGCAGCTCCTCCTTGCTCATGCCGAGCGACTTGGTGGCCATCTCGTTCTCGCGCATACGTACTCCGTCCATGACTGAGCCCTCGGCGAACGCGACGATCACGTCCGGCTCCAGGCCATGAGAACCACTGTGACCAGAGCTAATGTGTCTCTATGACACAACACCGTTCGGACGATGGACATGAGAAGGAAGACGAGGGCGACTTCCTTGAGTGGGAGGACCACGTCATGGCCACCGTGGCCGGCGAGGTCCGCAGACGCCGGAAGGAGCTGAAGTGGAGCGCACAGGATGTGGCCGACAGGTGCGAGGAGATCGGCTACCCGATCCCCCGCAACGTCATCGCCAACATGGAGTCCGGCCGCCGCGCCGCCCTGCCCCTGGTCGAGATCATGGTCCTCGCGAAGGCTCTGCGCGTGTCCCCGATCAGCCTGATCTACCCCGTCGGCTACGTCACCGAAGTTCGCCAGCTCCCCTTCGAGGCCCCCCAATCGACCTGGGAAGCCCTGCAGTGGTTCGTCGGCGACTCACCTGCCGATGACGCCACCGACTACATGCTCGACCACTTCCAAGCCCACGACCTCGAACTCCGCTCGGCCCTGGCCGCCGTGGAGAGCGAGGACCACGAACGCTGGAAGGTGAAGACCGCCGCCAACCGCATCCAGCGGGAGGCAGCCGAGCGCGCCCTGGCCCGGTACGCCGACCAGGCCACCCAGGCGAAGTACGAGCTGCGCAGGCACCGCGACGCCATCCGCGAAGGCGGCGGCACCCCACCCCACCTGCCCTCTCCACTCGCCGACGTCGACCCACCCGAACCCGACACCGTCACCACCGAGGAGAACGCTCTTTGAAAGGCTCCACCCACCGCCGCTGCTACTGCCGCGACCCCAAGACCGGCAAACCACTCGGCAAGTCCTGCCCCAAGCTCACCAACCGCAAGCACGGCTCGTACTCCGTACGCCAAGAGCTCCCGCCCCGCGAGGACGGCACCCGCCGCTCCTTCAGCCGCGCCGGCTACGACACCCTCAAAGCCGCCCAGACCGACCTCGACCACATCCGCGCCCTCATAGGACTCGCCGACACCGACGCACCCGAAGACCTCGCGCGCATCGCCGAACTACTGGAGAAGGTGGCCGACGAGAAAGCCCCGCTGCCCGACATCGAAGCCACCCGGCGCCGCCTCAACCACGGACTAGACCTCACCAGCCGCCTCACCGTCGGAGAGTGGCTGGACACGTGGTTGGCGGGCAAGAAGGGGCGGCAGAGCGCCATCAGTCGGGACGAGAGCAACATCAGGGTGCACCTGAAGCCGCGGATCGGGTCTATCCGCCTGGACCGTCTTCGAGTCGCCCACCTGTCGGAGGTGTTCGAGGCCATCGCGGAGGCCAACGTCGAGATCGCCGAGGGGAACGCCGCCCGGCGCAAGGCGATCGAGGACCTGGCCCATGTCCCTTGGAAGGGGCGTGAGCATCGTGCCCGCCGCAAGACGATGAAGGCGGCCATCGCCGAGATGGAGCCCTACCGCCGCATCGTCGGCCCGGCCACGCGCCACCGTGTCCGCTCCACGCTGCGGGCCGCGCTGAATGCCGCGATCGCCCAGCAGCTCATCACCTTTAACCCGGCTGCCCACGTCGAGTTGGAGGCGGGTAAGCGGCCCAAGGCTCTCGTATGGACCGAGGAGCGCATCCTTCACTGGACGCGCACCGGCGAGAAGCCATCGCCGGTGATGGTCTGGACGCCGGGGCACACGGGCCTCTTCCTCGACCACGTCGCGGGGGACCGGCTGTACGCGCTGTTCCACCTGATCGCCTTCCGCGGGCTTCGCCGAGGCGAGGCGTGCGGGCAGAAGTGGACCGACACTAATCTGGACGCCGGTCTCCTCACCGTCGCCAAGCAACTCGTCGTGGATGGCTGGGAGGTCTACGAGGACGACCCCAAGACCGATGCCGGCGCGCGCACCATCGCGCTCGACTCCGACACGGTCCAGGCCCTCAAGCGACACCGCTCCCAGCAGGACAAGGACCGCGTCGAGTGGGGAAGCGCCTGGGTGGAGACCGGCCGCGTCTTCACCCGCGAGAACGGCGAGATGCTCCACCCGGCCAACGTCACCCGCCGGTTCATCGAGCTGTACGAGGAGATCGCCCTGCCGCCCGTCCGGCTTCACGACCTCCGCCATGGCGCGGCAACGCTGGCCCACGCGGCCGGTGCCGACCTGAAGGACATCCAGGAGATGCTCGGCCACTCCTCGATCACCATCACGGCCGACACGTACACGAGCCTGCTTCCCGAGGCGGATCTGGCGATCGCCGAGGCCGCCGCTCGGCTCGTGCCACGGGCCCGTGCCGTCTCCGAGGGCGCCGCTTCCGCGGAGGCGCCCAAGCCCGACAAGACGCAAAACCCCGTGCCGATTGATGCCGATCCGTCGGGCGATGTTCGGGAGATCAACTCCCCGTCCGCTCACGCATCGCTCACGCAAACGGCCCCGGACGAGATGCCCGAGGCCGAGTAGAGCCCCTTCCTGGGGGAGAAACCCCAGGTCAGAGCAGTAATGCGTGGTGCCCCCGGCAGGATTCGAACCTGCGACACCCGCTTTAGGAGTTCGATCAAGCGTTCCGACACGCTCCCCGCTCTCTCCCCTCGGCCGGAATCGCAGTGCACCACTGGCGCCATACGTACGGCAGTGTCCATCGATGTTGCCGTCAATGACTGCCGTCAGGGCGGGGCAGTCGTCAGCATTAGGTCATGCCCCCTCTTCGCACACATGACGGCGGCCCGCACAGATCCGTGCGGGCCGCCGTCGCGCGTGGGGCTCAGCTGATGGGCGGGCTGTAGCGCAGGACCCAGCCGGGGCTGGGGCGGTGGACCGTGACCTCGACGGCGCGACCGGCCTTGGTGTAGCCGGTGTGCGTGATCTGAAGCAGGTTCGTGCCAACCTCGACGCCGAATGCCTCTGCCTCCACCGAGGTGGCTTGGTACAGAGTGACCTCCTCGATCGCTTCGGTCTGCTCGAATCCGGCGTCGCGCATCCGGCTGATGATGCCACCGAGCCCGGGGTCAGGGCTCTCTACGCCGGCGGCCTCTGCTACGTCTACGGGCACGTACGAGTCCGCGAGCTGGACCAAGCGCTCGCCGTCGTACATGCGCCGGGCACGGATTACCGTCTGCCGAGAAGCCTCGACGTCGAGAAGGTCAGCCACTTGAGACGGAGCCGTGTCGCGACGGATCGCGGTTTCCACTCGGGGTGTCCCGCCCAACCGCTTGATCTCGGTCTCGAACGCGCCACGGCTTTCGCCAGCCTCCCGCCGCGCAGTGCGGTAGCGCTCGGTGGCGTCACGAACGATGGCGGTGTTGCTGTTCACTTCGGTTTCCTCTCAGACGGCGGGCTGGTCGATCGGCCACTCATAGCTGAGTGACCAGAGGGTGATGGGCATGACGTGGACACAGACTTCCACGGCCCTGCCGCTCTCGGTCAGGCCGACATGGGTGATCTCGTAGACCAGCCTGTCGGCCGAGATGCCAAGCGAGGCGGCTTCGTCCTTGCTCGGAGGTCGTACGTCGATGGACTCCCGGATTCGGGTCTGCTGGTAGCCCAGTTCGGCGAGACGCGATTTGCTCCCGCCATCCCCGGTGTCTTGCTGCTCCAACTGCGTCCCAAACGCCACCTCACCAGGGAAGTACGAGGTCGCCACCTGCACAACGGTGGCGTCGGCGCGCATAACCCGTGCCCTTACGAGGGCCTTCGCCGCGTGATGCATGCCAAGAAGCTGGGCAACCTGCTTCGGTGGCCGCTCTCGGCTGATCTCAGTCGTCGAGGTCGACTTCATCCCGAGCCGGGCGATCTCTGCTGCGAACGCGCCCCGGGCCCCGGCTTGCTCGCGGGCCGACTTGATGTAGCGGCCAGTTCCGTCCCGGTGAATCTTCCCGAGGATCGGAGACACGAAGGTTCCCTCGCCCCGGCGGGAGATGATCAGGCCCTCGTCTTCCAGTACTCGGTAGACGTCTCGTGCTGTCTGATAAGCGACGCCTTCGGAATCCTTGAGTTCCCGGACCTTGGGCAGCGCTGAACCGGGGGGATACGCCCCTTGCTGGATCTTCGCCCGAAGATCAGCAGCAAGCCGCTGAACCTTCGGCCCCTTGGTCTCCTCCACGTATGACTCCCTCGCTGTGTGACTCGTGAACCCCAGTCTCTCAGGACTAGTCCTAGAAGGATAGCTGGGATCGCCGTGCGACCGGCGAGCGAGCGTCGAGGACTTCTGAACTAGTTCTGTTGACACCCGCTCCGGGTCATGCCTTAATCGTCACAGCGCACCGCAGAACTAGTTCAGCGAAGCGTCAGGGAGGGCCTTCTTTGGGCTACTTCCACGCATAAGGCGGGGACGCTGCAATCCCGCTGAAGGCCAGGGGACAGGGCTTCGGCCCGACTGGCGAGGTGGCCCGGTGACCGCGAGCAACGGCCGGAGAGTGGGGACGCAGTCCCCCTTGCAGTGAAAGTCCCTGTCTTCCTCCAGAAGGGAGCCCTCGCTATGAGAGTTCGCCGATGTACCTAGGCGCTGCCGTCGCCTGACCAGCGCGGCAGTCACGTCATCGCGTCCCCGCCCGGGCCGCCTCCGGAGTTCTCCGTGAGGCGGCTCCGCGCGTTCACCGGAGTTCCCGCGGGCTATCCGCGGCCGGTTGCCTCCTCCGCCCGTCCGGGCGCCCCTCCGTGGGCGGCCGTACGGGCGGGGTTGCAGGGAGTCGGGATTCACCCTCCGCTCACCGCCTCACCGCCTCGCCGCCCGAAAGGGGCCCACCATGTTCAGCAGCATCGTCGCCGTCATCGGCACGCTCCTCGGCTCGATCACCGCCTACGCCCTTCAGCAGCGCGCCGCCCGCTCCGAGCGGGCCGAGGCCCGCGCCAGCGAGCGCCGCGCCTCTCAGCTCACCGCCGTCGCGGACCTGGTGGCCGCGCTGGCGGATCACCGCCGGGCGATGTGGATGTGTGAGGACATCGCGCTGACGTCCGGCACCGACACCGACGCCTACCGCGAGGCCCGCGCCGCCAGCCACGCCACCCGCGCCGCTCTCTCCACCCCGCTGACCACGCTGCGCCTGCTGGCCCCCGACCTGGCTGGCACCGCCGACGCTGCGGCCTGCGCCTCCTACGCCCTGCGCAACGCGGCCGACGCCGACACCCTGGCTGCCCGCCGCAACGCCGCCGTCGAGGCCGCCGACCGCCTGGCCGCCGACGCCGCGGCCCACCTCAACCGCTGACCTACCTGACCCCACACACAACGGCGCGGCCCGGTGCTGACACACCGGACCGCATGAGCCGTTCCGGAAGGGACCAACTCATGAACCACATCGCCATCCCCCTCGCCCCCGTTACGCCGCTCGCTCCGGATGGCGGTCCGTCGGCCGCCGACCTGGCGGCCATCGAGGCGGAAATGCCCGTCATCACGGCCGAGGTTGACCTCCTCGACGCTGAGATTGCTGTCCTCGACCGCGTCCCGTCGGAGCTGGACGAGCGCCGTGTGCGCCGTGCCCGTCGGCGGGTGCTGGCCGCCCGCCGTGCGCTGGCCGACCGCGCCGCGGCGCACGCCGGGGGTGCCGCATGACCACCACATCCCTGAGCGCGCAGGCTGCGGCGCTGGCGAGCGTGGAGTGGATGGCCGCCGCGTACCCGGGCCTGCCGGGCGCCTATCTCACCTCCCACAGCGTCGCGCCGGACGAGGTGAACGCGCTGGTCGACTGTCCCAGCCACTTCGAGGCGTGGCGCGAGGCGCTGGGCATCCCCACCGACGCGGTCACCGTGGACCACGTCGGTGACCGGGTGACGCTGGGGTTCTGCACGCTGCGCGACGGGGTGGGCTGGCGCGTGTTCTGCGTCAGCTACCTCGGTGCGGGGGGTGCGGGATGAGCCTGACCGATCGCCGTCAGGCGGCGCGGGACGACCGGGCCGCCGACGCCGAGCAGGACCGCCTGGACGCCGCTGCCCGCGAGGATCGACGGGCTCAGCGGCGGCAGGTGGAGGATGAGCGGGCGGCGCGTATGCGGGATCAGGCCCGCGTCGACAAGGCCGCCGACCGCGCTGCCCGCACCGAGCGTCGGCAGGAGCGGGCGGAGCGTCGGGCACAGTCGCTGACGCCGGAGCAGATCTACCGCACCGGCACCCTCGCCCTCGTCATCGCCTCCGGCCTCGCCTCCCTGCCCGCGCAGATCGGTCACTTCGTCGACATCTCGCCGATGCTGCTGCCCGTCCCGCTGGGCCTGGAGGGCACCGCGTGGGTGATGGCGGCGGGTGTCGCCTACGCCGACGCCCGCAACGCGCCCGTCTGGGTCCGCTGGCTGTTGCGGGCCCTCGTCGCCGCGGCCGCCGCCTTCGCCGCGTCCATCAACTACAGCTACGGACTGCACCTCGACGGCCTGGCGCCCGCCGACGCTCAGGCCGCCGGAGTCGGGTTGGCAGCCGTCACCCTCCTCGGGCCGCTGGTCTTCGAGATCCGCCAGTGGGTCTCCACCCTCGCCGCCCACGACGCCGACGCCCGCACCCGACGCCAGCACGCCGCCCGACGCCGTCGGCATCACCGTCGGGTAGGTCGGGTCGCCACCCGACTCCTGTCCGCCGCCCCGCACGACTCCCTCACCGAGTCGGAAGCATGGGAGCGGGCATGGACCATCGTCCGCGGCTGCAAGGAGCCGGGCATGACACCCCGACTGCACCGCCGGGCCAACAAGTCCGCCGCCAAGCTGGCCAACGCCCTCGCAGGCACCGCCAAGAATGCGGAGGAAGCACCGCAAGACGGGATGGAAGGGTCGGGGTCTGACCTGCAAGAGTCGGGTACACCGCGTCGCCGTTGGTTGCGTGTCCGGACCCGACTCGCCCGCCGTCCCCGGGCGCGGGGGGGGGGCGCCCCCCCCCCCCCCCCCCCCCCCCCCCACCCCCCGCCACCCCCCCACCCCGGCGCGGGGGCGTATAAACACCAGACACAGCCCCCCCCACACGCACAGTTTATGAGGG
>NZ_JBHYGX010000015.1:23763-132155 GCF_042739975.1 Streptomyces sp. NPDC059080
TGGGTGGGGGGGGTCCCGTGCCGGGGGGGGGGGCGCGCCCCCGGGGGGGGGGGGGGGGGGCGCGCCCCCCCCCCCCCCCCCGCGCCCCCCCGCGCCCCCCCCCCCCCCCCCCGACCAGCCGACCCGACTCCACACCGACCGTCGGTCTGACGGCAGTTCCGGAGGGAGTGAGGCGGGTCCGCGTCGAGTGACGGGTCGGGTGCCCGCTGCCGCCCGCGCCACCCGACCCAAGCGGACCGCCGCCGAGCTGCTGGCGGAGGCGCGGACGGTGACGGCCGACTGGTCGGCCGATGACCTGACCGCCGACCGACTCCGCACCGCGCTGCGCGCCTCCGCGAAGAACGCCCGCAGCCTGCGCGACACCCTCCGAGCCGAGCGCGCCACCGCCGGGGATGGGGTGGCGGCGTGAGCGGTCTTCGGATTGGTTCGCTGTGCACCGGCTACGGCGGCCTGGACATGGCCGCCCAGGCCGTCTTCGGAGGCACGGTGGCGTGGGTCGCGGACCCCGACCCCGGCGCCTCCCGGATCCTTGCCCACCACCACCCGCGGGTGCCCAATCTCGGCGACCTCACGGCCGTCGACTGGGCCGACGTCGAGCCGGTGGACGTGGTGACGGCCGGCTACCCGTGTCAGCCGTTCAGCACCGCCGGCCACCGGAAGGGAACCGCCGATGACCGACACATCTGGCCGCACATCGCCCGCGCCCTTCGCGTTCTACGACCCCGCTACGCGGTCTTTGAGAACGTCGCAAACCACCTTCGGCTCGGCTTCGACACCGTCCTCACCCACCTTGCCGCCCTCGGGTTCGATGCGTGGTGGTGCGTTGTACGCGCATCCGACGTCGGCGCCCCACACCAGCGGCGCCGACTGGTCGTCCTCGCGGTTGCTGCCGACGCCCCGCACCTCCGACTCCAACGGAACCGGAACACACGGGGCGGGCGGAGCGGACCTGCGCACGACGATCTCTCTCCTGCCGACGCCGGCGGCACGGGACTGGAAGTCGGGCGAGTCGAACCAGATGGATCGCAACGCCAGGCCGTTGAACGAGGTGGTGGTCAACCTGCTGCCCGATGGGGCCGCTTCGCCCCCGCCATCCGCCGCTGGGAGTACGTCACCGGACGACTCGCTCCCGGGCCAACTGACGCTTTGGGACGACTGAACCCGCCGTTCGTCGAATGGATGATGGGCCTGCCCGCCGGTCATGTCACCGACGTTGCGGGCCTGACCCGCACCCAGCAGCTCCGCGCGCTGGGCAACGGGGTCGTGCCCCAGCAGATTGAAGCCGCCCTCCGCTTCCTGGCACCGACCGCTGTCGGCGCCGGGCGGTGGGAGGCGGCGGCATGAGCGAGCCGATCGCCTACGCCGACCTGTGGCGGCCGGTGATGGAGGCGGCGGGGTGGCGGTGCTGGTGCACCGGCCAGTGCGGCACCCCGCACCGCAAGTCCGACGGCCGCTGCCCCCGCACCCACGACGGCTACACCAGCAAGCACGGCGGCTGGGTTCGTCTCATCGCCGCCCCCGCCGACCCCAGCGTCCCGCCCCTGGCCGCCGCCCAGCTCCCCCCGGCGGACCTGCGGGCCTGGTGCCCCGCCTGCCACACCGGCGCCACCCGCGCCCACCGCAAGACCCACACCGCCCCGCCGCAGACCGACGGCCTGTTCGACCTCTAGGAGATTTGCTGTGACCAGCCAGACCACCGCCCCGACCGTCGAGCAGCAGGGCACTCACCACTGGGTGATCACCGTGGAACTGCCGGGCCGAGCGATGTCGACGCTCCACGGCACCTACACCCCGCCCGCCGGGTGCACCCGCCACGACGTGTTCCAGGCGCTCAAGAACGACATCGCGCGGCAGTCGCCGGATATGGCGCGGGCGAACGTCGTCTTCTTCGCCCTGGAGCCCAACCAGCTCTGACCGGCACCCGAGTCCAGCGCACCACAGCCCCGGTATCTCGCCGTGAGGGCGTCGGATCGAATCCGGCCCGGGGCACCCCGCCGAATCGCACGCCGACGCCCTTCCGGCCTTCGGCAACCACCCCTTGCTCCGACCTGAGGAGACCTGTGTCCCGCGACGAAGAGTTCATTGCCTACATGCGCGCGTTCGAGGCGTCCATGACGCATCTCGGCTCCTGCGCCGCCTGCCAGAACGACCAGCCCTGTGACGTAGGCCGACCGATCCACGCCGAGTTCATCACCCGTCAGGACGCCTGGAACGTGCGTGCCCGGGCCGAAAGGGGACAGTCGTGACGAACCTTCCCGAGCCGGTCCGGGTGGTGCAGCTCCCGGACGGCACCTACACCTACGCCGACGCGGCCCACCTGCCCGCACCGCAGGCGTCCCCGCAGCCGATCGTCCAGCACATCCACCAGGCCCCGCCCGACCGCACCACCCAACGCATCGCGCTGGGCACCGGCATCGGCGCCGGAACCGTCGCGGCCGGCGTCTACTTCGGCCCGCTGCTCGTCGCCGCCCTCTCCTCCATGGCCATCTCCCTTGCCGTCGTCGCGCTCGTCGCCGTCGCCACGGCCTGGGGCGTGGTCACCGTCGTGCGCTCGATCGGCGGGAACGACGGCAAGGTCACCCGCCGTCGGCGCTGACGGTTGCCCAGACGCACCCCGCCCCGCCAGGGCCGGGGTGCGGTGGGGAGCCGGACAGTCCCGCTCCGGAAGGGACCCGACATGGCGAAGCACGACGACCCCAAGCTGACCGCGAGCGAGAAGGCCAAGGTCACCGTCCTGGTGGCCCGCATGTGCAAGCGCAGCGTCGCGGGGGAGGACGTCGACCGCAGCGACCTGGAACGCCGCGTCGACCAGATTCTCGACGGCGCCCGCGAACGCGAAGAGCGCACCGCACAGAAGTGATCTCGCCCCGGGGCGGCCGGACCGCTGCCAGGCCGTACACGGCCGCCCCGGGCCCCACCCGCCTGATGGCAGGACAGGAGCTCCATCATGACCGAAGTCGCGCCCGAAACGATGGGCACCGTGCACGATCTGGCCGACCACCGCGCCACCCGCATCGCGGCCCCGGCGGTCTCCCTGGTCAAAGACGCCACCGCCCCTGACCCGGGCGTCGACACCATCCCGAAGCAGCCGCAGTCGCCCTCCGTTGACGCGGCGTCGGTCTCCTCCAGTCGCTCCCGCCGGGGCATCCGCCGGATGCGCGCACTGGCCACGCACGAGCGGACTCGTACCGCTGCCGGGCTGGTGGTGCGGCACGGCGGCTATTTCGTCGGCGGTACCGGGGTCGTCGTCAAGCGGGGCTGGGAGGGGCGCACCGTCGCCGTGCATCACCGGATGCGGGCCATGGCACTGGCCGCCGGGGATCACGCGGCGGCGGCCGAATGGCAGGACCGGGCCGACCGGTTCCGCCGGGAGCGCCACGACCGACGGATCGAGCTGATCCACAAGGTGCCGACGATGGCCAAGTCCGCCGCGATCGGCACGGCCGCGGCCGAAGGCGCCCTGCTGCTGGTCGGTTTCTGCATGGCGGTCCATGACCGCGAGGTGCATGACGTGGTGGCTCCGACGCTGGCCGCGATCGACGTGGTACGGGCACTGTGCTGGTTCGTGGGGATCGCGTGGGGCCCGGCCCTGGGGCTGGCGCTTCTGGCGGGTCTCGCGCATCTGTGGCGCGCTGGCCACAAGCACGAGACGGCTCCCGTCTGGGCCCGGCCCGCCTCCGCCGCCGCCGCGGACGACATTCCGATCACCCCGTCGATTGTGGTCAAGGCCCTCTCCGACCTGGGCGTCCCCGCCCTGAAGAAGGGAATCAAGGAGATGGCGGACGGGGCCGCCGGAATGCTCGGGCCTATTCGCCTGGCGGGGTGCGGCATCGAGGTCGATGTGACCTTGCCGTCCGGGGTCTCCACGGAGGAGATTCTGGGCAAGCGCCGCAAGCTCGCCGAGAACATGAACCGGCACGAGCACGAGCTGCACATGACGATCCCCCCGATGCCCCGCACGGTGCGCATGTGGGTCGCCGACAGTGGCGCGCTGGATGAGCCGATCGGCCCGTCCCCGCTCGTCACCGACCCCGACATGACGGCTGACTACACCTCGGGTCGAGCGCCGTGGGGCCAGGATCTGCGCGGCGACACGGTGCTCACCTCGCTGTTCCAGCGCCACATGCTCATCACCGGCCTGTCCAACCAGGGTAAGACCGCCAGTCTCCGGGCCCTGGCGCTGTGGCTCGCGCTCGATCCCCGCGTCGAGTTCCGCATCGCCGACCTCAAGGGCGTCGGCGACTGGCAGATGTTCGAGGGCCTGGCCACGGTGCTCATCCAGGGGCCGACCGACGAACACGTCATCGCTGCCACGGAAATGGTCGAAGAGGGTGTAGCGGAGATGGGGCGCCGGATCGATCTGATGCGGGAACTCTCCGCCAAGGGCTGGAGTCAGGACAAGATCCTGGCCGACCCGCGGTTCATCCCCCTGGTGCTCATCGTCGACGAAGCGCAGGTGGCCTACGGGTCCGGCGCCGTGGAGACCTACGTCACCGACAGCGGGGCGGTCCGCAAGGGGGCGCCCTACGGCGGTTCGAAGGCGGACAGCCGCTACTTCCAGGGCGTGAAGAAGGTCCACGATCAGGGGCGCGCGGTGAACGTCACGACCTGGGAGGGCACGCAGGACCCGACGAACGAGAACCTCCCCAAGCGCTCCCGGGAGGGCAACCACATCCGCGCGTCTCTCGTGCTGGGCACCGAGTCGCAAGCCCGCATGGCCGTGGGTGACTCGGCGGTCGACGCCGGTGCGGCACCGCACAAGCTCCGCCAGGGGCTCGACAAGGGCACGCTCGTAGTGGCCGGTGACGGGATCAAACTCGCCCCCGGACAGCCGTCCGTGACGGTCCGAACCCACTTCATCGACGGCGACGCGGCGAAGGAGATCGCCCAGCGGGCAAAAGCACGCCGGACCGGCGCCGAGACGCAGACCGCCGAGGAGACCGCGCAGGACGTCGACCACCTGACCAACGTCCTCGAAGCGTTGGGCGAAGGGAAGCGCATCCAGACCCAAGAGGTCCTGCGTCGGCTCATCAGCAAGCACCCGGATCCGTACGACGGTTGGGAGCTGCACGACCTCACGCGAGTGCTGCGCGAGGCAGGCGCCGAGCCGAAGGCGACACGGGCCGACAACGGCAAAACCGGCGTGGTGTGCGTCTCCCGCGCCCGCATCGAGGCGGCCATCGAGGCACGCGAAGACGCCACCGAGGCCGACACAGAGTAGTCGCCGACTGGTGGAGGCAAGTGGTGGAGGCGCCGGAATCTGATGGAGAACTCCATCAGACGGTCCACCACCCACCTCCACCGCAACCCACCTGCGGAAACGCTGCCTTGATGGACCTGGTGGACCTGAGGGAGGCACCTCCCCAACAGGGACCCACAAGCCCGTTTCCAGGTCCTGAGGCTCCTTCCCGCTCACCTACCTGCTAATTACGCAGAGCAATCGGTGCGGTCCGTGCGCCCGCCCGTCCGCCGCCCCGGCGCAGGACGGCCTGCTCGACCTCTGACCGCCCCCAGACATGGCTAGGGCGGGCCGCGATCTTTTGCCGAGAGGCGGCCCGCCCTGGTCTCCAGTCCAATCCACAGACCTATGGAGGTCTCCAGCATGACCCAACCCACCGACATTCGGCGAGTAGCCCTGGCTCTCGCCTCCACCGGCGTGCCGGTCTTGCCCTTGAGCCGGGGCAAGCGGCCCGTCGCCAACTGCGGTAGCTGCACGAAGAGCGCCTGCGGGGACCGTCCGCACATGCTCGCCGCGGGCCCGTGCCGGTGCCCGTCGCCGTGCCACGGCTGGGCCGCCGCCACCACCGACCCCGACGTCCTCACCTCCCCCTCCTGGGCCCCCGCCTGGCGCGGCGCTTCCGCTGTCGCCTACCACCCCGGCGGCGCCGGGCTGACCGTCGTGGACCTCGACGACGACGCGGCGGTTGCCTGGGCCCGCGCCGCCCTGCCGCGGACCCGGACCGTGGCCACCACTCGCGGGGAACACTGGATCTACCAGGGCGCCATGCGTTCCGCGAATGGCGTGCGGCCGGGCGTGGACATCAAGAGCCTGATGTCCTACGCCCGTTGGCTTGGACCCGGCACCGGCATCACCACCTCCCTACCGGGCGCCGTCCGCGCCCTGCTGGAGCGTGACCAGCCCACCCAGGCCAGGACCGCGCACGCCGCCGCCCGGCCCCCGCTCGTCATGTCGGCCGCGCCGGGCGGCGGCGGGGCGTGCCCGCACCGCAGTCCCGCCTACCTGGAACGCGGCATCGCCATGGCCGTCCAGCGCATCACCGACGCCCGCACCGCCATCCACAACACGACCTACGGCGCTTTCCTCGCCGTCCTGTCCACCCATGGCCGGTGCGGCTGCCTCACCGACGCCCACATCCAGCAGCTGTTCACCGCCGCCCACGCCCGGGGCGAATCGCCCCGGCACTGCACGGACGCCTGGGCCAACGCCCAAACGGCTCTGGGGATGTGAGGGCGGTGTCCGAGGACGAGAAGACTCCGGCCCGCGAGGTCATCACCGACTACGCGCAGGCCCACTTCCGCTACTTCCGCACCGTCGACGGCATGGTCTACGCCCAGCGCAACGGGCACCCTGTCGCCCGCCCCATCCGCTCCCAGGGCACGACCGGCAGCCACCGCCAGGAACTCATGGTCGGGCTCTTTCACGACGGGGTCGGCGTGTTCAACGGCACCGCACTTAAGGAGGCATTGGACTTGATCGAAGCACTCGCCCTCTCCCAGGACGTGCAGGCCACTCACATCCGGGTCGCCCCCGGCTTTGACGGCGCCACTTGGCTCGACCTGGGACGCGACGACGGCCAATCCGTCCGCGTCCACCCCACCGGCTGGACCATCGCCATCCCCGACCCCCGCGAAGTGTGCTGGCGACGCACCCAGCTCACCGGCGAACTCCCCCTCCCCGTCAAGGACACGGACGGCAAGGGCATCGACGCCCTGCTGGGACTGACCAACTTCGCCACCCCGGACACCGAATGCCTCGCGCTGGCCTGGCTCGTCGGCTGTCTGGAGCCCTCCGTGCCCGTCCCCGCACCGTTCCTCACCGGCCCCCAGGGCGCCGGTAAAAGCACTGCCGGGCGCATGCTGGTGCGGATCATCGAGGGCATGAGCGGCGACCTTCGCCGAGCCCCCAAGGACGAAGAAAGCCTCATCACTGCCGTCGCGGCAGGGTGGATCACCGCCCTGGACAACCTCTCCCACCTGGCCCCGGACCTGTCCGACTTGATGTGCTGCATCGTCACCGGCGCCGAGTCCATCAAGCGCGCCCTGTTCAGCGACGGCGACGTGTACCGCTCCCGCTACCGCCGCCCCCTCCTCCTGACCGGCATCGACGTCGGCGTCATCCGCCCCGACCTCGCCGAACGCCTCCTGCCCCTGCGTCTAGAGCGCCCCCGCGTCCGGCGCACCGAAGCTGAGCTGTGGGCCGACTTCGCCGAGGCGCTGCCGGTCATCCTCGGCTCGCTCCTCGACCTCACCGTCAAGGTCCGGGCCGCCATCGCGCAGACGCCCACCGACCTGCGCATGGCCGACTTCGCCCACCTGTGCGCCCAGTTCGACATGGCCACCGGCCTTTCCTCGCTGTCCGCCTACCGGGCCAGCCTGGACGACCTCAACGACGACGTGATCGAAGGCGACCTGCTCGCGCAGACCGTCCTGCAGCACGCCGCCGACCTCGAACCCGGGACGGAAGAGCGGATGACCTCCTCCGAGTGGCTGGACTGCCTCAGCCGCCTCCACAGCGGCGACGACTGCCGCCCCCTGCCTAAAGGGTGGCCGACCACCGGAAAAGTCCTCTCAGACCGCCTCAAGCGCCTCCAGCCCACCTTCGCCGCCCGGGGCGTTGTGGTCGACTGGGGCCGCACTCGCACCGCCCGCTACATCGCCATGACCCGGCCCGTACCCGAACCCCTGCACCAACAGGGCTCGCTGTACTGACAGACCGGCTCCCCACCAGAGGAAAGGCAAGAGGAGCACCGGCGCCGGGTGCTCCTCTTGCCTTTCGGCGCCACGCGCCGCCCCAAGGACGCGCCGCGAAGCGGCTCCTTCTTTCCAACGCGCGCGCCATACAAGAACCACCCCCTTCTCTTGTCCTAAAAGAGGAGGTCTTGCGTCACCACGTCATTCGACACCGGCAAAACGGCCCCTGACCTGCTTCAACGGCCGTGACACAGACGCCCGAAAACCGCGTCACACCGCGTCACCCGCGTCACAGGCCAGTGACACAGCCTCCAGGTCGTGACAGACACCTAACGGCGCCCCGTCACACAAACTCGCTGGTCAAGCGCCTGCATGACGTGTCTGACGCAGTGACGCAGAAATCTGCACCTCGGACAGGCGCGCTCGCGCGCAAGACCGCTGAGCCCCACCAACTCAACAGAGAACCGGCCCGTGGAGGCAGCCGTGAGCAAAGCTCCGCCCACCTCGATCGACGCGCTGATGGTCCCGGAGGTCATGACGGCACTGCGCCTCAGCCGCAGCAAGGTCTACGACCTCATCCGCTCCCGCCAGCTCGAAAGCTTCACCATCGGCCGGTCCCGCCGGATCGCTGCCGACTCCCTCCGCAACTTCATGTCCGAGCGAATCGAGGAGGCCGCCTGATGGCGCGCAAGAGGAACCCCAACGGCGCCGGCAGCATCTGGCAGCGCAAGGACGGCCGCTACGAGGGCCGCGTCTACGTCCCCCAGCCCGACGGCACCAGCAAGCGCAAGACCGTCTACGGCGCCACCTGGGAAGAGTGCGACGAGAAGCGCCAGGAGCTGGTCCGTCGCGCCCGACAGGGCATCCCTACGCCGACACGGTCGGCCAAGCTCTCCGAGTGGCTGCCGTACTGGCTGGAGCACTACGTCCAGCCGCGCCGGAAGCTCAGCACGTACGACAAGTACGAGTCCCATGTACGCCTGTACTTGGTGCCCCTGGTGGGCGCCAAGCGGCTGGAATCGCTGAGCGTCGCCGACGTACGCCGCTTCATCACCAAGGTGCAGACCGCCCAGACAGCCGCGACCGCCAAGGAAGCCCACAGGGTTCTACGGACCGCGCTGACCGCGGCCGTGCGGGAAGAGCTGATCACGCGGAACGTCGCATCGTTGGTGGAACCGCCACGCGTCAAGCAGAGGGAGATCCACCCGTGGAGCCTGGACGAGACGCTGGCCTTCCTGGAGGCTGCGCGCCGAGACCCGCTGTACGCCGCGTTCGTGCTGGCCATCGCCATGGGGCTGCGCCGCGGTGAGCTGGTGGGTCTGCGGTGGTCGGACGTGGACCTCGACAACCGCGTGCTCCACGTCCGTCACCAGACCCAGCGCCGCCGGGGCACTCTGTACGACGACGACCCGAAGAGCCGTCGCAGCCGCGTGGTACCGATGCCCTCGCTCTGCGTCGCGCCGCTCCGCTGGCATCGGCTGCGGCAGCGAAAGGCGTTCGCAGAGTCGGGGGTCGAGTGGACCGTCGGCGGCTACGTCTTCGCCACAAAGAACGGTCGGCCGGTGGAGCCGCGCAACGTCTACCGCTCCTTCACGCGGGTCGCCGCTGGCGCGGATCTGCGGGTGGTTCGGTTGCACGACGCTCGGCACGGCTGCGCGACGCTGCTGACCGCCGCCGGTGTGGCACCGCGGGTCATCATGGAGATCCTCGGGCACAGCCAGATCAGCATCACGATGGACGTGTACACGCACGTCGTGCACGACACCCAGCGTGAGGCGATCAGCCACATGGACCGGCTGCTGAGGCGCCGCAAGCCGACCGTCTGAGGGTGACTGCCGTCAAAGGGTGCCGTCAAAAAGGCCCGGACCGTAATCGGTCCGGGCCTTTTGCCTGGTGCCCCCGGCAGGATTCGAACCTGCGACACCCGCTTTAGGAGAGCGGTGCTCTATCCCCTGAGCTACGGAGGCGGGGCCTTGCGGTGGACCTGGATGAGGCTCGGGGTGAGGTCTCGGACGGTCCTGGCAAGGGGCTGGGCCGCCACGGTGGGAAGCCCAGGACAGGGTAGCGGATGAGAGCGGGGGCGTGGGGGCCGGTTGAGGGCTCGGCGTGCGGTTTGGCTCGCGGGTGGTGCCCGGTGCCGTCCACGGGGCCGGGCGGACGTGCCGGGCGTGTGGCCCCTGCGCCCCTCCCCCGGACGCCACCTCGACGACGCCTTCCACTGCCCGGCCCTCTCCCGCGAGCACCGGCCGGGCGCTGACCCTCTGCCGCGCCATGGTCCGGGTGCGGCCGCCGGGCGGTGCCTGCCCCGTTCGGCCCGTACGCCTGACCTCACCACTGTTTTTCCTCGTACCGTCGATGCATGGCGGAAGCGAAGGGGAAAGGCGGCAGTGGCCGCCGCAGGCTGTCGCGGTCGCGGTACGAGCGGGAGCTGTTCCGGTTGCAGACGGAACTGGTGAAGCTCCAGGAGTGGGTGCGGGGTGAGGGGGCCCGGCTCGTCGTCGTCTTCGAGGGGCGTGACGCGGCCGGGAAAGGGAGCACCATCAAACGCGTCACCGAACACCTCAACCCCCGGGTGGCGCGGATCGCGGCGCTGCCCCGGCCCACCGAACGCGAGCGGACCCAGTGGTACTTCCAGCGCTATACGGAACATCTCCCCGCGGCGGGTGAGATCGTCCTCTTCGACCGCAGCTGGTACAACCGGGCCGGTGTCGAGCGGGTCATGGGGTTCTGCACACCGGCCGAGCACCAGCGTTTCCTCCGCCAGTGCCCGATTTTCGAGCGGATGCTGGTCGAGGACGGGATCCTGCTGCGCAAGTACTGGTTCTCGGTGAGCGACGAGGTACAGGAACAGCGCTTCCGGCGTCGGCTCGAAGACCCCGTGCGGCGCTGGAAACTCTCCCCCGTGGACCTCCAGTCGCTGACCCGTTGGGAGGCATACTCACAGGCCAAGGACGAGATGTTCGTGCACACCGACATCGCGGAGGTGCCGTGGTACGTCGTCGAGAGCGACGACAAGCGCCGGGCCCGGCTGAACATGATCGCCCATCTGCTGTCGACGGTGCCGTACACCGACATCACCCCGCCGGTGCTCGAACTGCCGCCGCGCCCACCGGCCACGGGTTACCGGCGCCCGCCACGGGACCTTCAGAACTACGTTCCCGACCACGCCGCCGGTCTGGAGAAGTGACGGCACGGCGGCGGGCCGAGCCCAGCCCCGGTCCGGCCCCAGCCCCGAGGTCCAGGCCAGGAGGGTGCGGGCCGCCCTCTATTCCCTCACCCCCTCAAAAGTGAGAGGCAGATGCCGCGGCCCCCGCAGGACCGCGTTGCGGCGGTACGGGGGCGGGTCTTCGGCCAGGCGGGGGTTGTCCAGGCGGCGGGCCAGTTCGGTGAGGGCCAGTTGGGCCTCCAGGCGGGCCAGGGGAGCGCCGAAGCAGGTGTGGATGCCGCTGCCGAAGCTCAGGTGCTGGTTGTCGGGGCGGTCGGGGAGGAAACGGTCGGGGTCGGGGAAGCGGTGGGGGTCGCGGTTGCCGGAGGCGAGGAGGAGCCAGAGGGAGGCGCCCTTGGGGATGGTGGTTCCGGCGATGTCGATGTCCGTCAACGTGGTGCGCTGCGGGAGGAGTTGGACGGGGGGATCGAAACGCAGGAGTTCCTCGATGAAGGGGGCCGCGAGGGACGGCTGGTCGCGTAGGCGCGGGAGGAGGTCGGGGTTGCGGAGGAGGGCGAGCATGCCGTTGGTGATGAGGTTGACCGTGGTTTCGTGGCCGGCGATCAGCAGGAGGGCCGCGATGCTGACCATCTCCAGAGGGGACAGCTTGCCGTCCGGGCCGTGGTCGGCGGCCATGGCGGAGAGCATGTCGTCCCGGGGGGCGCGGCGGCGTTCCTCGATCAGACCGGCGAGGTAGGCGGCGAGGTCGGCGCGGGCCCGCCGGACGTTCTGCAGCTGCGCCTCGCGCTCCTCCGGCGTGCCCTGGACGGGGTCGAGCCCGGCGGCGAGGGTGTCGGCCCAGACGTGGAAGCGGGGCTCGTCCTCGCGCGGGACGCCGAGCAGGCGGCAGATCACCGTGACGGGGAAGGGGTAGGCGAGGCTGTCGACGAGGTCGATGTGGTCGCGGTCCCGGAAGCCGTCGATGAGGTGGGTCACGATCCCGGCCAGTTCGCCGCGCATCTCGGCCACCCGCCGTGGGGTGTGCGGCGGGCCGAACGGCCGCATCGCCAGGTCGCGCAGCCGGTCGTGCTCGGGAGGGTCGAGGCGCAGGAACGTCGGCGGCAGGTTCGGGTCCTCCTCCTGGCCCAGGAGCGTGGCGGCCTCCGGGTTCAGGTTGCGGACGTCGGAGCTGACCCGCGGGTCGTGCAGCAGTTCCTGGATCTCCCAGTACGTGCTGACCAGGTAGGGGCCCGTTTCGTCCCGTAGCACCGGGGTCTTCCGTAGCTCCGCGTAGAGGGGGTAGGGGTTGGCGCGGTGGGCGGGGTCGAGGATCTGACGCAGGGGTGAGGCCGACGTCATGGCGGTTCCTTCCGGGGCTTCGGTCGGGCGGTCTGAGGGGACCCCGATGAGGGGCGTGCGCCGGGTCACGCGCGCCGTGGAGTGAACGAGAGGCGCCGGTCGGCGGGGGAGTGGCCGCTGAGGGTGACGGTGGGGCCGTGGGTGGGGAGCGAGGGGTCGGGGAAACCGGCCGCCACCGGGTGGAGCCCCTCGGGCCGCCGGTCCACGGTGGGGAACTCCGGCGGGAACGGTGCCGCCCGCTCGATCTGCCGCTCGTAGAACTCCAGCCATTTCCCCTGGTCGAAGGTGGTGGCGGCGATGACGCGGCCCTGGTGGCCGTAGACCGCGGTGAAACGGCGCTCGGTGAGCGACCCCTGGGTGACGAGGAGCTGGTCGGCCATGGGCGGGACGCCGACGGACTTGATGTTGACGCCGAACTGCGCGGACCAGAACGACGGCATCCACAGGTGCGGGCGCCGGTCCGCACCGGCGCTCACCATGTTGTGGGCGGCGGTCTCGGCCTGCGCGACCGCGTTGCCCCAGTGCTCCAGGGAGAGGAACTGGTAGCCGAAGAGCGGGTGCGGAGAGCGGGCGACGTCCCCGGCGACGAAGATGTTGTCGGTGACGATGCCCCGTACGTCGAAGGCGCGGCATCCGGCGTCGCAGGCGATGCCGCGGGGACCGGCGGCGAGGCCGGAGCCCGCGAGCCATTCGGTGTTGCGGGTCGCGCCCAGGCAGACGACCACCACGTCCGCCTCGACGGCCGTGCCGTCCGAGAAATGGGCGCGCCGCACCCGCCCCGCCGAGTCCCCTTCCAGGCCGGTGACCTGCACTCCGCACCGCAGATCGACGCCGTGCGCGCGTTGCAGCTCGGCGGCGACCTCGCCGATCACACCGCCGAGCGCGCCGACCAGCGGGGCCGGGCCGCGTTCCGCGACGGTGACGGACAGTCCCCGCTCGCGGCAGGCGGAGGCGATCTCGGAACCGGTGAATCCGGCGCCGATCACCAGCACCCGCCGCGGACCGGCCGACAACCGGTGGTGCAGCCGGGCCGCGTGGTCCCGGGTGCGCAGCACGAACACCCCGTCCAGATCGGACTCCAGCTCGTGCGGCCAGCGGCGGGAGCGGACGCCGGTGGCGATCAGCAGCCGGTCGTAGGGGACGGTGTCGCCGTCGGCGAGCGCCACCCGCTTGGCAGCCGGGTCCAGACCGGTGGCCGCGGTGCCGAGCCGCCACTCTGCGTCGACGGCGCGGCGCCGCGGCAGCGCCGTGTGGTCCGGGGGGACGCGGCCGAGCAGGACCTGTTTGGACAACGGCGGCCGGTCGTACGGTGCGTGGGGCTCGTCGCCGATCATGGTGAGCGTGCCGTGGAAGCCTTCGGCGCGGAGCGTCTCGGCGGCCCGCAGCCCCGCGAGCGAGGCGCCGACGATGACGATGCGGCCCTCGCGGCGGAACGCCTCCAGGTAGCCGTCAACCGACACGGGGCCCACCTGCCCGTCCGGTGGCCGGTGCCAGCCTCTCGTCCTCGACGGTGATGGCCCGGACAGGGCAGGCGTGCGCGGCGCGGAGCACCTGTGGGCGCTCCGCGTCGTCGGGTTGCGGGTCGTACATCAGCGCCTCCGCGCCGTGCAGCGCGAACACGTCGGGCGCGAGGAAGGCACACTGCGCGTACCCCTGGCACCGGTTGAGATCGACGACAAGCCTCATCGGGTCTGCGCTCCTTCACGACGTGGTCGTACGCACCGCCGCCCCGCCCGGTCGGCACGCACGCCGGAAACAGCCCGCCCCGGGTCCAGCATCGGAGGGGGCCCGGGGCGGTGCACTTCCACCGGGGCGACGGGGTGACCCGTGTGCCCCGTCAGCCGGTCCTCCGTTGTTCGTGGGTCGGACGGGCCGGAGCGGCACGTCCCGCAGGGACCGCGGCGGGGAGAACACCGCGAACAGCGCCGCCGACCACATGCCCGGCGCACAGATCCACAGGGCGGGGCGCAGCCCGGCGCCGGTGGCGAGCGCGCCGCCTCAACGGGGCGCCTGACCTCGACCCCTGGCGCACCGTCGACTCATGCGTCCGGTGGCGACGGCAGCGAAGGCGGCCGCACGCGGATGCGGAACGTGCCGTCAGGGGCGGTCCCGAGCACGGTGAGGGCGGTGCCGCTGCTCTGGTCGGTGAAGGTGCTGCCGGGGCGGTAGGTGGCGTCGGAGAGTTCGGCGTCGACGTAGCGGTCGCCGGTGTGGCAGCCGCCGCTGCCCGGCGTCGCGTCCATGACCTGGAGCGGGGCGCTGCCGGAGCGGACATCGGCCGACACGCGGTAGACGAGGACGCCCGGACGGCACAGGGCGGGATCGAGCGGCCCCCGGGTGCGCGCCTCCGCGACGAGGGCGGTGTGGGCGGACGTCGGGATGACGGCGATCTTCGTACCGCCCGGGGTGGGCAGCGGTGTCAGCGTGTGGTCGGCCACCGGGCTGCCCGGCGTCACACAGTCGACCTGATCGGCGGCGAGCCAGCCGAGCTTCCATTTGTGCCAGCCGAGGAAGTCGTTGCTCGGGCCCCAGTCCTCGTCCATAGGGTCCCAGTGCCCGACCGCGGGCGGCGCCTCGCGCCCGTCGGTGAAGTAGAGATCGGGCAGCCCGAAGGAGTGGGCGTTTTCGTGGTTTACCACCCGGAAGGCGCTCGGCCCTGGCTGTCTGCTCCAGAGGAACGACACGTTGCGGAACGGCACACCGTCGTCGGTCCGCAGCCCCATGTCGCCGCCGCTGAACGTCACCGACAGGACCGTACGGGTCGCGGATGGGCCCGCGTTGGGGGCGGCGATGACGTTGACGAGGTCGTAGTCGCGGAAGTCGACGGAGGCGTCGACGGCGTGGACGATCTCGCGTGCGAGGGCGTGGTAACCGCTGTCCGAGCCCGCGTCGAAGGTGGCGCCGCGCTGGATGCCGTACGCGGCGAGCGGCTTCGTCATGTGCAGCCAGCGCAGCAGCGGCGCGGCGCGGTAGTGGAGGCGGCCGTACGAGCTGCGGCGGAAGTAGTCGGACGCGGCGGGGAAGAACTCCGCGTACCGGGCGCGCGGGCTGATGGTGGCGCGGGCGTCCGGGAAGTCGATGAAGAGGGTGAGGGCCTTCACGGTGCCGCGGGCGGGCGCGTAGCCCTTGGGGGTGGCGGTGGTCTCGCCGACGTCGTCGCTGACGCCGCTCAGGGCGCAGGGGCCGTGCCGTCCGCCGGGCGGTGCGGGGCCGGTGGGTATGTCGGGGGGCTGGGGGCCGGCCGCCCCCGGGGGTATGGAGAGCGGGGCGGGGGGTCCGCACAGCGCTATCGCCGCGGCCGCAGCCGACGCGCCTGCGGCGAGAGCCGCGGATATGCACCGCTTCATACGGCTCACCCTCCGGCGCCCGACGGGTGTGCGCGCGCGGAGTTACGTCATCCGGCGGGCGCGCCGGATTCCCGGCTTCCGGTGTGGCAGAGGAGTGACGGGCCCCGGCTCCGCGGTGCGGAGGGCTCCGTTCCCGTCGGCGCCTCCGGGTACGCCGGTGGCCGTCGCGTTCCCGCCTTTCGCCGTCGGCGCCGTGGCCCCGGGGCGCCCGGCCGTCCCGGAGGTGCCCTGGGTGAGCGGCCGGCAGGCGAACCCGATCAGTGCGGCGGCGAAGTGCCCGACGTCGGTGAAACTGCAGCTGACCAGCAGCGGCGCACCGTAGAAGGCGAGGACGCCGAGCGCGTAGGCGTACCGCCAGGGTCCGGTGAGGCGGTACGCGAGGACGGCCACGACCCCGGCCAGCGCATAACTGACGCCCACGTCCAGGGTGTTGACCGCCGCGGGCGGGGCGGCGCCCGTATGGATGGCGACGGCCAGGACCCCTTCGCTCAGATACGTCGCGCCGATGTGCGCGGTGCCGAGGACGGCGAGCCAGCGCCGGGTGCCGAGCCAGCGTTCGGCGGGGACGTGGACGAGGTGGTAGAGCACGAAGTAGAGCGGCCAGCCGCCGCCGTCGAGCCACAGTGCGCTGGTGAGGAGTACCCGGCCCGGCGAGTGCAGCAGGTTGTGGATGTTGGTCGAGCGCTGCTGGAGGAAGTCCTCCAGGACATCCGGGCTGAACCGGTGCATGACCACCGACGTCACCAGCAGGATCCCCAGCCAGAGGAAGGTGCCCGGCGCCCGGCACAGATAGGCCCACAGGCGCCCGGCGAAGCCGCCCGGCGGTGCAGGGGAGCCGGTGGGCGGCCGTCGTATGCGGTGTCGCGTGCGCGTCGGGCGGGATATCCGACCGGCGGCGAACGTGGACCTGGCGCGCATAGCGGACAAATTACCAAGGGGCGGGTGGCGGGGCCTGGGGGAGGGTGGGCCGAGTGCCCCGGAGGGCGCTCCGTCCTGCCTCAGCGGAGCCAGGGCAGGTCGGCGCCCTTCGGCTGCAGGCCGTCCGCCATGGCCCGGCAGATCTCGGCCAGTTGGCCGACCTGTTCGGGGGAGAGGCGGTCGAAGAGCGCGCCGCGCACCGCGGCGACATGTCCGGGCGCCGCCTTCTCCAGCACGCGCATCCCCTCGTCGGTGAGGTGGGCGAGCTGGCCGCGCCTGTCCGACGGGCAGTTCTCGCGCCGTACCCAGCCGTTCTTCTCCAGGCGGGCGACGGCGTGCGAGAGCCGCGAGCGGGTGATCTTGGCGTTCTGGGCCAGTTCGGTCATGCGCATCCGGCGCCGGGGGGCGCGCGAGAGCTGGACGAGCAGGCCGTAGTAGACGTGCGGCATGCCGGCGTCACGTTGCAGCTGGCGATCGAGATGATCCTCCAGCAGCGTGGTGGCGTGGAGGTATGACTGCCAGGCGTATTGCTCCTCGTCGCTGAGCCAGCGCGGCTCGGCTGCGGGTTCGGTGCTCATGCCATCCATTCTCGCACCGCCCCGCCCATTCTTGAAGATTTAACAAATGCCGGGGAGGGGAGTAGCGTGGAAACAGGCACTTGAAAGTTCAAGTAGTAGATCCCTCGGGAGGTGCCCGTAAGGGCCCGCCCGGGTCCCGTAGCCATGACGTTTGCCGGGGAGTTGCGATGTCCGAGATGCCGATGCCGGCCCTCTATCTCAGCCACGGCGCGCCGCCGCTCGCCGACGACGCGCTCTGGCCCGGCCAGCTGGCGGCGTGGTCCGCCGCCCTGCCGCGCCCCACCGCCGTACTGATCGTCTCGGCCCACTGGGAGGAGGCCCCGCTCGCCCTCGGCGCGACGGTCACCACGCCGCTGGTGTACGACTTCTGGGGCTTCCCGGAGCACTACTACCGCGTGCGGTACGCGGCGCCCGGCGCGCCGGAGCTGGCCGACCGGATCCGCCGCACGCTGCGGACGGCCGGTACGCCGGTGCAGGACATCCCGGACCGCGGGCTCGACCACGGCGCGTACGTCCCGCTCGTCGAGATGTTCCCGCAGGCCGATGTGCCGGTCCTGCAGATATCGATGCCGACGCTCGACCCCCGTGCGCTCTTCGCCCTCGGCCGCAAGCTGGCGCCGCTGCGCGACGAAGGGGTGCTGATCGTCGGCAGCGGTTTCTTCACCCACAACCTCGCCGCGCTGCGGCATCAGGGGCCGGGGGCGCCGTCCTGGTCGGCGGAGTTCGACGACTGGGGGCGGCGGGCCCTGGAGGACGCCGACCTCGACGCGCTCTTCGACTTCGGCCACAAGGCCCCCGCGGGGCAGCTGGCCCACCCGCGTACCGAGCACTTCGCGCCGCTGTTCGTCACGCTCGGCGCCGCGGACGCACACGGCCAGCTCGGGGACGGGCGGAGCGTGATCGACGGGTTCTGGATGGGGCTGGCGAAGCGGTCGGTGCAGTTCGGCTGAGGCCGGGCCGGGGGCCGCCGGGGCGGCTCGACTGAGGCCCGGTCCCGGTACGGCCGTCCGGCGCGGTGCGGCTGAGGCCCGCCGCCACGGCCGTACCGCACGGGTCCGCCGCCCCGCAGCGGCCGGGCCCGCCGGGCGCGACGGCGCGGCGGACCCGACGCCTCCGGGCGCATCGCGGCAGGTCAGGCGCCCGGGACGATCAGCTCCAGGGAGCGGAGTGCGGCGGTCAGCGCACGGTCGTCGCCGTCCGGCGTCCAGGACGCCACGTCCAGCGCGGTGTCGGTCATCTTGATGGCGTGGGCGTCGCCGTGCTCGGCGGCCCGCCGGAAGACCTCCTCCGGGGTGAGCGGCCCGGTGCGCAGCGGAGGCAGCGCGTCCGCCGCCCCGTAGACGGAGGTCAGCGCGGCGCTCGCGGCCCACGCCACGGCGAACGACGGCGCCCACAGGGTGCGCGGCAGGGCGGGCAGGGTGCGCAGGATCGCGTTGGGCGCGGTCGCCGCGTGGACCAGCATGACCCCTTCGCCGTGCCCGTGATCGGCGTAGCGATGGGTGGCCGCCTGCACGAGCGCGGTGAGCTGCGCCCGGGCCTCGTCCGGATCGCGCGGGGCCCGGACGGCCTCGGCCGCCGTCTGCCAACCCGGTGTGTCCGGCAGTTGTGCGAGGCCGCCGAGTGCGCTCGTTGTTTGGTCGGCGATACGGGGGAGGGCGTCGAGCGCGTCATCCGGCGCGGACGTGCCGCCGGGCGTCGGCGCCACCGGCAGCGTGGTGTGCCGGGCCGCCCAGTAGCCGAGGGCGTGGGCCAGTTCGGCGATGCGTGGCTCCGTCTCGTCCTCGGTCAGGAGGGCGCGGACGATATGGCCGACCCGGATGGCGGGGTGGGTGGCCGCGCCCGCGATGCCGGGCAGCAGCCGGGGCCACCATGCGGCGAGCACGTCGCGCCAGGGGCGTTCGGCGACGGTGCGGGCGAAGTGGGTGGTCCAGTCGGTGACCCGCTGTGGATCACCCAGCGCCTGCCGCCAGTTGGTGTCGGAGACGGCGTCGCGGGCGCGCGGTACGTCCTCCAGTTTCGCGGAGTACGTGTCGAGCCAGCGGTGGACGCCGGGGCCCTGCCCATGGCGGGCCAGGGCCTCGACCGCCATGGGGCCGTGGTTGCTCAGGTAGCCGTGGAATTCCGGTCCGGTGGAGTGCAGCCGCTCCAGGGCCTCGTCGAGGGTGCCGTGGTGTGCCGTCATGTCCGTGAGGCTAGGAGCGCAGGCGCCGCCGGGTAACCGGCTGCGGACCTAGACCTCGTGCCGTGCGACGGAGGCGCCGTCGGCCGCGGGGACGGGGACGCGGGACGGAGGCGCGGGTGACCGGCGAGGGCAGGACCGGCGCGGCCGGTGGGGCCGGTGGGGTGAGGGCCGACGCGTTGTCAGTGGTGGCTGGCACCATGAAGTCATGGTGGAACACAGCGTAGTTGACGAGGCGGGACGGTCGGCCGATGCGGCGGAGGGAGCCGGGGAGCCGAACGGCGGAGGCACGGCGCGAGGGGACGGGGCGACGGATCTGGCGGCCGCCTTCGCGTCGTTCGAGGAGACGTGGTCACCGCGGATCGCCGCCGTGGTCAACGACTACGACGTCAAGATCGCGAAGGTGGAGGGCGCCTATGTCTGGCACGCGCACCCCGACACCGACGAGTTCTTCCTGGTGCTCGCGGGCGAGCTGACCCTGGAGCTGGCGGACCGTGCTCCGGTGGTGCTGGGCCCGCAGCAGATGTTCACGGTCGAGCGCGGGCTGCGGCACCGCCCCGTGGCCGCACCCGGCACCCGCATCCTCATGTTCGAGCGCCAGGGCACGGTCAACTCCGGCGACGCCGAACTGACCGGCGACGCGGCGTGGGTCTGCGCCACACAGGGGGTGCCATTGGGGGAGTAGCGGGGGCCGGGGGAGCGGGGCCCGGTACGCCGGGCGGGCGGAAGCGTGGGGGAATCCGGACAGCGGATGTCAGGTAAGGGGACGACCGTGGAGGCATGACACGCAGCGCATACGGAGAGAGCGGGACAGGCACGGGCACGCCCGGCCTGGAGGTGTCGCCTTCGGCCCCCGAGGCCCCCGAGGCCCCCGAGACTCCTGGGGTACCGATGCCGCAGGCGTCGCCGTCAGGGCGGCCGGGCGCGGAAGCATGGAGTGGGCCGGGCGGGCCCGTGCCGCGCGGCGTCGGCTGGGCGGTGGCCGAGGCGCGGGAGCCGGAGTTCGTCCGCGAGGTGCGGGAGCGGTTCGGGCGGTACCCGCACCACGTGCTGGGCACGCTCCGCGCCGACGGCTCCCCGCGGCTGACCGGCCTGGAGGCGGGTTTCCACTTCGGCGAGCTCTGGCTCGGCATGCTGACGGGTTCCCGCAAGGGCGCCGACCTGCACGCCGATCCCCGGTTCGCCCTGCACGCCAACCCGGGGCCCGGTACGGATCTGTCGGACGGCGATGTACGGGTGTCCGGCCGGGCGGTCGAGGTGACCGACGAGGAGGTGATCAGACGCTACGCGGACGAGGTGCGGCCACCGGAACCGTTCCTCCTCTTCCGGGCCGAGGTGACGGAGATCGTACGGGTGTCGGTACGGGACGCCACGATGATCGTCCAGAGCTGGCGGCCGGACGGGGGGTTCCGGAGGGTGCGGCGGTAGGGCAGCGGACAGGCCGGGGCCCGGCTGCGTCCCGCCGACCGGCTGGAGGGAGGCCACCCGGCGCCCCTGAGCCCTGGCTACCTGTAGGCCCCGGGGGCGCTGCGGGCACCGGCCACCCGCCTGCCCGCCCGCACCCGGGCACCGCAACGGGCGCCCGGGTGCAGGCGGGTGCGCGGTCCGCAGCCCATGGCCGATGACCAACGGTCCCTGCCCATGGCCAACGGTCCCTGCCGATGGCCAACGGTCAATGGGCACCATGCGGCGTGCCATGCCCTTGTCCATGCCTGCCCTGCTTCCGGGGCCGGTGCAGGCCGTGGGGCTCGCGGACGCGATGGCCGCGGAAGATGTAGAGGGAGACGACGAACATCACCGCGCCCATGACCAGGCCCCAGGCCGACGACTTCAGGACGGACGGGCCGCTGAGGTTGTAGAGCCAGCCCATGCTGGCGCCGAAGAGCGTGCCGTAGGCGAGCGCCCGGGTGTCGGTGATCATGGTGGACTGGAAGTGCACGAGCACCAGCCCCAGCGCACCGGTGACCACTGCGGCGATCAGCCCGAGCAGGGCGGCCTGGCCGCCGCTCGCGCCGCTGGTGTGATCGATCCAGATCGTGTAGCAGCCGAAACCGAGCGCGGCGACGACGGGCCACACCACCTTGGCCGGCAGCCGACGGCCGCCCTTGGGGTGCGCCGTTTCGGACTCCGTACCTGCGGCCGGGGCGTCGGCGGTCGCGCCGTGTTCCCGTTCGACTGCGCCGTGCGTACCGGCGGCCCGCGCGCCATGGCGCGGAGCAGGGTTCTCCATGACGGGCTCCTCTCGCTTGCCCCTCCTGTCCAGGCGACACCCGCGCACTGCCCCCGTCAACTGGATCAGCCAGCCCGGAGAGCAGGCGCGGGCCCCTCCCGCACCGGAGAAGGAGCGGCCGTCCCCGCAGGGGCGGGTTCGGGGAAATCCAGGGTCATGGGAGGCTTCGAGGCGATCCGGGAGTCATAGGTGGATTCGAGGCAACCCGGGGATGGCGCAGGTCGTCTTCGGAGTCGGGAGTCGGGAGCCGAGGCCGCGGTGGTCGTCGGGGAGGCCGTGGCGCCTCAGGCCCGTGAGCGGCCCCAGGGGCACAGAAGGCGCCACCTAGGTGACGGGTGTCTCATCCGAAGGAATCGCTCACCGGGCGGAGGGGCGCAGCTGGGGCCCGCACGCCCCACCTGACCTGCGGTTCTCCCCGTCCGGCAGCGGCCGACCGCCCTGGGTGACCGCGCAGGGTACTGCATGATCAGAAAAATAGACGGGCAGCTTGGGAATTCTGTCCGGATTCCAGCCGTTGTTTCCTTCGGACGGGGCAGTTCGGGCACCCCGGGCCTCCCGCGTCCATCGTCCCGCGAACGACTCATCACCGACTCATCGCAAAGGGAGCTCACGCATGGCAACCCGTGCCGTCGCCCGTCGTCAGACCACCAGGAGCGGCGCTGACCGGGCCAGCAGTGTTCGCGCCGTAGGCGGGGAGATCGCCGACCGCGACCTGGTCGGCATGTACCTCGACGAGATCGCGCGCACGCCCCTGCTCGACGCCGCCAAGGAGGTCGAGCTGTCCCAGACCATCGAGGCGGGTGTGTACGCGCAGAAGATTCTCGATGAGGTCGTGACCGACGGCAACGCCGCGGGCGCGCGCCGCGAGGAGCTGGAGGCGTTGGTCGCGGCGGGGGAGCGGGCCAAGGACGTCTTCATCCGCTCCAACCTCCGGCTGGTCGTCGCCGTCGCGCGCCGCTACCCGCGAGCCGGGCTGCCGCTGCTGGACCTGATCCAGGAGGGCAACGCCGGTCTGGTGCGCGCGGTGGAGAAGTTCGACTACGCCAAGGGCTTCAAGTTCTCCACGTATGCGACGTGGTGGATCCGCCAGGCCATCACCCGTTCCATCGCCGACCAGTCGCGCACGATCCGGCTGCCCGTGCACCTCGTCGAGGAGCTGGGCCGCATCCGCCGGGTCCAGCGGGAGTTCAACCGCGAGAACGGCCGCGATCCGGAGCCCGCCGAGGTGGCAGCGGAGCTGGGTTCCACGCCCGCGCGCGTCACCGACGTGCTGGACTGGGCCCGCGACCCGGTCAGCCTCAACATGTCGGTGGACGACGACGGCGACACGCAGTTCGGTGACCTGCTGGAGGACGCCTCCGCCGCCTCACCCGAGCAGTCCGTGCTCTCCCTGCTGCGCAGCGAGGAGCTGGAGGACCTGATCGACCGCCTCGACCACCGCACCGCCTCGATCATCAAGGCGCGCTACGGCATAGAGGACGGCCGCGAGCGCACGCTGACCGAGGTCGGCAAGCAGCACGGCCTGACCCGCGAGCGCATCCGCCAGATCGAGAAGCACGCCCTGGTCGAGCTGAAGCGCATGGCCCACGACACCGGTTTCGACGCGGCGGCCTGACCGTCCGGCGCGCCCCGGATCGACCCCTTACACGGATCGACGGCCGACCCCCGCGAGGAGGGCCGGCCGTCGATCCGTGTGTTTCCGGGCTGTCAGGCGTAGGGGAGCTCCCCCCGCCCGCACGGCATGCGTCAGGCGGCGCTGCCGGCCTTCCACGCGGACCAGGAGAGGTTCCAGCCGTTGAGGCCGTTGTCGGGCTGGACGGTCTTGTCGGGGGAGTTCTTGACGATCACCACGTCGCCGACGAGCGACTGGTCGAAGAACCACTTGCCGGGGGTGTCCCCGCCGCCGCCCTTCGCGTCGTGCAGGCCGACGCAGCCGTGGCTGGTGCCGGACCTGCCGAAGATCGAGGGCGAGCCCCAGTAGTTGCCGTGGATGAAGGTGCCGGACGACGAGAGCCGCATGGCGTGCGGGACGTCCTTGATGTCGTACTCGCCGCCGAAGCCGACCGTCGAACCGTCCATCCGGGTCTGCGTGAACTTCTCCGAGATCACCATCTGGCCGTTGTAGGTCGGGTGATCGGGGCTGCCGCCGGAGATCGGAACGGACTTGAGGACCGAGCCGTCCCGCTTGACCGTCATGGTCTGGGTGTTCATGTCGACCGTCGAGACCTGCGAGCGGCCGATGGTGAACGTGACCGTCTTGGACTGCACGCCGGTGATGCCCTCACCGCCCTGCACGCCGTCCAGGTCGATCTTCATCGTGACCTTGGAGTTGGCCTTCCAGTACTCCTCGGGCCGGAAGTCGAGACGCTGCGCGCCGAACCAGTGGCCGGCGACCTCCTGACCGCTGTCGGACGTCACCGTGATGTGGGACTGGACGTCCTTCTTGTTGGTGATGGCCTTGTCGAAGTTGAACGACACCGGCATGCCGACGCCGACGGTCTTGCCGTCGTCGGGCGTGTAGTTGCCGATGAAGCTGTGGTCCGACGAGACGGTGCTGAAGGTGGCGTTCTCGGTGGCGGAGCGGCCCTTGGCGTCCTTGGCGTTCGCCACGAGCTTGTACTTGGTGCCCCGTTCCAGCTGGACGCCGGGCTTCCAGGAGGCGCCGTCGCCCGATATGGCGCCCTCGACGGGGGCGCCGCTGTCGGCCACCGTCAGCTTCACGTCGGTCAACTTGCCGCCGGTGACCTTCACCCCGGTGTCGTTGATGCTGGCGTCCGTCGCGCCGTCCTTCGACGAGACCGTGATCTTGGCGTCCGAGGCGTCCTTCGCGGCGGCGGCGTCGGCGCCCGCCTGACCGTTCTTGCCGTCACCCGAACCGGCCTCGGCGCTGCCGCCGCACGCCGAAAGCGTCAGCGCACCGGCCGCGAGCAGCGCCGTCAGTGCGAGGGCGCGGCGGGTCCGGCGGCCCCGGCGCGGCGCCGCGAGGGCGTCCTGCTCGGGGGGCTGGAGCAGCTGGTGCGAGGTGCGGGACCGAGCGGGGGCGGAGTTGTCCGGCGATGTCACGAGCTGCTCCATACAAGGGTGTTGTGTGATCCGTGCTGGTAAACAGCACGTACGGCTGGAATTGGTTGCGGATGGCCAGAACTTGTGGGCAAGGTCACACGCATGGCGGAAGGGGGCGGTCGGGAGGGCCCGACAGCCAGGTTCGCAGCGGTGTGCCGTGTTCGTCCAGACGTGGCGGGGGCGTCGGGGATGTGACAGGCGTCTCGGAGAGCCGCAGCGCGCTGCTGATCTGAGGAATTCTCCCCTCTCCCACGGGAGTCACGGGCGCCAGGCCCAGCCGCTCGGCGAACTCCAGCGCTTCGGAGAGGGTGTTGACGGGTCCGCAGGGGACGGATGCCGCGGTGAGCCGTTCCGTCCAGGAATGCGGTGTATCTGAGGAAAGCAACTTCTCCAGCTCTTCGATCAGTTCTATGCGGTGTTGTACGCGGTCCTGGTTGCGGCGGAACCGGTCGTCGTCCGCCAGCTCAGGGGTGCCCAGGGCCTGCGCCAGCGCCCGGAACTGCCGGTCGTTGCCCGCCGCGACGGCCAGCAGACCGTCCCGGCAGGCCAGCGTCTCGTACGGGGCGATGCTCGGGTGACGGTTGCCCATCGGGCCCGGGTCGTGGCCCGTCGCCAGGTGCCCCGAGGTCTGGTTGACGAGCGAGCCCAGCAGCGACGACAGCAGATTGACCTCCACCAGCTGGCCCCGCCCGGAGCGCTCGCGATGGTGCAGCGCGGCGAGGATCGCGGTGGTGGCGTCCTTCGCGGTGAGGACGTCGACGAGGGCCGCCCCGGCCTTCAGCGGTGTGCCGCCGGGCTCCCCGGTGATGCTCATCAGCCCGCCGACCGCCTGCACCACGAAGTCGTACCCGGCCAGATGGGCGCCGCCACCTGAGCCGAAACCGGTGATCGAGCAGTGCACCAGGCGTGGGTTGGCGGCCCTGGTGGACCCCGCGTCGAGGCCGTACTTCGCGAGGGCGCCGGGCCGGAAGTTCTCGATCAGGACGTCGGCGCGGCGGGCCAGTTCGCGGGCGGCGGCCGCGTCGTCGGGGTCGCCGAGGTCCAGCGCGAGGCCGCGCTTGGAGCGGTTGGCGGCGTCGAAGTAGGCGGCGGTGCCGTCGGCGCCGAACGGCGGGCCCCAGGCCCGGGTGTCGTCACCGGCGCCGGGCCGCTCCACCTTGACGACATCGGCGCCCAGATCGGCGAGGGTCGCCGCGGCCAGCGGGCCCGCCAGCACCCGGCTGAAGTCGGCGACGAGGAGGCCGCCGAGGGCGCGGGCGGGCGGCCCGTCCCCGTCGGCCTTGCCTCTCGGGGGATGCGGCGGTGACTGCTGCGGAGGCGGTGGCTGCGGGGACGGCTGCGGCACGTGCGTACTCCTCACCTCGCGGACGGGTACCGCCATCGTCGGCGAGGCCCCGGGGGACGGGAAGCCGCCGCGGTGTCCAAGGCGGACGGCCGCATTCTGCCGCCCCGGAGAGGAGGCGGCGGGAGGGGCGGGTGGCCGGAGCGGACAGGCAGTTCCCGCATAATGGTGTGAAGTACTGCAATGCCGGTAATTCTCCTGAGGGGTACAGGACTTCATCCGGTGCCCGTAGAGTTCCGCGGGACCCGGCCGACGCTCTCCCCCACCCACGGGCAACCGCCCCGGCACCGCAGCCCCGCCATCCACCGCACACCGCCTTGCCCTGGAGGACCGCATGCTCCTCTCCGTCGAGACTCTTCAGCTGATCGGATTCGCCGTGCTCGGTGTCGCGAGCGTCGTCTGGGTCATCGGGCTGCTCCGGCTGTTGCGCCGGGAGGAGCGCCGCGCGGCGGCCGGGCGCGACGGCCGGGCACTGCTGGACAGGGTGCCGCGGCAGACGGGCCCGGCCGGTCCGCCCGCCGAGTGCGTGGAGCTGACCGCCGCCGAACGCGAGGCGTTCGCCCTGCTCGTACGCCAGTTGACGCGCCGCCGCTGAGCCCCGCGGGTCACTGTGCGGGGCCGAGCTTGAGCAGCGCCAGCGCCGCCAGCATCTGCACCGATATCGAGGCCGCCGCCTTGTGCGTCGGCAGATGGTGCTGACCCCGTATCAGCAGCACCGCCAGGACGTAGCCGAAGCCCCAGGTCGTCCACGTCAGCGCCTGGACGAAGGTGGCCTGCGGGGGCAGCCACGTCGCGAGGAGCAGCCGCGGCAGATCGGTCACCCAGAACAGCACGATGAACAGGCTCACGGTCGGCGCGAAACGGCCGTTGCCGCCCAGCGTCCGCGCGATGGCGTGGGTGGCCGCGCCCAGCGCGAAGCTGGCCGCCAGCACGCATCCGGCGGCCAGTCCCATCAGCTTGAGCGCCGCGCTCGGGTCGGCCGCCCACTGCCCGTGGAACGCGTCCACCGACAGCACCCCGACGGCGCCGCTGACCAGGCACAACACCACCGCCGCGCCCCACGCGGAACGGTCCCGGGCCTCGTCGAGGACCTCCACCGGGCGGTACCACAGGCCGAGGAACAGCCGGTGCCACCACAGCCGCCGCCGCTCGGGTGCGGGGCGGGGCGACTGGACGAGCGTGGGTGCGGGGGGCGGCGGAGCGGACATACAGCCGTTCTACCATCGGCCGTTTTGTCGCGATGCGGTGGCGTCGGCGCCGGGAGCGGTGCCCCGGATGAGAGTCTGCGGACATGAGTGAGCAGACTCCCGACCACGATGAGGCGCACGGCGAGGGGTTGGGCGGGCGGCTCAACTGGCTGCGCGCCGCGGTGCTCGGCGCCAACGACGGTGTGGTCTCCACCGCGGGCCTGGTCGTCGGCGTCGCCGGAGCCACCGGATCCCGTTCCACTCTGCTGACCGCCGGACTCGCCGGGCTGCTCGCCGGGTCCATGTCGATGGCCGCGGGCGAGTACGTCTCCGTCTCCACGCAGCGGGACGCCGAGAAGGCCGCGCTGGTCCAGGAGCGGCGGGAGCTGGCCACCGAGCCGAAGGCCGAACTCATCGAGCTGGCCGGCCTGCTGAGGGCGAAGGGGCTGAGCGCGAAGCTGGCCCGGGAGGTGGCCGAGCAGCTCACCGCGCACGACGCGCTGCGCGCCCACGCCGAGGTGGAGCTGGGCATCGACCCGGACGAACTGGCCAACCCCTGGCACGCGGCGGGCGCCAGCTTCCTTGCCTTCACCGTCGGGGCGCTGCTCCCGCTCCTCGCGATCGTGCTGCCACCGGACGGCCTGCGGCTCCCGATCACCGTCGGCGCGGTGCTCGCCGCCCTCGCCCTGTGCGGCTGGACGAGCGCCCGCCTCGGCGCCGCCCCCGTCGCCCCCGCGATCCTCCGCAACGCCGGGGGCGGCGCACTGGCGATGGCCGTCACCTACGCGGCGGGGGCGGCGCTGGGGGCCAGCGGGGTGTGAGGGGCGCGCCCCGGGGCGGCATGGGGCGTCGGCAGGCCCACGAAGACCGGAGAGACACGCCCTACGGCCGCCCCGGGCTCGTGGCGCCGGACGGGTCTGCCCCGGGCGCACCCGTCCCGCCGTACAGCTCCGTATACGACGGGAAGACGCCGCCGGGCCCGTCGACGGACGTGGCGGACAGCAGTGCGTCGGTGACGGCGCGGGTCAGGGCGTCGGCCCCGGCGGCGAGGACGTCGTTGAGGGCCCCGGCCTCGGTGTGCACGGTGAACGCCGGGCCGGCGCCCGTCGCGTCCGGGGCGAGCGGGCGGCCGCAGGTGGCCAGCGCGAAGACGGCGTCACCGTCGGACAGCAGATGGACGGGGCGCACCGCGCGGGCCAGCCCGTCGTGCGCCGTACCGGCCAGCTTCTGGGCCTGGGCGCGGGTGAGCACGGCGTCCGTCGCGACGACCGCGAGGGTGGTGTTGAGCGGCGGCCGGGCCGAGGCCGCCGACCGCTCCCGGGACGTCTCCCGGGCCGCGGCCAGCGTCCGGACCGCCGCCGCGTGCCGCTCCGGGCCGGGCGGCGCGGCGGGCGCCCCGTCCGGCCCGAGGAGGTGCCCGTAGAGCACACCGGTGCGCGGGTCGACGGGCGATCCCGCGGCGTTGACGGCGGCGAGCGCGGCGACGGTGACCCCGGACGGCAGCAGCACGCTCGCCGTCCCGACCCCGCCCTTGAACCCGCCGGCCACCGCGCCCGTACCGGCGCCGACGTTGCCGCGCTCGACGGGGCCGCCCGGCGGGGCATGGTGCGCGGCGTGGGCCGCGGCCCGGCCCAGCGCGGCGTCCGGCCGGGCCCGCCAGTCGCCGCCGCGCCCGAGGTCGAAGAGGGCGGCGGCCGGGACGACCGGCACCACCTGCGAGGGGTCGGGGCCGACGCGGAAGCCGCGGCCGCGCTCCTCCAGCCAGGCGGCGACCCCTGACGCGGCGTCGAGCCCGAAGGCGCTGCCGCCGGTCAGTACGACGGCGTCGACATGCTGGACGAGGTTGCGGGGATCGAGGGCATCGGTCTCCCGGGTGCCGGGCCCGCCGCCGCGCACATCGACCGCAGCGATCGCACCGCCCTCGGGCGCCAGGACGACGGTGGTACCGGACAGATGGCCGGAGCCGATCCGCTGGGCGTGCCCCACCCGCAGGCCGGGGACATCGGTCAGGGCGTCGTGGCGGTGCGCTGCGTCAGCCATGCGTCATGCGTACCACGGCGGGCTCGGCACGGGGCAGGGGCGAGACGCGGGTGACGGGGCGCCGATACGGGGCGGGCCGGGGCCCTGACGTACGGGACGGCCCGGGGCTCGGATGCGGCGGACCGGCCGGGCGCGGGGCCCGGCCGGCGGGCCGTCAGGTGTCGCCCGGGCCCATCACGAGGACCGGGTGCTGCGCGGGGTCCAGGGTCCGCAGCAGCTCCCGCATCACCTCGGGCTTGAGGCTCACACAGCCCTGGGTGGGGCCGTCGTGGTCGACGTGCAGCCACACGCCGCCGCCCTTCTCGTCACCGTCGGGCCGCTCCGGGTCCAGCGGCGAGGTGCCGGACACGCGGTTGTAGTTGATGGCGATGACGTAGTCGAACGCGCCCGCCAGGGGCTCGCCCTCCACGCCGGTGCCGTTGGCGACGAAGCTGTCGTTGTGGTCGTAGGGGAGCTTGGTGCCCTTGGGGGCGGGCAGCAGGCCACCGGCGTCGGTCAGGTCGAAGACCCCTTCCGGGGACCGCAGGTCGCCGTAGTGGTGGTCGTCGGTCCAGCCGCGCGCGGCGTTGTGGGCGGCCCACTGCGCACCGGGACGCCAGTCGTCCGACCCCTTGGCACGGGTGTAGAGGACCACCTTGGAGCCGAAGGAGTCCTTGTCCGCGCCCCGCACGACGAGGACCTGACGGGAGTCGGCCGGTATCCGCTTCCGCTCCGCGTCGCTCAGGCCCGGGATGGGGCGGGTGGCGTTCGCGACGGTCTTGGCACCGGACGGTTTCTCCGGACCGGATACCGACGCGGGGGTGCCGTTCTTGGCCTCCTGCTGCGCGTCGTGGTCATCGCCGGATGCGGGCCAGGCCCACAGGGCGGTGCCCATCAACGTGGTCAGCGCGAGACCGCTCACGGCCTTCCCGCGGCGGGACATGCTTCTGCGCGCGCGGGGCTGAGCGTGGCGGGCGGCCATGGCTGGCGTCTCCTCAGATACGGATCAGATGCGGACGGTCGAGTTCGGACGGACGGTACGGGCCCTCAGATGCCTGCGGGCGAGGGGCTCGTAGGCATAAAAAGGGCAATCTGCACCCTACCGCTAGGAGGTCGTGTCGCCGCCTCCGCCTCCGTCCCCGCCTCCGGATCGCGAGACCCGAACGCCCGGAATATGCGCCCGAAAGAGGTCGGAGTGTCGCGGTTCGCCTTCCCTTGCGGATCGCTGGTGACGGCCCGTCGTCAGGGGTGGAACATGGCTGAAAATTCACCGCAAAATCCCCTACGGGTCCATGAGTTGACCTCCAATGCCGAGGAGCCGCAGGTCACGGGCGTACGCCGGAGGAGGGAGGTCAGCGCGTGGCGCCCCGTTGACCGGCGGGCGGGCGGCCCGGCGGCGCCGTGCGGCAGGACCGACCGTCGGTCACGCGTCCGGGGGAACCGCCCTGGCCACCGAAATCGGACGCCGTAATTCGCCCGGTCGGGCCGGGGAGGGTACTCCATTCACCGGAGTGGCGGAGGCGTGGGGCCGGGGCGGGCTCCGACAGCATCCGCGGCTCGGCGGGGTGGCCGGGGCGGCCGGGGAGGTCGGGGTGGCCGGGGCGGCCGGGGCGGCCGGGGCGGCCGGGGCGGCCGGGGCGGCGCACCCCGGCCGGCCCCGTAGGGGTCACACGCTCAGCGCCGCGCCCTGGCGGGACGTCAGCGTCACACCGGTGGCAACCGCCGCCGCGACCGGGGATGTCACTCGCGGACTCGCCGTGCGTGCGGGCCGACGCCGGATCAGGTCATTCGGCCACTGCCTCCACCACGGACGGTGTCGCGCCGGTCGGCAGGACGCGGGTGAGCCGGAAGCCGCCGGACGACAGCAGCGCCGCGAACTCCTCCGAGCCCCGCTCCCGCCCGTCGACGACCGCCATCATCGCCACGTCCATCGTCTTGCCGAAGTGCGGGGCGTTGCCCGGCGGCAGCACCGATTCGACGATCAATATCCGGCTGCCGGGTGCCATCGCGGCGCGGCAGGTCCGCAGGATCTCCCGGCACCGCTCGTCGGGCCAGTCGTGCAGCACATGCTTGAGGACGTAGACGTCGCCGCCCGCCGGGACCGCGGTGAAGAAGTCGGCCTCCTCGGTCCGCCAGCGGCCCTTCAGCTCGTCGTCGGCCAGGAGATGGCGGGCGAGGGGCGGCGCCTGGTCGACGAGGACGCCGCTCAGCGCCGGGCGGCGGCGCAGCACCGCGCGGAGCAGCCCGCCGCGGCCACCGCCGACGTCGACGACCGTGCCGGTCTCCGGGAAGGGGTAGGCGGCCGCGACCGCCTCGTCCGCGGTGGCCGACAGGGAGGTCATCCCGTCGTCGAGAAGGGTGCGGGCCCGCTCGTCGCCCTGGAGGTACTGGAAGAGGGGCTGCCCGAAGAGACGCGCGAAGGGCGCCTCGCCGTCCCGGACGGTCTCCTCCAGCTTCTCCGACGTCCGCAGGAACAGCGTGTCGGTCAGCATCAGCACCGCGGTGTGCAGCGAATCGGGTACGTCCGTCCGCAACATGCGGGCGGCGGGCGTCAGTTGGTAGGTGCCGGAGGAGTCCTCACGGAAGATGCCGCGGCTGGCGAGGAGGCGCAGTACCCGGCGCAGATGCGGGGCGTGTGTGCCGGTGGCCTCCGCCAGCTGCTCGGGGGTGCGGGGGCCGCGGGCGAGATGGTCGGCGATGCGGTGATGAGCCGCGGTGCGCAGCGCGGCCGAAAAGAGGTGCCCCAGAGCCTGGTCCGTCAGGTGCGTGACGAGGTCGGTGGGCTCGCCGGTCGGTCGGGGGGATGAAGTGGCCAACGTCCGCCTCCGGTCATCGACGTGAAGGTGCTGGTCCACGGTGGCAGCGTCCGGCCCGCGTGTCACCAGAGCGCCGGGCCGCACCCGCGAAGTCCGGCCAGCCGGGCGCCGGGATCGCGCCGTACGCAGGTGGCCGGTAGAGATGCCCGGACACCCGGACCGTGATCGAATGCGTGTATGGGTCGCCGTGATGAGGACCGTGAGACCAGGACCGATACCGCCGACGGGTACGACGGCGGGCGCGCGGGCGGGAGGGGACCCGGCGACGGGGGCGCGGACGCCGCCGCGGACCGGGACGCCGTGCTCGCACCGCTCGACGTTCGCCGCCGGGCGACTGGCGCAGGACATCCCCTCCAACCACTCCCCGCGCTTCGCCCCCGTCGTCCGCCCGACCTCACCACGGGCGTCCAGGCCCTCACCACGGCGGCCCTGAGCAGGCTCGAAGCGCGGTAGCGGGGGGCCGGGGCGTCGGGCGGGGGCCGGGGTGTGCGGCCGTCCGCCGGGAGGGGGGTGCTGTGCCGGGGCGGAGGCCGGGGCGCGTGCCGGAGCCGGTGCGGCGCGGCGGGACCGGGGTGCGACGGCGTGGCCCGGCGCCGATTCCGTACTGCTCAGCGGCAGGTCCGGTGCCCCCCTCTCCAGCCCCGGCTGCCCGCCGTCCGGCCCCGGCGACGGGTGTGGTTGACCTTGCCCTTGGGGGAAGCCACAGCATCGGTGGAGCCGGGCGACGGGCCCGGCGCGAGGAGGACGGCCGGGCGCCCGGGCCGGGCGGCTGCACGCCCCACGGCGGACGGGCGGCCCGGGAAGGGGCGGACGGTGACGGGGCACAGGAACCGCGGAGGCGCGGGGACGGGGCTGCTGACGATCGGGGCGTTTGCCCGCGCCTGTCGACTCTCGCCCAAGGCGCTGCGGCTCTACGACGACCTCGGCCTGCTGCCCCCGGCGCACGTCGACCCCGTGAACGGCTACCGGCGCTACGCGCCCGCGCAGTTGGAACGGGCGCGGCTCGTCGCCTGGCTGCGGCGGCTGGGGATGCCGCTGGCCCGCATCCGGGAGGTGTGCGCCCTGCCACCGGACACCGCGGCCACCGCGGTCGCCGCGTACTGGGAACAGGTCGAGGCCGACACCGCGGCCCGCCGGGACCTGGCCGTCTTCCTCGTCGACCAACTGTCCCGGAAGGACTCCACCATGGCGACCACTCCCACTCCTGTGACGCTGCGCGCCGCGGCCCTGACCGACGGCGGGCTCGTCCGTACCGCCAACCAGGACGCGGTGCACGCGGGGCGGCGGCTGCTCGCCGTCGCCGACGGATACGGCGCGGACGGCGGCCGGGCGGTCACCGCCGCGCTCGCCGAACTGACGGCCCTGGAGGCGCGCGATCCCGCGCCCGCGGATCTCCTCGAAGCGCTGGAGGAGGCCGCGCACCGCGCCAACCGCGCGGTCCAGCGGCTCGGCGCCGAGGACGCGGCGGAAGCGGGCTGCACCCTGACGGCGCTGCTGCGTGCCGGGTCGCGGCTGGCGTTGCTGCACATCGGGGACTCGCGCGGCTACGTCCTGCGGGACGCCGGGCTGGTGCGGCTGACCCATGACCACAGCCTCGTGCAGTCCCTCGTCGACGAGGGACGGCTCACGCCCGAGGAGGCGCCCGGGCATCCGCAGCGCGGGCTGCTGACCCGCGCGCTCGACGGGGGCGAGGGCTTCACCCCCGACCTGCGGCTGCTGGACGTCCGCCCGGGCGAGCGGTACCTGCTGTGCACCGATGGGCTCCACGCCGTCCTGCCGCCCGGCACCCTCCAAGAGGTGCTGGCCGCCGCACCCGGCCCCGAACAGGCCGTACGCGAACTGGTCACGCTGGCGCGGGAGGCGGGCGCGCCGGACAACATCGGGTGCGTGGTCGCCGACACGGTCGCGGCGGGGGCCTGACCGCAGGCGGTGCGGCGGGTGTGGCAGGCGCCGCAGTCGTCGCCATGCCTGGCGCGGGCCTTCACGCCAGGCGCGCCGCCCGCATCGCCCGTGCCGGGCGGCGCCGCATGCGCCCGTACTGTGGCGGGCGGCGCCGCGCCCGCCCGACCCGCGCCGACCGGCGTCGTGTCCGCCCGTACCGCGCCGGTCCACCCGCCGGCCGCTCGTCAACTTCCCCATTTCGCCCCCCGTTGCCCTGCGTCACATCACGTTCCGTGCTCGTTCGTCGACTCAGCGTACGACCGCGGGCGCGGAGCGTGCCGGGCCTGTGGACAACTCCGCGCGGACTGCGCGGCGGGGCGTTTCCGACCGGAAGGAAAGGCCCCGGGAGGCGGTCATCCGTGCATCCCTCTCCCTCCCCTCCGCCGCAGTCGGCGGAACGCCCGGAGGGTGGCTGCGGCGGTCAGGCCGAGCGCCGCCGTCAGGCAGGCCGCACCGAGGAGGGCCGGGCGGGGGCCCTCGTCCGGGAGCGGCAGGGCGAGGCCCAGCCCGGCGGTGACGGTCAGGGCCGCTTTGGTCACTCCGGCTGCCGCGCCCGCCCCGTCGGCCGCCACCAGGGCCTGCGTCCCGGTGAGGGCCAGTGCGCCCGCCGTCCCCAGGGCCGCCGCCGCGACCGTCGCCGCCACCAGGAGCGGCAGCGGATTCGTACCGCCCAGGGGGAGCGCCCCCCACGCGACGGCCGCCACGGTCAGACAGCCCGCCATCACTGCCGTTCCGGCCGCCGGCCGCACCCGTCCGGCGGCCGGGCCCCCGGCGGCCAGCGCACCGGCCGGGACCAGGAACGCCAGGCCCGCGGCGGCCGGTGACAGCCCGGCCACCCGCTGCAGGGCCTGCGGCACGGCGAACAACAGGGCCACCGTCGCGGCGTTGGCGACCGCCCCCGAGGCCGTCAGCCGCAGATAGAGCCCGTCGCGGAGCAGCGCCGGGTCCAGGAGTGGCGCCGCCCGGCGTGCCCGCCGTACGCAGCCGGTGGCCAGTGCCACCGCGGCGATCAGCCAGGCCCACCACCAGGGGCCGCCGCCCAGGCCGAGCGCCAGAAAGGCGCAGGCAACCGTGGCGGCCACCGCGCCCACCACGTCCGGATGTGCCGCGGTCCGCCCGGTCGTGCCCGGGGTGCGCGGTGCGGCGGGGCGCCGGGCGGCTGCCGCGGCCACCAGCGCAGGGAGCGCCGTAAGCCAGAACACGGCCCGCCAGGAGCCGTACTCCGTGACCGCGCCGCCCACGAACGGGCCGCAGGCGGTGGCGAGTCCGGCCAGCCCCAGGGCACGGCCGGTCATCCGCCGCCCCCGGGGGCCCGGGAAGACCCGGGTCAGCAGCGCCAGCCCGTTCGGCATGATCAGCGCGGCGCCCACCCCCTGGACCACCCGGGCCGCCACCAGGAGCGGCAGCGACGGCGCGAGGGCGCAGGCGGCGGCCGCCGCGGCGAACAGCAGCAGCCCGGTACGGAGCATCCGGCGCCTGCCGTACGCGTCGCCGAGCCGCCCGGCGAGCGGCATCAGCGCCCCGGCCGCCAGGAGGTAACCGCCGCTCACCGCGCGCCCGACGGCCGCCGGGCCCGGTAGCTCACCCCGGATGACAGGCAGCGCGAGATGCAGCGCGAACGAGTCCAACTGGACGCAGAATGCGCCCAGCGCCACCGCGGCGAGCGCCCACCGGCCATCCGGCCCGGCCCCGTGCGGAGGCGTGGACGGCGGCGGGGTGCGTGGGGGTGTGGGCATACGGGGCGACCTTTCGTACGGGCGCGCGCACGCGGCGCGCGGCGCGGGCGGGCACGCCGGGGCACGGGGGCGCGCGGCGGGGCGTGGGAGATGTGGGACGGCATCCATCGCGGGGGAGGGGATTGGGCGCCCGGAGCGAGGGGCAGAAAAGGGGGCGGGCCGGAGCCGTGCAGGGCTCGGCGGTCGCGGGACCTGAGACGCGGGACCTGAGAGGTGTCACCGGGCTACCGACGCGGCACTCCCGAAAGCCCGAGGTCAGGCGCGGTGCCGGGCCGTACGGAACGGAGCGGGACGCCGGAATCCGGTCCCGGAAGGGCCGGTTCGCACCCGGTTCGGTACGGCGCGGGCGAGATGACAGACGCGGTCGGTCACGGTGTTCACCGGGCGCGCTGACCTTTCGGTAGCGTATCGGCCCGCGCCGCACCGGGTGCGTCTACGGGCGAACGGGAGCCGGGCAAGGGCCGTGTCCGCCCGCGCCGCGCCGGCGGCGGGGGCATACAACGGACGTTCAGCGATCGTTGATCGATGATCTTCACACTGGTCCGCATGTTGCGCCGTGTGACCTCAGAGCATGCAGATGGCCCCAGTGAGCCGCGGGCCTCCCGTCGGCCGGGCGGTTCACGGGCCGCCCTGACCTGGTCCGGCGAGCCGGGACGGCTGGAGGAGCTGACCCACGGCATGCTCCTCGACCGGGCGGAGCGCGCCGTGACCGTGCTGCGCCGCCTCGGCGTCGGCGCGGGCGACCGGGTCGCCGTCCATCTGCCGCTGGTCCCGGAGTCGGTGATCGTCACGCTCGCCTGCGGACAACTGGACGCCGTCCGGGCCACGCTCCCGGTGCAGCTCACCGCCCCGCAACTCGCGGCCCGGGTGCGGGAATCGGGTGCGCGGGTGCTGGTCACCGCGGACGCGGCGTTCTGGGACGGGGCCGTCCGCCCCGTGAAGCCGGTCCTGGACCGGGCCCTGCACCACGCCACGCGCCGTGACGCGACGGAGCCCATGGCGCCCGTCCTCGTCGTCAGCCGCTGCGCCCGACCCGTGGGCTGGACCCCGGGCCGCGACCGCTGGTGGCACGAGGAGCTGGAGCGGGCCTGAGCCGGGGGCGCGCGGAGCGGAGCGTACGCCCCCTCGGTACGCCACTGGGCAAGCTCGCCGGCGCCTGGTTCCGGCGTACCGCGACAACTGGCTCCGACGTGCGGGGAACCGGCCCTGACGTGGCGGGGACGGGCGCGGGGCGCGGCCGGAACGCCAGTCCGGGGCCTCACGCCATGGGAGCGGAAAGCGCCAGGTCAGGCCCCTCGCTGCACGGCCGGAACGCACGCCGGGCCGGGCACTTCGCCACACGGCCAGGAGGCGCCGAACTGGCCCGCGCCGCACGATCAGGATGCCCGGACCGGGCCCGTCACCACGAAGTCAGGACGCCCCGGACCGGCCCTGACCCGCATGGCCAGGACCCTCGCGGACCGGACGCCCCTTTGCCCCCGGTGTCGCAGGCGCCGCCACCCCCAACCGCCCCTCCCGCGCACGCGGCCGCACCCCCAACCCGGGCCGGTCACCCGCCCGTACCGTCCCCTCGGCACCACCGATCCCGCGCCACGGATCGTGGGCGAGCAGCAGATGGCCGTCGAGGTCGACCCAGTGGGCGCGGTGGACCAGGTGGACGGCGGGGGCGATGCCGAGGGTGCTGGCCGTCAGGCAGCCGAGCATCAGATCCGTGCCGCTGTCCGCCAGCAGGTCGGCGATGCGCAGCGCCGCGAACACCCCGCCGCACTTGGCGAGTTTGACGTTGACGCCCTGTACCCGGCCCGCCAGCCGCTTCGCGTCCTCGTACGACACCGCGTCCTCGTCGGCGATCACCGGCAGCGGCGACCGGGCCGCCAGCGCGGCCAGCGCCTCGGGGCCGCCGGGCGCGAGCGGCTGTTCCACCGCCGCCACCCCCAGCTCCGCGCAGCGCGGCAGCAACTCCCGGGCCTGCGCGGCGCTCCACGCGCCGTTCGGGTCGAGCAGCAGCCGGGCGTGCGGGGCCGCCGCCCGCACCGCCCGGATGCGCGCGAGATCGTCCTCCGGGTCGGCCGCGCCCGCCTTGACCTTCAGCAGGGTGAAGCCGCGGTCGGCGAGGCGCGCGGCGAGCGTCCCGGCCCGCTCCGGCGTGCTGATGCCGAGGGTGCGGGCGGTCGTCGCGGACGGCGGCCCGGCCGCGCCCAGCAGCCGGTACGCGCCGTGGCCGGACCGCTTGCCGACGAGGTCCAGCAGCGCCGATTCGACGGCCGCGGCGACGGCGGGCGGGGCCCCCGGCGCCGGGAGCTCACCGGCGCGCAGCGCCGCCAGCGCGGACTCCGGGTCGGTATGGCGCGCGACCGCGGCCGACGCGTCGCGCAGCAGCCGCACCAGCGTGGCCGCGTCCAGCCCGTAGTAGGCGCTGGCCACCGCCTCGCCGTGGCCGCGCAGCCCGCCGTGCTCCACCGTGAGCCACACCGCGTCCCGGGCGGCCATCGTGGCGCGGGATATCCGCAGCGGTTCGGCGAGTTCGAGGCGTGTGGTGCGCAGGGATGCCTTCACGCGCGGGCCTCCTGAGGGGGACGGGGCGGCGCGGGCGCCGCGCGGGGGGCGAGGACCGTGGTGCAGCGCGTCCAGCCGGTCGCCTCGGCCGCGTGCGGATGGGGGATCTCAACCGGGTGGGTGCGGGCGGCGGCGCAGTCCACGCCGTGCGCGGCGGTGAAGTCGTCGTCGTAGACGGACGACAGATAGCGGTGCGGCCCGTCGGGGAAGACCGTCGCGACGACCGCGCCCGGATGCGTTCGCGCCGCCCACGCCGCCACCAGCGCCGCGGCGCCCGTGCTCCATCCCCCGCTGACGAAGCTGGTACGTGCCAACCGGCGGCAGGCATCGGCGGATTCGGCCGGGCCCACCCAGTGCACCTCGTCGAACGCGGCGTGATCGACGTTGCGCGGGTGGATGCTGCTGCCCAGCCCGCGCATCAGCCGGGGCCGGGCCCGCTGCCCGAAGATGGTCGAGCCCGTGGCGTCCACCCCGATCAGCCGCAGCCCGGGCCGGGCACGCCGCAGCGGGCCGATGAGCCCGGCGCTGTGGCCGCCGGTGCCGACGCTGCACACCAGGATGTCCAGCCGTGGCAGCGCACCGGCGATCTCGGCGGCCAGCGAGGCGTAACCGGCGCGGTTGTCGGGGTTGTTGTACTGATCGGGCCAGTACCCGCCGGGCAGCTCCGCCAGTACCGTGCGCAGCCGCGCCAGCCGGGCCGCCTGCCAGCCGCCGCGCGCCGCCGGTCGGTCGGCCAGCTCCAGCCGCGCCCCGTATGCCCGCAGCAGCCGCCGCATCGACGGCTCCAGCTCCGCGTCGCCGACCAGGACGACGGGGTGCCCCAGCGCCTGACCGGCGAAGGCCAGCCCGATGCCGAGGGTGCCGGACGTCGACTCCACCACCGGCGCGCCGGGCCGCAGTTCACCGCGTTCGCGCGCACCGAGCAGCATCGACACGGCGGCCCGCGCCTTCATCCCGCCGACGCCGTGCCCCTCCAGCTTCGCCCAGAAACCGGGGTGCGGGCCCGGCAGATCGGCGGTGATCCGCGCCAGCGGCGTCCGGCCGACCAGCGACAGCAGATGCGGATCGGCGGCGTCCGGCCGCGCCCGCCACTGCGGTGCGCGGGACGGTGCCGGGGGTGCGGCGGCGGTCGGTGGCGCGCTCATCGGCCGCTCCCTTCATACCGGCCGTCACCGGGCAGCCCGCCGTAGCGGTACAGCGTGCCGGGCCCGCCGTCGAGCCAGAAGAACGGATACGGCTCCGCACACACCGCGTGCACGCCCGCGCCGACGAAGCGGGGCAGCACCGCGCTGCCGGTCTGCGCGAACAGCACCAGCGGCAGCCCGCGGGCGGCGGCCAGCGCACGCAGCGGCCCGAACGTGCCGTTGCCGAGCGTCATCCCCGAGGCGAGCACCGCGTCGCAGCCCCCGATGGCGCCCGCCGCGTCCCGCACCACCGCCTCGCCCCACTCCGTCGCCCCGCCCTTCAGATCGCACGGCACATACGCCAGCCCCCGCGAACGCAGCGCCTCCAGAAGGGAGTTGACGACTCCGACGACCAGCACCCGGCCCCCGGCGGGCACCATCGGGGCCAGCAGGTCCACGACCGAGCGCGCCCGCGCCCGGGACTTCTCCAGCGAGGTGCCCGCGGCCAGCGCCAGCGGCCGCGCCCCGTGCGCCGGGGTGTGCGGCAGCCGGTGCATCAGATACGCGTCGAGCGCGGCGGTCCGCACCACCGGTAGCGGATGCGCCAGCAGCGCCGCCACGTCCGCGCCCACCGCGTCCGTCACCGCCTCGGGCGGCAGGGCACCGGGCTCCGCCGCGCACGAGCCGACGGCCGCGCCCAGCCGCAGGCTCAGCACCTCGTTGCGGTAGCCGCCGGACCGCCCGTCGTGGCGCACCGCCTGACTGGTCGCGAACGCCGTGGAGATCCGTACGCTCCGCGGATCCGTCCCGAACGCGCCGTCCAGCACGGCCTGTTGCAGCGTCTCCAGGTCCGGCCACCCGGTGAGCGGGGCGGCGGCCGGACGGACGGCGGGCGGGGCGCTCACCGGTCCGCCGCCACGCACGGACGGACGGTGCCGAGCAGCTCGGCGACGCGTGTACGGGCGTCACCGGGCGGCGCGCCGCTCCCCGTCGCCATGATGTGCCCCAGGTAGCCGTTGTTGTCGGTGGTGGTCCGCACCCGGGTGCCCGGGTCGGCCAGCACCACCTCCAGGACACCGGGCGCCGCCGCCAGCTCCTGCCGCACCTCGCGCCCGGCCGGGCCGTATCCGGTCAGTACGCCGTCGGTCTCCGGCAGCAGGAAGCCGATCGCCGCGTCCGTCACACCGGTCGTCCGGACCTCCAGGTCCGGCGCCTCGCCGAGCGCCAGCGCCACGCAGGCGGCCGCGAGGTCGACGCCGGTGACATGGCGGACGAGTTCGGTGATGCGGTTGCCCGCCGGGCGCGGGTTGACCTCGATCACCCGGGGCCCGTCCGCCGTCAGCTTGATCTCGGTGTGTGCGACGAGCTGGTCCAGGCCGAGCGCGTCCAGCGCGGCGCACGCGGTCTCCGCCGCCGACGCGGCTTCGCCGGGGCCGAGCGCGGCGGGGAAGAGGTGTCCCGTCTCGATGAACGCCGGGGCGCCGCCCACGCTTTTGCCGGTGACGCCGATGACATGTGTGGCGCCGCCGGCGGTCACGGTCTCGACGCTGACCTCGGGCCCCTCCAGCAGCTCCTCCAACAGGAGCGCGGGGGAGCGGCGCTGGCCGCGCGCGTTGACCGGGAAGGCGTCCAGGGCGCGGTGCGCGGCGGCCAGCTCCCGCTCGTCGCCCACCCGCCGGACGAACATGCCCGCGCACAGGTCCACCGGCTTGACCACCAGCGGGTAGCCGATCTCCGCGGCGGCGAGGGCGGCGGCGGGGAACCCGTCACAGACGGCGAACCGCGGCCCCGGCACCCCCGCCGCGGCGAGCGTGCGCCGGGTGCGGTCCTTGCGGCACGCGGCGGTGACGGCGTCCGCGTCCGGACCGGGCAGCCCCAGCTCCCCGGTGAGGGCGGCGACGGTGGGCAGGTAGTAGTCGCAGGAGCTGAGCACCCCGTCGAACCCCAGCGTGCCGTGCAGCCGGCGCACGTACGGCAGCAGCGCGGCCGCGTCGTTGGTGTCGGCGGTGAGGACGTTCCGGGCACCGAGCAGCGGGTGGGCGGTCCCCTCGGGCGCGGACCGCAGGTAGTGGTTCAGGTCCCGGGTGAGGAACGTGAACGTGTGCCCGGCCTCGGTGAGCGCCCGTGGCAGCAACCGGCTCATCGAGCCGACCCAGCTCTCGACCATCAACAGATGTCCCATGACTCCCCATCGCCGCGAGATGCGCGGGCTCCCGGCGTCCGGGAACCCCGGACCGCGGTCCCGCAGTGACCCGGAGATCACGATATCGGGAATGATTTTCAGTGTCATATTGGGTTGCCGTGGAGGGCCTTCGGCGCAGACGCGCGGTTCCTTGCGCCCGTACGCCCATCGATGTCCGTCTGCGCTGTGCCTCCACCGGATCGTGAACCCGCGTTGCCGCACGGGTGGTTGGCGAGCCCGTCGGCGCGGGCGCCGGGATCCGGGCGCTCGGGCACCGGCCGGTTCCTGCGCCGGTCCGCTCGGCCGCGCCCATACTGGGGGAACGCATCCCCCTTTCCGGCGCCGCCGTGAGCGGCCCGGGCCGGCCGGGCGGAGCGGCCCGCATCCCGCAGGAGGAACGGCATGGGACCGATCGTCAACACCGAGCAGCAGCGCGTCTGGAACGGCGACGAGGGTGCCCACTGGGCCGCCCACCGCGACCGCTGGGAGGCGGCCAACGCCGGTTTCACCGAGCCGCTGCTCACCGCCGCGGCGATCCGCGCGGACGACCGGGTCCTCGACATCGGCTGCGGCTCCGGCTGCACGACCCGGCTCGCCGCCCGCCAGGCGCCCCGGGGAGACGCCACCGGCCTGGACCTGTCCGGACCGATGCTGGAGAAGGCCCGGGAGAGCGCCCGGAGCGACGGTCCCGCCAACGTCACCTTCGTCCAGGGCGATGCGCAGTCCCACCCCTTCCCGCCCGGCGCGCTCGATGTCGCGATCAGCCGCTTCGGTGTGATGTTCTTCGCCGATCCGGTGGGCGCGTTCGCCCACCTCCGCCGGGCGCTGCGCCCCGGCGGCCGGCTCGCCTTCGTCTGCGGCGCGGCCGACGCGGACAACGAATGGCTCCAGGCGGTCCTGGTCCTCCGCGACCAGCTGCCGCTCGGCGACTTCGGCCGCCCGGGCACCCCCGGCGCCTTCTCGCTCGGCGGCCCCGACGAGATCCGCGGGGTGCTCACCGCCGCCGGATTCACCGGCGTCGCGGCGGAGCGGGTGGAGGCGTACGGCACCTGGGGCCGGGACGCCGACGACGCCGCGGACTTCCTGCTGGGCTCCGGCCCCGGCCGTCACTGGACGAGCCAGGCCGGCCCCGCCGCCGACGCCCGCGCCCGCACCGCACTCACCGACCGGCTGCGGGCCTACGAGGAACACGGCGCCGTCCGCCTGCGCAACGCGGCCTGGCTCGTCACGGCCGACGCGCCGTCCTGACCCGCCCACCGGCGACGCATCCCCGGGCGCGCGCCTCGGCCCGGGTGCGCGCCTCGGCCCGGGTGCGCGTGGCCCGTCCACTCTCCCGGATACGGGTACGGGTACGGGCCCGGGCCCGTACCCGTACCCAGGCAGGGCCTCGGCCCCAGGAACGCCCGCGGCTCCCGCCCCCGCCTCGGCTGCCCGAAGGCCGGGCCCGGGCCGGTCGTACCCTGAGAAGGTGAGCACCACCTCCGCATCCGACGACCCGGCCCGCCCCCGCGACCCGCAGCCCGCACCAGCGTCGCCGGACTCCGCCACGGCCGGTACGCCCGCGCCCGACGCCGCGTCCAGGACCTCGACGGCCCACCCCGAGGACCGACCGGCACAGGACAAGCGGGCCGAGGGCCAGACGCCCCAGGGCTCCGACGAGGAGCAGTCGGCTCGGGATGCCGAAGAGGAGCGGGCCGCCGCCCGCCGCCGCGCCGCCCGGGCCGCGTTGCTCTTCGACGATCCGCTGTCCCGCCGCTCCGACGACGACTCGGACCGCGGCTGGGGCGAGCGTCCCACCGGCGACGCGGCCGACAGTTCCGCTGACCTCCGGCGCTTCCTCGACGAAAAACCGCCCCACCACCTCTGAGCGAGGCGGTGGAGCGGTCCGATGCGTCCGCGGGATTCCGCTACGACGGTGACTTCTGCGTGATGACCGTTCCGACGGCGCCCGAGACCGACGAGGAGCCGTTGCGCTGCGCGATCAGGGCGTCGCGGATCTCCGCCAGCAGCTCGACCTCGGTCGGCTCCGCCGAGGTGTCGTCCACCGGCTTGCGGGCGTCCACCCGCTCCTTCCACTTGTTCATCGGAAGGATCATGAGGAAGTAGACCACCGCGGCGGTGATCAGGAACGTCAGCACCGCGCTGAGGACCGAGCCCCACAGGATGTAGATGCCGTCGGTGAACTCGCCCTTCTTGTCGACGACGCACGTGGTGAGGCAGGTCTTGTAGTTGTCGAGGTTCTGCGAGCCGAAGGCGCCGACGATCGGGTTGATCACGCCCTTCACCACCGCGTTCACGATGTTGGTGAAGGCCGCACCGACGACCACCGCCACCGCGAGTTCGATGACGTTGCCCCGCATCAGGAAGTCCTTGAATCCCTGCAGGACGCTCTTGCTCTCGCTCACCAGTCGGCCTCTCTCCATGTGCTTTACGGATGGTGCACCAACAAACAGCACCGCAACTTACGTCAGGGCGGGGCAGCGGTGTCCAGCCGCCCCACACGAACCAGTGAGCGGCCAGAGCGTCAGTACGGATCACATCCGGGGCGCCGGGGAAATATAGGGCGCGCTCCGGGCGGCATGAGGCAGCGACCCCGCCGCCCGGAAAAGTTTCGCGTGGCCGGAAAGCGGACGCCACTCGATCTCGCGTCATGGACTACCGCCCCTCCGGCGCCGCCGAGGCGGCACATCCGGCACCCGACGGAGCCCGGCCCGCGTCCGGTAATTCCCCGCATGCCCATGCCGCGGCCGTGATCGCGAGCCCGGTCGCGGTCAGCCGCCACCCCAGGGCCCGGCGCCACGGACGCCGTACGCCACCGAGCCGCAGCGGCGGGAAGTGGGGCACTTCACACGGGGCGGGCGCGGGCAGCGGCGCCGGAGGCACGGCCGCACGGGTGGCGTGCGGAGCGGAGGGGAGGAGCGGGGAGTGAGGCATGGTGAGCACCGCCTGCGGTGAGGGAACGGGACCGACGGCACCCACCGTGCCCGCTCTCCCCGCCGCGCGTGCGGGCCTGTGGACGGCCCCGGCGGATGTGGACAACCCCGCCACCCGCAGGGGGGACCCGCCCCGAAGGCGGCCCCGGACCCGGCCCGCAAGCCCGGCCACGTACCGACTCACAAGCCCGCAGCCCGGCCACCTACCGGCCCGCAGCCCGGCCACGTACCGGCCCGCAAGCCCCGCCGCGGGCCTCGACCGCCCTCCTACGGCAGCTCGATCCCCAATTCCCACCCGTCATGCACCTGCGCACAACCACAGGTCCGCTCACTCGTGGCCGGGAGGGCGCCGACCGCGTCGAAGAGGACCTCGCGCAGGCGGCCGACGTTCTTCCCGAAGACTTCGAGGACATCGTGGTGGGAGACGCCGTCGCCTGTCTCGGCGCCCGCGTCCAGGTCCGTGACCAGCGTCAACGAGGCGTAGCAGAGGCCCAGTTCGCGGGCGAGTACTGCCTCGGGGTGGCCCGTCATGCCGACCACCGACCAGCCCTGCGCCGCGTGCCACCGGGACTCGGCGCGGCTGGAGAAGCGCGGCCCCTCGATCACCACGAGCGTGCCGCCGTCCACCGCGTCCCAGCTCCGGCCGCGCGCCGCCGCCAGCGCGGCGGTCCGGGCGGCGGGGCAGTACGGGTCGGCGAACGGCAGGTGGAAGACGCGCGGGATGCTGCCGTCGGAGAGCGGGACGCCGTCGAAGTACGTCTGGGCGCGGCTCTTGGTGCGGTCCACGATCTGGTCCGGAACGAGCAGCGTGCCCGGCCCGTACTCGGGCCGCAGGCCGCCCACCGCGCACGGGCCGAGGATCTGCCGGACGCCGACGGAGCGCAGCGCCCACAGGTTGGCGCGGTAGTTGATGCGGTGCGGCGGAAGGTGGTGACCGCGGCCGTGCCGGGGGAGGAAGGCGACCTGCCGCCCGGCCACCTCGCCGAGGAACAGGGAGTCGCTGGGGCTCCCGTAGGGGGTGTCCACCGTGATCTCGGTCACGTCGTCGAGGAAGGAGTGGAAACCCGATCCGCCGATGACGCCAATCTCCGCGTCAGCCATACCGGCCAGCCTACGGGGTGCCCGCATACGCACGACCCCCGCCGTCGGTGCGACGGCGGGGGTCCGGGAAAGCGGTGATCAGGCGGCGGAGCTGCTGCTCGCCGGGCCCGAGGTGCTGCTCGTCGACGAGGACGAGGACGAGGTGGACGACGACTTCGTGTCCGAGCCGGAGCCGGACGACGAGGAGTCGGACGTGCTCGTCGAGGAGGGGGACTTCGCCGGGCTGCTGCTGGACGACGCGCCGCGGCTGTCGTTGCGGTAGAAGCCGGAGCCCTTGAAGACGATGCCGACCGCGGAGAACACCTTCTTGAGGCGTCCCTGGCAGCTGGGGCACTCGGTGAGCGCGTCGTCGGTGAACTTCTGCACCGCCTCGTGGCCCTGGCCGCACTCGGTGCACTGGTACTGGTAGGTCGGCACTTGTCTTCCTCCTGGCACTCTCACTCGATGAGTGCTAACGACGGTCCATAGTGCAGTATTCCGGCCCGTCAGTCCACTGTGGCCGCCGTACGGTGACCGACTCCACGCCCCGCCGCGTCCCCGTCAGCGCCGTCCGAGGGCGCCCCGGACGGCGTCCCCACCCGGCTCGTTCCCCGGGGCAGCAGCCGCGAGCGCAGTGCCAGTAGCACCGCCAGCGCCAGCGCGGTACCGGCCAGCGGCACCAGGAAGCCGCTGCTCGGCGCGTAGGCGTCGGCCAGTCGGCCCGCCGACGTCGCCGCCGCGGCCTGGCCCAGCGCCACCGCGCCGGTCAGCCAGGTGAACGCCTCCGTACGGGCGCCCGCCGGGACCAGCGACTCCACCAGCGTGTAGCCGGTGATCAGCGCCGGGGCGATGCACAACCCGATGACCAGCCCGTTCGCCGCCAGCAACGGCACCGCCGTCACCGCCCACAGGGGGACGGTCGCCAGCGCCAGCAGCCCGTACGCGACGAGCAGGCGGCGGTGCGGGCCGGTCTTCCAGGCGAGGGCGCCGCACGCGACCCCGGCCAGCATGTTGCCCGCCGCGAAGATGCCGTAGAGGACGCCGTTGATGCCGGGGCGGCCGATGTCCTGGGTGAACGCGGTCAGCGTGACCTGCATGCCGCCGAAGACCGCACCGATGCCGAGGAACGCCACGATCAGCACCTGCACCCCGGACACCGACAGCGCCGAGACGCGGGGCGCGCCCTCCTGGTGACCCCGGTGGACCGGCGGCTGGCTGCGCCACTGCGCCGCGAAGAGCAGCCCGCCGGCCAGTGTCAGCACCGCCTCGGCGATCAGCCCGGCCGCCGGGTGGACGCCGGTGCACAACGCCGTGGCCAGCACCGGACCGACGACGAAGGTGAACTCGTCGGTGACCGATTCGAACGCCGCCGCCGTCGGCAGCAGCGGACTGCCGCCCAGCCGGGCCGCCCAGCGGGCCCGCACCATCGGGCCGACCTGCGGTGCCGAGGCGCCCGTGGGCACCGCGACGGCGAGCAGCGCCCACAGGGGCGCGTGGGACAGGGTCAGCGTGATCAGGGCGGCGATGCCCGCGACGTGCACCAGCACGCCGGGCACCAGCACCGCGCGCTGCCCGAACCGGTCGGCGAGCTTGCCGTTCTGCGGGGCGAACAGCGCCATCGCCACGCCGGTCGTCGCCGAGACCGTACCGGCGGTGCCGTACGAACCGGTGGTGTGCTCCACCAGCAGCACGATGGAGATCGTGAGCATGGCGAAGGGCTGCCGGGCCAGGAAGCCGGGCAGCAAGAAGGTCCACGCACCGGGGGTGCGCAGCAGTTGTCCGTATCCGGGATGGGAGTCCTTGACCGCGGATGCCACGGCCGGGCCTTTCCGCTGCCTGGTAGCGCACGGCCGCGAGTGCTCACGGGTGGTGCGCCGAGAGCTGTCCTCTCGCGCAGGACCGAGTGATACCGCGTGGCCCGCACCGGGCCGCGGCCGCCGAGCGGTCGCGCCAGCTCTGCGTCAGGCAGAGTGGGTCGTCGATGTGCTGAGGGGATTCTACAGGCCGGTATGGGGGAAGCCCTGGGGTCGGCCAGGGCTTCACGGGGCTCCCCTTCGGATCGGTGGTGCGCCGCCGCACACCGGTGGGCCATACACCGGTGGGCCGCACACCGGGGCGGCCCACTGATCCGTCAGTCGCGGTCGCGGTGCGGACGCCTGCCGCCCGTACCGCGCCCGGCGGTGGCGGGCGCCTTCCGTCGTCCGTGACGGCGTACCGCCTCCACCGGCGCCTCCGCCACGGTGCCCAGCCAGCCGGCCAGCTTGCCGCCCAGGGAGACGGCCTGAAGCCGCTTCTCCGCCGCGTCGCGGACCTGGTCCGTGGCGACGACCAGCAGTTCGTCGCCGCGCCGCAGCACTGTCGTCGGCGCCGGTACGAAGCTCTCGCCGTCGCGGACGACGAGCGTGACCGCGGCGCCGGACGGCATCCGCAGCTCCCCGACCTCGACGCCGTGCATCCGGGAGGTGGTGCCGATCGAGGTGGACAGCAGATGGCCGCGCAGCCGCTCCAGCGGGGCCGACTCGATGCCGAGGTCGGCCGCCTCTTCGCCCTCGCCCAGCCGCAGCCGTCGCGCCAGCCACGGCAGCGTCGGGCCCTGGATGAGGGTGTAGACCACGACGAGGACGAAGACGATGTTGAAGACGCGTTCGCTGCCCGGCACCTGGCCCACCATCGGGATGGTGGCGAGGACGATGGGCACCGCGCCGCGCAGCCCGGCCCAGGACAGCAGCGCCTCCTCCCGCCACGGCACCCGGAACGGCAACAGCCCGAGGAAGACCGACAGCGGCCGGGCCACGACCGTCAGGATCAGGCCGATCAGCAGCGCGGGCACGATGTCGTCGAGGAGGTTGTGCGGCGTCACCAGCAGACCGAGCAGGACGAACATGCCGATCTGGCCTATCCAGCCCAGCCCTTCGGCGAAGCCGCGGGTCGCCGCGGAGTGCGGCAGCTTGGCGTTGCCGAGGATCACCGCGGCCAGGTAGACGGCGAGGAAGCCCGAGCCGTGCGCCAGCGCGCCCGCCGCGTACGCCGAGACCGCGATGGCCATGACGGCGATCGGGTACAGACCCGAGGCGGGCAGCGCCACATGCCGCATGCCGTACGCGCCGATCCAGCCGACGGCCAGTCCGACGGCCGCGCCGATCGCCAGCTCCAGGGCGATCTCGCCGATCAGGACGTACCAGTGCTCGACCGGCCCGGCGGTCGAGAAGGCGACGACGAGGATGACCACCGGGGCGTCGTTGAAGCCGGACTCGGCCTCCAGCACGCCCGTCAGACGGGACGGCAGCGGCACCGAGCGCAGCACGGAGAAGACCGCGGCGGCGTCCGTCGACGACACCACCGCGCCGACCAGCAGCGCCTGACGCCAGTCCAGTCCGGCGAGATAGTGCGCCCCCGCCGCGGTGACCCCCACGCTCACCGCGACGCCGAGTGTGGAGAGCAGTGCCGCCTGGGGCAGGGCGGGCCGGATCTCTTTCCACTTCGTCCCGAGACCGCCCTCGGCCAGGATCACGACGAGGGCGGCGTAGCCGAGCAGTTGGGTCAGCTCGGCGTTGCTGAAGCCCACGCCGCCCAGGCCGTCCTGCCCCAGGGCGATGCCTATCCCGAGGTAGATGAGCAGGCTGGGCAGCCCGCTGCGCGAGGAGAGCCGTACCGCGGCCACCGCGACGAGCAGTACGAGCGAGCAGAGCAGCAGGAGTTGGTTGAGATGGTCGACAGTCAGGAGCTGGTCCTTCCGCGCGCGGTCCGGAGCCGGGTCCGGGGCCTTTCCGTGGGCGTAATCCTTACCGTATCTAGTTACTGAGACTAACAATTTACCATTACTTGAACCTCGGATGCGCTGGTCATGACTCCGCGTAGGGGCCGCCCCACCCGTGCGCCTATGGTTGCTCCAGCACTCCCACCCTGCCCCTCGAAGGACAGAGATGCCCGCCAACAAGACCGGCCCAGCCCCCAAAAAGAAGAAGGGGCGGCGCGGCCGCCTCGTCGCCGTCGCGGTCGTGCTGCTGCTCGTGGCGGGCATCGCCTTCGGCGCCTTCTGGGGGGTGAACACCGTGCGGGCGTCGCTCCCGCAGACCACCGGGTCGCTCAAGCTCGCGGGCCTGACCGATCCCGTCGACGTCCGCCGCGACGCGCACGGCATACCCCAGATCTACGCCGACACCGATGAGGACCTCTTCCGCGCCCAGGGCTACGTCCAGGCGCAGGACCGCTTCTGGGAGATGGACGTCCGCCGCCACATGACGGCCGGCCGCCTCTCCGAGATGTTCGGCAAGGACCAGGTCGACACCGACGCGTTCCTGCGCACCCTGGGGTGGCACCGCGTCGCACAGCAGGAGTACGACACCAAGCTGTCGCCGGCCACCAAGAAGTACCTCCAGGCGTACTCCGCGGGCGTCAACGCCTACCTCAAGGACCACGAGGGCGCGGCGCTCTCCCTGGAGTACGCGGCGCTGGACTTCCAGAACGACTACAAGCCCGAGAAGTGGACGCCCGTCGACTCGATCGCCTGGCTCAAGGCCATGGCCTGGGACCTGCGCGGCAACATGCAGGACGAGATCGACCGCTCCCTGATGACGAGCCGCTTCAGCCAGCAGCAGATCGCCGAGCTGTACCCGGCCTACCCGTACCAGCGCAGCAAGCCGATCGTCTCGGGCGGCGCGGTCAACCCCGTCACCAAGGAGTTCGACCCCAAGCGCAGCGGCACCGGCAACGCCTCGAACGGCACCCCCGCCGGCGCCGCCCACGGCCTCCAGTCCGGGCTCTCCGCGCTCTCCACGTCGCTGGACAAGATCCCGGCGCTGCTCGGCCCGAACGGCAACGGCATCGGCTCCAACTCCTGGGTCGTCTCCGGCGCCCACACCACCACCGGCAAGCCGCTGCTCGCCAACGACCCGCACCTCGCCCCGCAGATGCCGTCGCTCTGGTACCAGATGGGCCTGCACTGCCGCACCACCGGGCCGAAGTGCACCTACGACGTCGCGGGCTACACCTTCTCCGGCATGCCCGGCGTGATCATCGGCCACAACCAGGACGTCTCCTGGGGCATGACCAACCTCGGCGCCGACGTCACCGACCTCTACCTGGAGAAGGTCGCCACCGACGGCTACCTCTACGACGGCCGTCGCCGCCCGTTCGTCACCCGCAAGGAGACCATCAAGGTCGCCGGCGGGCCGAGCCGCGAGATCACCGTCCGCGCCACCAACAACGGGCCCATAGTCTCCGACCGCGACGGTGAGCTGGCCACCGTCGGCAAACGGGCCCCCGTCGGCAACGCCGCCCCCGACCGCGGCGACGGCTACGCCCTCTCGCTGCGCTGGACCGCACTCGACCCCGGCACCTCCATGGACGCCGTCTTCGAGCTGAACCGCGCCAAGGACTGGACGAGCTTCCGCAAGGCCGCCGCCGACTTCGAGGTCCCCTCGCAGAACCTCATCTACGCCGACACCAAGGGCAACATCGGCTACCAGGCCCCCGGCCGCATCCCCGTCCGCGGCAAGGGCGACGGCACCCTCCCGGCCCCCGGCTGGGACCCGGACTACCGCTGGACCGGCGTCATCCCGCAGTCCGCGCTCCCCTGGGAGTACAACCCCGCCCGCGGCTACATCGTCACCGCCAACCAGGCCGTCGTCGACGAGAAGAAGTACCCCTACCTCCTCACCAAGGACTGGGGCTACGGCGCCCGCAGCCAGCGGATCAACGACCTCATCGAGTCGAAGACCAAGGACGGCGGCAAGGTCTCCACGGACGACATGCAGAGCTTCCAGCAGGACAACAGCAGCCAGATCGCCCGGATCCTGACGCCGTACCTCACCAAGGTCAACATCTCCGACCCGTACGTCCGCGAGGCGCAGCAGCTCCTCGACGGCTGGGACTTCACCCAGGAGCCGGACTCCGCGGCCGCCGCCTACTTCAACGGCGTCTGGCGCAACCTCCTCAAGCTGGCTTTCGGCAACAAGATGCCCAAGGAGCTGCGGGTCAAGGGCCAGTGCCTGACCGTCCGCCCGGCCGAGGACAGCGGACCCGTCGACGACCTCGCCAAGTTCGTCCGCGAATGCGGTGAGCGCGCCCCCGACATGGCCCAGCCCGACGGCGGCGACCGCTGGTACGAGGTGGTCCGCGCGATCCTCGACGACCCCACCAACGCCTGGTGGAAGACCGAGGACCTGCCCGGCCACCCCGGTGACAAGAACCGCGACCAGCTCCTCGCGCACGCCATGAAGGACGCCCGCTACGAGCTGACCTCCAAGCTGGGCAAGAACATCGACAACTGGACCTGGGGCCGCCTGCACCAGATGGTCCTGAAGAACCAGACGCTGGGCACCGAGGGCCCCGGCTTCCTCCAGGGGCTCTTCAACCGCGGCCCGTGGAACGTCGGCGGCGGCGAGGCGGCGGTCAACGCCACCGGCTGGAACGCCTCCGGCGGCTACGGCGTCACCTGGGTCCCGTCCATGCGGATGGTCGTCAACCTCGCCGACCTCGACAAGTCCCGCTGGATCAACCTCACCGGCGCCTCCGGCCACGCCTACGACGCCCACTACTACGACCAGACCGACAAGTGGGCCAAGGGCGAACTGCTCCCCTGGTCCTTCGGCGAGGCCGCGGTGAAGAAGAGCACGAAGGACACGCTGACGCTCACGCCGTGACGGTTCCCTGAGCTCACGGCCCCGGCCCTCACCCGCATCGTGCGGAGGGGGGCCGGGGCCGTTTCGCGGGCGGCCGGGGCGGCGCGGCCCGGGCGGTCGTTTTCGGTCGACGTGCAACGGCCGAAAATCGAAGCCCGTTACCCACTCCTACGACGCGAACCGCCACACTCCCGACGGCGTCACCGCCGCGTCCACCGGCCGGTCGTGCGCCTCCGCCGGGACCTCGTCCAGCACCTCGCCGTCGTGGAGCAGCACCACCGTCGCAGGATGCGCACCGGCCCGCTCCAGGCGGGCCAGCACCCGGTCGTACGAGCCGCCGCCGCGGCCGAGTCGCATCCCGCGCCGGTCCACCGCGAGGCCGGGCAGCAGCACCGTGTCCGCCTCCGTCACCGCCCCGGGGCCCAGCCGCGGACCGGCCGGTTCCAGCAGGCCGCGGCCCGCCTTCACCAGGCGGTCGGCGCCCTCGTACACCGCCCAGTCCAGATCGTTGTCGGGCAGCAGCACCGGCAGCAGCACCCGCGTCCCCGCCCCGCGCAGCCGCTCCAGCAGCGCGCGGGTGGACGGCTCACGCCCCACCGACACGTACGCCGCGACCGTCCCGGCGCCCGCCAGCTCCACCAGCTCCAGGGCCCGGCGGGCCAGTTCGGCCCCCGAAACCGCCGCGACACCGGACGGCAACGCGCTCCTCGCCTCCAGGAGACGCCGCCGCAACCTCTGTTTCCTACTGTGATTCACGCTCACCGTGTGGCCTTGCTCCCGCTCTCAGGCAGTATTCACCGGACACTCATCATCCTTCCGTTTGGGCCGGTTATCGTTCTGCGCATGACCCCATCGCACCCCCGGATCAGCAAGGCTGTCATCCCGGCGGCCGGCCTCGGCACCCGCTTTCTCCCCGCCACGAAGGCCACGCCCAAGGAGATGCTGCCGGTCGTCGACAAGCCCGCCATCCAGTACGTGGTGGAGGAGGCGGCCGCCGCCGGGCTCTCCGACGTCCTCATGGTGACCGGCCGCAACAAGCGGCCCCTGGAGGACCACTTCGACCGCAACTACGAGCTGGAAGAGGCGCTGCACCGCAAGGGCGACGAGTCCCGCCTCAGCAAGGTCCAGGAGTCCAGTGACCTGGCGACCATGCACTACGTCCGCCAGGGCGACCCCAAGGGCCTCGGCCACGCCATCCTCTGCGCCGCCCCGCACGTCGGCGACCAGCCCTTCGCCGTCCTCCTCGGCGACGACCTCATCGACCCGCGCGACCCGCTGCTCCAGCGCATGATCGACATACAGGAGCGGCACGGCGGCTCCGTCATCGCCCTCATGGAGGTCGACCCCGCCCAGATCCACCTCTACGGCTGCGCCGCCGCCATCCCCACGGGCGACGACGACGTGGTGGCCGTCTCCGACCTGGTCGAGAAGCCCGACGCGGAGCAGGCCCCCTCCCGCCTCGCCATCATCGGCCGCTACGTCCTCGACCCGGCGGTCTTCGACGTCCTGCGCGAGACCGCCCCCGGCCGCGGCGGCGAGATCCAGCTCACCGACGCCCTCCAGACGCTCGCCGCCGATCCGTCCCTGGGCGGCCCGGTGCACGGCGTCGTCTTCAAGGGCCGCCGCTATGACACCGGCGACCGAGGCGATTACCTCCGTGCCATTGTCAGACTGGCATGCGAACGTGAGGACCTGGGCCCGGAGTTCCGGACCTGGCTGCGCAGTTACGTCACCGAGGAGTTGTAGGGCCTTGAGCGGTACCACCGACCCGACCCGCCGTCCGCACCGTGTCTGGTCGGTGGCCGACCATCTCGACGACGTCCTCGCCAAGATCCGCCCCCTGGACCCGATCGAGCTGCACCTGCTCGACGCCCAGGGGTGCGTCCTGGTCGAGGACGTCACCGTCCCGGCCGCGCTCCCGCCGTTCGACAACAGCTCCATGGACGGCTACGCGGTCCGCGTAGCCGACGTCGAGGGCGCCACCGAGGAGTTCCCTGCCACCCTCACCGTCATCGGGGACGTCGCGGCGGGCAGCGGCGAGCTGCCCGCCGTCGGCCCCGGCGAGGCCGCCCGCATCATGACCGGCGCGCCCGTCCCGCCCGGCGCCGAGGCCGTCGTTCCCGTCGAGTGGACCGACGGCGGCAGCGGCGGCGGGCCCGCCGACTCCATGGCGGCCCGCGGCGCGTCCCCCGCGGGCGCCTCCGGTGAGGTCCGGGTGCACCGCCCGGCCGCCGCCCGCGCCCACATCCGCGCCGCGGGCAGCGACGTCACCGCAGGGGAGCGCGCGCTGCGCGCCGGTACGGTCCTCGGCCCACCGCAGATCGCCCTGCTCGCCGCCATCGGCCGCGGCACCGTCCGGGTCCGGCCCCGTCCCCGCGTCGTCGTCCTGTCGACCGGCAGCGAACTGGTCCAGCCCGGCGAGACGTTGGGCCCCGGCCAGATCCACGACTCCAACAGCTTCCAGCTCACCGCCGCCGCCCGGGACGCCGGAGCCATCGCCTACCGCGTCGGCGCCGTCGCCGACGACCCCGACACCCTCCGCGCCACCCTGGAGGACCAGTTCATCCGCGCCGACCTGCTGGTCACCAGCGGCGGCGTCAGCGTCGGCGCGTACGACGTGGTCAAGGAGACACTCACGGACCTCTCCGCCGAGGAGGGCACCGTCGAGTTCCGCAGGCTCGCCATGCAGCCCGGCAAGCCCCAGGGCTTCGGCCTGATGGGCCCCGACCGCATCCCGCTGCTCGCCCTCCCCGGCAACCCGGTCAGTGCGTACGTCTCCTTCGAACTGTTCGTCCGCCCCGCCATCCGTACGCTGATGGGCCTGCCCGACGTGCACCGCGCCACCGTCCCCGCCGAGTGCACCGAGGCGGTCACCGGCTCCCCGGCGGGCCGCCGCCAGTTCCTGCGCGGCTCCTACGACCGGGACGCCGGTACGGTCACCCCCGTCGGCGGCGCCGGATCCCACCTCATCGGCGCGCTCGCCCAGGCCAACGCCCTGATCGTCGTCCCCGAGGACACCACCGAGGTGGCGGTGGGCGACAGCGTCGAGGTCCTCCTGCTCGGGTAGCCGCCGGGCCCCGGGGGTACCGTGTCGTCGCACAAGCGGCAGCGCGGACCGGGAGAACCATGAGCAGCGGCCAGCAACACCTCACCCATCTCGACGCGGCGGGCGCCGCCCGGATGGTCGACGTCACGGCCAAGGACGTCACCGCCCGCACCGCCCGTGCCACCGGCCGCGTCCTGGTGTCGCCGCAGGTCATCGCGTTGCTCCGGGGCGAGGGCCTGCCCAAGGGCGATGCGCTGGCCACCGCCCGCATCGCCGGGATCATGGGCGCCAAGCGCACCCCGGAGCTGATCCCGCTCTGCCACCCCCTCGCCGTCTCGGGCGTCACCGTCGACCTCACCGTCGCCGACGACGCCGTCGAGATCGCCGCCACGGTCCACACCACCGACCGCACCGGCGTCGAGATGGAGGCCCTCACCGCGGTGTCCGTCGCCGCGCTCACCGTCGTCGACATGGTCAAGGCCGTCGACAAGGCGGCCGTGATCTCCGACGTCCGGGTCGAGACGAAGACCGGCGGCAAGTCCGGCGACTGGAGCCGCGGATGACCGCCCCGCGCGCCCTCGTCATCACCGCTTCCCGCCGTGCGGCCGCCGGTGTCTACCCCGACAAGGGCGGCCCGCTGCTCGTCGAGGGGCTGACGGCCATGGGCTTCACGGTCGACGGCCCGCGCGTCGTCCCGGACGGCGACCCCGTCGAACAGGCCCTCCGCGAGGCCGTCGCCGCCGGGTACGACGCCGTCGTCACCACCGGCGGCACCGGCATCTCGCCCACCGACCGCACCCCCGAGGCCACCCGCGCCGTCCTTGACCGCGACATCCCCGGCATCCCGGAGGCGCTGCGCGCCGCGGGCCGCGAGTCCGTCCCCACCGCGGCTCTCTCCCGCGGTCTGGCCGGGGTCGCCGGTGCCACCCTCATCGTCAACCTCCCCGGCTCGACCGGCGGCGTACGCGACGGCCTCGCCGTCCTCGCCGGCCTCCTGCCGCACGCCGTCGACCAGATCCGCGGCGGCGACCACCCCGGACCCCCGCGGAGCACCCACTGAACGCGCCCTGGCCGGTCGTCCTCACGGACAACGACGTCATCCTCCGGCCGATAAAACTGCGCGACCAGCGCGCCTGGCGCGAGGTCAACCGCCGTAACCGCGACTGGCTGCGCCCCTGGGAGGCGACGGTCCCGCCGCCCCCACCCGGCATCCCCGTACCGCACCGCCCGACCTACCGTCAGATGGTCCGCCATCTGCGGGCCGAGGCGTACGCGGGCCGGATGCTGCCGTTCGTCGTCGAGTACCAGGGCCGTCTGGTCGGCCAGCTCACCATTGCCGGGATCACCTGGGGCTCGATGTGCTCGGGCCATATCGGCTACTGGGTCGACCGCGAGGTCGCCGGCCGCGGCGTCATTCCGACCGCCGTCGCGCTCGCCGTCGACCACTGCTTCCGCAGCGTGGGGCTGCACCGTATCGAGGTGTGCATTCGCCCCGAGAACGCGCCCAGCCGCCGGGTGGTGGAGAAACTCGGATTCCGCGAGGAGGGGCTGCGCCCGCGCTATCTGCACATCGACGGCGCCTGGCGTGACCACGCGGTATTCGCCCTGACCGCGGAAGAGGCGCCCGAAGGCATGCTGAACCGCTGGCGACGGCAGAAGCCCAGCACATCCCACAAATGAAATACCTGTTCGAATTAATCCACCGAATGGCCACATGCGGAGAGTGCTGATCTCAACAATCACAAAAAAAGTTCGAGATATCAGCCAGATCGTGCGACACGCCGGCTCAATTGGCGGATGGCCCCGCGCAAACCCCTCTACCGTGTGAGTCGTGAGAAGCAGCGGCCTCATCTACGCAGTCATCGTCGGGGCCTGGGCTGCCTACTTGGTGCCGATGTGGCTCCGTAGGCAGGACGAGCTGAACGAAGCGCGTCCCACGGAGCGCTTCAGTACGGCCATCCGGCTCCTCTCCGGCCGTGCGGCCATGCAGCGCCGCTACGACAAGGAGCAGGACGACCTCGCCGACGATGCCGCCGACGAGCAGGAACCGGACCACCGGCCCGACGAGGCCGACGTCCGGCCCCCCGGAGAACCCGCGGCCGACCCCCGCACCCGGGTCGCCGCCCACCCGCCGCGCCCCTCGCTCACGGAGCGCGCCAAGCGGGCCAAGGTCCTCGCCCGCCGTCGGCGCACCATCACGGTCCTCTTCCTCGCCTTCACCGTCGGCGCGGTCGTCGCCGCGGTCGGCGGCACCGCCTTCCTCTGGGCCCCCGCCGCCCCCGCCCTCCTCCTGAGCGCGTACATCGTCTACCTCCGCACCCAGGAGCGCCGCCGCTTCACCTTCACCATGGACCAGCGCAAGGCGGAGGCGGCGGCGCAACGGCTGCGGGAAGGCCGCCCCCGCCCTCCGCGGGCGGCCGACCAGCCGCCCGCCGCAGACCACCCGGCCGACCCCGTCGCTGACGCCCCGGCCGAACCCCACCCGGAGCCGCGCCCCGAGCCCGCCCAGACGGCCGGCCGCCGCGCGCTCGTGGAGGAGACCGACCACGCCGAGTGGGTCGACCAGCAGCGCGAGCGGGAGCGCCCGCACCCGGCGTCCGGCAGCTGGGAGCCGGTCCCCGTACCGCTCCCCACCTACGTCACCGCGCCCGTGGCCCCCCGCGCCACCAGCCACGTCGACCTCGACGCCGACGACGCCTGGAGCTCCGCCCGCTCCAGCGCCGCCGCCGAGCACCCCGAGTCGCAGCGCCAGGAGCAGCCCGCCCCGTCCCGCCGTCCCCGGGGCCGCACCCCGCTGTTCGATCAGTACGCCTCCCCGGCGCCCGCCGGCCACGACGCCGCCCCGGACGACTACGACCGGCCGCGCGCCGCGAACGAGTAGCCCCCCGCTGACCAGCACAGGAAGCGATTTCCGGGCACCGCCATCGGGATGCTAGAGTTTCACACGTCGCAAGGGCCTGTGGCGCAGCTGGTAGCGCACCTCGTTCGCAACGAGGGGGTCAGGGGTTCGAATCCCCTCAGGTCCACCGACGTCAGAGCCCCTGCCGGAGAGATCCGGTGGGGGCTCTTTCGTGTCGTACAGCAGCGAAGTGCAGCAACTACTCGGGATCCGCCTGGTTGCCGAGGTGTTTGCCGAGCTTCCGTTGCTGGAGGTCGCGGACAGCGTGGGACGTGTTGAGTTCGACGAGGGGGCTTCTGGACCAAGCTCCTGACTTGTTGAGTTGAGTGGGGTTCTCGGTGTGTCGGCGGTGGCGCTGGGCGTGGTGCTCACGCCCGGGCCGAACATGATCTATCTGGTCTCCCGCAGGATCACGCAGGGGCGGCGGGCCGGGATGATCTCGCTGGGCGGGGTGGCGCTGGGCTTCCTGGTGTATCTCATCGCCGCCAGCCTGGGCCTGTCGGTCGTCTTCCTCGCCGTGCCCGAGCTGTACGTCGCGGTGAAGCTGGCGGGCGCCGCCTACCTCGCCTACCTGGCGTGGAACGCCCTGAAGCCGGGTGGCCTCGCGGTCTTCGCGCCGCAGGAGGTGCCGCGCGATGCGCCGCGCAAGCTCTTCACCATGGGGCTGATGACCAACCTGCTCAACCCGAAGATCGCCGTCATGTACCTCTCGCTCATACCGCAGTTCATCGACCTGGACGAGGGGCATGTGCTGCTCCAGGGGCTCGCCCTCGGTGCGGTCCAGATCGTGGTCAGCGTCGCCGTGAACCTCGCCCTCGTCCTGACCGCCGGTGCGATAGCCGCCTTCCTCGCCCGCCGCCCCTCCTGGCTGAAGCTCCAGCGGTACGTGAGGGGCGGGGTGCTGGGGATGCTTGCGGTCACGTTGGCCGCGGACACCTCGGGTCCGGTCAGCGCGGGTCCGGCCAGCGCGGGGTAGGGCGAGTCGAAGCGGGCTGGGGCGAGTCGAAGCGGGCTGGGGCGAGTCGAAGCGGGCTGGGGTGAGTCGAAGCGGGCTGGGGTGAGTTGGGGTGTGGTGTGTCTGATCGCCCACCTGTCAGTCCTCCCTCCTATATTCTCTTCAGGAAAGTACTTTCCGCAGTGGAAAGTACTTGGCAGGGTGGGGTTGTACGGCGAAGTGCGGCGCCCGGTTGGGGCGTCGGGGAGAGGGGACGGTGAGCGTGATGGCGGCGCGGGAGGACACACCGGTTGTGGCGGGCGACGGAGCGGGCGTTTCGGCTCTGGACGCGATGGGCGGGCTGCGGGAGGTGGAGGCGGCCCGGGTGCGGGCCGGACTCCGGGCGAGGCTCTTCCCTTGGTGGTACGGCCCGGTGCTCGCGTTGGTCGTGGCGGTGCCCGGTGTCGTGCAGAGCTGGAGCGTGGGGCGGCGCGGGTACCCGGTCCTGGTGTCCCTGCTGGTCTGGTGCGTAGGGATGGCGCTGCTCCTCGTGATGCGGCAGTTCGGCGCGCGCAGCACGGGAGTGGTGGTGTCGGAGTCCTTGTCGGACCGACTGCGGCGGAACCGCCTCTGGCTGCTGGCCGCCTTTGTGGGGTGCGGGGCGACATGGGGTGTGGGGCTGTTGCTCGGGGCCGGGGAGTCCGCGCTGCGCCTCGCGGCGTCCGTGGTCGCGGGCCTCTTCATATGGGGCCTGTTCGCATGGCGCAACGCCACCGTCCGGCGGGAGTTGTCGCAGCTGCGGGATGCTCCGGGGGCGGCGTGAGCGGCGATGCGGGCCCCGGAGCATCCGGAGCTCCGCAACTGGACGCGGCGATCCACCAGCCGACGCGGCTGACGGTGGTGGCCTTCCTCTCGGCCTGTGACGAGGCGGAGTTCGCCGCCGTACGCGACTGCTGTCAGGTGTCCGACTCGGTGCTCAGCAAGGCCGCGTCGGCGCTGGAGGCGGCCGGATACGTCGACATCCGCAAGGGGTACGTGGGTAAGCGCGCCCGCACTTGGCTCTCCCTCACCGACGCCGGGCACTTGGCGCTCACCGGTCACCTGGCGGCGCTCCAGGGGATCGCGGATACGGCCCGGAGCGCGGGCACTCGGGCGCGCGCCGGTGGGGCGGGGGAGTAGCTGGGGGCGAGTTGGCCGGGCCTGGTGTGACCGCGCCTGGCGCGGCTTGGTCCTGCCAGGCCCGCTCTGGTGCGATCTGGCCTCGTGCGATCGGGTCCGGTGCGGTGTGGCCTCGTGCGGTCCGGTCCGGCCTGGATCGGTGTGATCCGGACCCGCTCTGCCCGGACCCGCTCTGCCCGTCCTGGCTCTGCCCGGACCCGCTCTGCCCGGCCTGGCCCGGTGCGGCCTCGTGCGATCCGGAGCGGGCGGTAGGTCAGTCGGCCAGGCGCGCCACCGCGGAGACGACGGCGGCGATGCCGTCCTCCGTCGCCATCCGGCGGGCGGCGTCGGCGGCGCGGGTGCGGTGTGTGGGCTCGGTGGTGGCCCGGATGAGTGCCGCGGCCAGTCGGTCGGCGGACTCGTCGTCGGAGAGGTCGGCGAACGGGATCGGGGGTGTGGCCGCCCCCAGTGTGGCCAGGCGGCCGGCCCAGAACGGCTGGTCGGCGGTGACCGGTACGGGCACGCTCGGGACGCCCGCGCGGAGAGCGGCGGCCGAGGTGCCGGCGCCCGCGTGGTGCACCACCACCGCGGTGCGGGGGAAGAGCAGGGCGTGCGGGCCCTCTCCGATGGTGAGGACGTTGGACGCGGTGTGCACGGTGTGCGGGGGAGGCCCGGAGGTGTCCGGGGCGGCCAGGCCCGCGTTGCCCGACTGGAGGATGCCGCGGACCTTGGCGCGGCGTAGGGCCCGTACGGCGAGGGCGCCGAGACGTTCGCCCTCGCCGGATGCCATGCTGCCGAAGCCGATGAAGACCGGGGGCGGGCCGTCGGCCAGGAAGTCTTCGAGGTCGGGCGGGAGTTGGGCGTCGGGGGCGTGCCAGGGCCACCAGTTGCCGACGACGTCGAGGCCCGGGCGCCAGTCGGCGGGCCGTGGCAGCAGGACCTCGCTGAAACCGTGCAGCACCCGCGGCCGGGCCGCTTCGGTGCGGCGGCGGACGGCGCCCGGGGTGGCGGGCGGCAGGCCGAGGCGGGCGCGGAGGGCGCGGGTCGCGTCGGCGTGGAGCCGGTCGACGATGCGTGGGGCGAGGCGGCCCGCGAGGAGGTTGCCCCAGCGGCCCAGGTTCCGCCCGCCGGCCACTACGGGGGCGAACTCCCTTGTGGGTGCGGTGGGTTGGAGGGAAAGGCCCAGCGCGGGGATGTCGTGCGCCTCGCAGAGGTGGCGGCCGAGCGGGGCGGTGGTCGTGGAGAGCAGTAGCAGTTCCGTGCCCGGGGTGACGGCGTCGGCCATGCCCGCCCCCAGTTCGTCGATGAACGCGGCGGCGGTGCGCATCAGGGCCCGTTGGCCACCGTGCCCGGCACCGGGACCGGCGCCGCCCGGACGCCGGGCGTGTGGATCGGCGGGCAGTCGCCGGAACTCCGGCCCGGCGGCGCGGACGAGCGGGGCGAAGGTGTCGTGTGTGGCGATCGCCACGTCGTGACCTGCTGCGATGAGGGCGGCGCCGATACCGGTGTACGGGGCGATGTCGCCGTACGAACCGGCGGCGGTGATGAGGATCTTCATGGCGTTGGCCTTCCGTGCGGGCGACGTCCGGAACGGGAGAAGTGGGGAGAGGGCGGCGGGAGAGGGCAGCGGGGGGAGCGTGAGGTGTGGTGCGGACAGTTGGCTCGCGGGTGCCGGGTGCCGGGTGCCGGGTGCCGGGTGCCGGGTGCCGGGTGTCCGGAAGGCGCGGGCCAGGCGTCAGGGCCCAGGCGTGGGGCCGGACGGTGGCGCGGACGCCGAGCCGGAGGACGCCGAGCCGGAGGACGACGAGCCGGAGGACGACGGCGGTCCGGAGGACGGAGGGCCCGCCGGTCCGGACGCCGGTCCGGCGTCCCCATCCACCGACGGTGAAGCCGTCCCCGCCCCCACCGACGGTGAAGCCGCTTCCACCTCCACCGACGGCCCAGCCGTCCCCGCCCCCCGCACCGCATTGGCGCATATGGCCGTATGCACATACAACGCCAGCCCCGGGCGCTGCTCCGACGGGGGAACAAGGAGGGCGAAGGCGCGGGGGTCGGTGAGGAAGTCGTCGGCGATGCGGGTGTGCATGTCGGTGGGGCAGGGGGTGAACCAGTGGCTGATGTGGGCGCGGTGTTCCTCGGCCAGGTCCATCGCCGTCGGGCCGTCCGGGGGTTCCTCGGCGTCGTAGGCGGCGAGCAGGCGGGTGCGCCAGGCGGCCGCCTCGGCCATGAGGCGGGCCCAGTCCTCCTTGGTGTGGGAGTCGGCGCGGGCCATCGCGCGTTGATGGGCCGCGCTGTGGTGCCATTTGTGCTGGGCGTCGGTGGCGTAACTGAGGTCGAAGGCGACCTCGCCGAACACCTCGAACCGTTCGTCGGGCGTCAGCCGTACGCCGGTCTGCTGGACCTCCATGGCCCGCTCGGCGACCTCGACCAGGCGGCCGAGGCGGGTGATCTCCTCGGTGAGACGGCGGTGGCGGGCGCGCAGCCGGCCGAGGAGGTCGGCGTCCGGGCCCTGGAGGAGGGTGGCGATCTCGTCGAGCGGGAAACCCAGCTCGCGGTAGAAGAGGATCTGCTGGAGCCGGGCGAGGTCGGCGTCGTTGTAGAGGCGGTACCCGGCCGGGCTGCGGTCGCCCGGGCTGAGCAGTCCGGCCTTGTCGTAGTGGTGCAGGGTGCGCACCGTGATGCCCGCGAAGCGGGACACCTGGCCGACCGTGTAGCTCATCGCGGTGCCTTCCGTCATGGCTCCTCGCGGCGGAGCCCCGGACCCACTCGTAGGGGCCCGGGGCGAGCCGCCCCCCGTCACCCGCACAGGGTGCGCCCTGACGCGACGTAAGGGTCAAGCGGGAGCGCCCCGGGGGAGCGGGAGCGGCCCGGAAGCGGGCCACCGGGAAACGGGAACGCTCCGGGAAGCCGAACGCCCCCGGAAGCATCCCAGGGAAGAAGCCGCCCCCCCCGGAAGCACCCCAGGGAAGCGGAACGCCCCCGAGAGCGGCGCGCTCTCAGGGGCGGTGCGACGGGGAGAGGGCCCCGGCGCCGGGAGGCTCCAACGGCGGGAGGGCCCCGACGCCGGGAGGCCCGACGCCGGGACGTCCCACCCGGCCCGGTGCACCACCTTCCCCCGGAGGGTGCCTCAGCCACTCTCCGGATACGTGTCCTGCACCACGGAGTTGAGCACCGCCTGGGTGTCCTCGCGGGTGAGACCGGCGGTGCGGGCCCGGCTCATCCAGGCGCGCAGTTCCTCGCGGAGCTGGGTGTCGGCCGCGGACTGGGGGCGGGCCAGGGTGCGGCTGACGAAGGTGCCGAGGCCGGGCCGCGGCTCGACCAGGCCCTCGCGCTCCAGCTCGCGGTATGCCTTCAGCGTGGTGTTCGGATTGACCTTGGTGGTGGCCGCGACCTGCGCCGCGGTCGGCAGACGGTCGCCCTCGACCAGGGTGCCCAGCCGCAGCGCCTGCTGCACCTGCTGGACGATCTGGAGGTAGGTGGCCACGCCACTGCGCCGGTCGATCCGGAACTCGACCACGCTCACCACCTCTCCGACTCTTCCGCCCGTCGCGGCCCGCCGGCCCCGTGCGGGCCCGGGCGCCCCCACTGCCACCGTATGCCGTGGGAGCCGGACTCCGTACGGTCCGACCGATTGATGATGGTGCGACCACTACCGGGTGTCAAAGCGCGGCACGGCAGGTGACCGGGGGCGACGGTCCGGTCGGCGCTCAGAGCGGCCGCCGGCGGGCACGCCAGACGACGAACCCGAGGATCAGCGCGCTCGCCGCCAGCAGGATGAGCGCCCCCCGCCACTGCATGCCCGCCATCTGGTCGAAGCTGAAGTAGTCGGTGACGTCCTGGGTGATGCCCATCTTGGCCCGGCACGCGTCGATGGCGGCTTCGGTGGGTTCGTTGACGCAGGTGCCGATGCCGTAGAGCCTGCCGTCGGCGGTGGCGATCCAGTTGTCCATGTAGATGGAGTCCGCCGCGATCTGCGGTGTCTGGTGGAGCGGGGCGAACGCGTGCCGCAGCTGGGCCAGGCGCTCGGGGACACGGTCCCAGACGATGCTGAACGCGCCCATGAAGACGATGAGGGCGACCATCGAGGTGAGTATCCGCTTGAGGAGCATGCCGAGGGCGATGCCGCAGACCGCGAAGAAGAGCGCCTTGGCCGGCAGCATCGGGCCGGTGACGTCGTACGGGCCGCTCATCAGCCAGTCGCCGTGGAACGCGAGGGTGCGGGCCGGGACCCACATCCACCGGAACGTCATCGACAGCGTGGTGGTGCAGACCGCGACGAGGGCCAGGGGCAGCGCGAGCGTCGCGGCGATCCACCGGCCGCGGCTGACGGACTGCGTGGTGACCAGCCGGATCGTGCCGTGCTCCTGCTCCCCGGCGATCAGCGGGGCGCCGAGGAAGAGACCGATGAGCGCGGGCAGGAACTGCAGCAGCGTGACGCCGCCCTCGAAGGCCGTGCCGAACTCCTCGCCGAACTTCGTGCCCGCATCGCCGCCGGCCCGGGCGCCGTGCTGCTGGAGGAAGTCGACCACGGCGAAGTGCTGGTACACGAAGTACGCGGAGACCAGCACGGTAATGGCGAGGCCGCAGGCCAGGGCCGCACGGTGCCGGCGCCAGACCAGCCAGGGCAGGCCGTGCAGCAGCCCGCCGGAGGCGGCAGGGGCGCGGCCGGTGGTGGTGTCACTCATGCGGGTGTTCCGCTCGGGGTGGGGGCGATGCTCCGCCCGGGTGTCCGTGGTCATGCGGCACGTCCGGCGCGGCCGTCGAGACGGGCCTCGTCCGCGATCAGGTTGGGCGCCTGCGGCGACCGCAGATACGCCAGCAGCACCTCCTCCAGGCCCGGCACCTGTAGGTCCCAGCTGTCGGAGAGCGGCGCGCCGGGGCGGATCAGGGCGGTGAACTGCCGCCCGGTGACGCGGGATTCGACGACGGTGTGGTGGCGTGACAGCTCGTCCGGGACGCCGTCGCCGGAGGCCACGCCCGTCACCAGGGAGTGTGCGGGGACCAGTTCGTCGGTCGGGCCGCCCATCCGGAGCCGGCCTTCCGAGAGGACGAGGAGGAAGTCACACATGTCCTCCATCTCGGAGAGCATGTGGGACGACATCAGGACGGTCGTGCCGTGCTCGGCGGCCTCGGACATCAGCAGCCCGGCCATCTCGTGGCGGGCCAGCGGGTCCAGGTCGGCCATCGGCTCGTCGAGCAGCAGCAGGTCGGGCCGCTTGCCGAAGGCCAGCGCGAAGGCGACGCGGGTGCGCTGGCCGCCGGAGAGGGTGCCGACCTTGGCGGTGAACGGGACGTTGCCCGACTTCACGATCCGCTCGGCCAGGGCCTGGTCCCAGTTGGGGTTCAGCTCGCGGCCCATCCGCAGCGTCTCGGCCACCGTGAAGCGCGGGTAGAGCGGCTTGTCCTGGGCGAGGAACGCGATCCGCTTCAGGGCGGCCGGGTCGGAGACCGGCACCCCGAACAGCCGCAGCGAGCCGGCGGACGGCTGCACCAGCCGCGTCGTGGTCCCCAGGAAGGTGCTCTTGCCGGCGCCGTTGGGCCCGACCAGCGCGCAGATACGCCCTGCCGGGAGCCGGAACGAGCAGTCCTGAAGCGCCCAGCCGCGGCGGTACTTCTTCCCCAGACCGTCGGCCTCGATCGCCCATGGGCTCTGGTTGCTCACCCGGCTCACCCCTTTAGCTAGTTGATTAGTGGAATGAGTATGGAGAGCTGGACGGAGACCTGTCAAACAGGGGTGACGAGTGGGGGTGACTAAGGGGAAGGAGGTAGGAGGAGAAGGCGGCGGGCGGCCCTACACCAGCGCCTTCCGCATGCACCGGCTGTCGTCGTACGTCCGGAACTCCCCGAACTTCTCCGGCTCGGGGACCATCAGATACCCGCAGGACGCGTACAGAGACAGCGCCTCCGGCTGTTCGGTGCCGGTCTCCAGCACCATCCGGGTGCGGCCCGCCGCCCGTGCGTCGGCCTCCAGGGCGGCCAGGATGCGCCGGGCGAGACCGCGTCCCCGGGCCTCCTCGATCACGAACATCCGCTTGATCTCGGCGTCCCCGGCGGCGTACCCCTTGGCGGCGTCCTCCTCGGTCCGCCAGCCGCCGGTGGCCACCGGCCGGCCGCCGTCGTACGCGAGCAGGTACATGCCGCGCGGCGGGACGAACATCGCGGCGTCGAGCGGTGTGAAGTCCGTCTCGCCGTAGCGGCGGACGTACTCCTGCTGCACCAGCGCGTCGAGGATCACCGCGTCGGGGTGGTCGTAGCGAGCGGGCTGTATCTCCACACCGGTCTTCATTCCGGAAAGCGTACGGCGCACCCGCCGTACCGGGCGAGTGGCTTTGCGGTCGGGCCCCGCGGGCCGGTTATCGTCGGGACGCTCACCGTGACGACCGGGAACGCGTGGGACTGCCGCCGCCGCTTGTGAACCTGAGGAGCCCGCCTTGCTCACCGTGACCACCGTGAACGTGAACGGCCTGCGCGCCGCCGCCAAGAAGGGCTTCGTGCCGTGGCTGGCGGAGACCGCCGCGGACGTGCTCTGCCTCCAGGAGGTCCGCGCGGAGACCGCCCAGATCCCCGCGGAGGTCCGCGAGCCCGAGGGCTGGCACGTCGTGCACGCCCCCGCCGAGGCGAAGGGGCGCGCGGGCGTGTCGCTCTACACGCGGCGGGAGCCGGACGCCGTACGGGTGGGCTTCGGGTCGACGGAGTTCGACGCCGGCGGCCGCTACGTGGAGGCCGATCTGCCCGGTGTGACGGTGGCCTCGCTCTACCTCCCGTCCGGCGAGGTCGGCACCGAGCGCCAGGACGAAAAGGAACGCTTCCTGAAGGAATTCCTGCCGTACCTGACCGGTCTGCGCGCCCGCGCGGCGGCCGAGGGCCGCGAGGTGCTGGTTTGCGGCGACTGGAACATCGCCCATCAGGAAGCCGACCTGAAAAACTGGAAGGCCAACCAGAAGAAGTCCGGCTTCCTCCCCGAGGAGCGCGCCTGGCTGACCGAGGTCCTGTCGGAGACCTCCGGCGGCTACGTCGACGTCGTCCGCGCCCTGCACCCGGACACCGACGGCCCGTACTCCTGGTGGTCCTACCGCGGCCGCGCCTTCGACAACGACGCGGGCTGGCGCATCGATTACCACATGGCCACCACGGGCCTCGCCCGCCGCGCGACCAAGGCATTCGTGGAACGCGCGGAGAGCTATGACACCCGGTGGAGCGATCATGCGCCGGTGACGGTGGTGTACGGGGACTGAGGGCGTCCCCGTCCCAACGGGACACCGCGCTACGCGACGCGCCCCCGCACCGGCTCGGTCGCCGGTACGGGGGCGCGCTTTCGCGTATACGGGGGTCAGGCGCCGAACTGCCCACCCTTGACCGCGCCGATGAAGCTTGCCCAGGCGTGTGCGTTGGGGGTGAGTATCGCGCTGTCCGTCAGCTTGCTGTCGCGGACGGGGACGATGTGGGTCGCCGTGGCGGAGGCGGGGGACCACTCCAGGCAGTTGCCGCCGTCTTGGCTGCTGTAACTGGACTTAACCCAGGAGGGGTTCGGCGGGGTCACAATGCCTCCATGTGATGTCGGATCATCTGGGCGGACGCGTCACGGGATAGAGCGGAAGCCGTGAGGACATCGTAAGACCGCGACAGATGCCGAACTTCCGACGGTTCGTCGATGATGGCGCCTGACCGGATGCCTTCCGTGTAGACCACGGGCGGGCCGTCCGCAGTGGTGAGGATCGACAGGGTGCCGTCCATCAGTCCGTGCGTGCCCGCAGCGAGTGGAAGCACTTGGAGAACCGTGGTGGGGTGCGTCGTGTGCTCCAGGAGCACGGCTAGTTGCTCTCGCATCACTTCGCGGCTTCCAACTACGCGCTGAATGACCGACTCGCAGAGGATCACGGAGAAGTCCGGAGGCGTGCTGCCGGTCAGGATCTGTTGCCGAGCGATGCGGGTGCGCACCTTGTTCACCAACTCGGTGTCACTGGCCCGAGGGTCACCTTCGCGGAAGAGAGACCGTGCGTAGTCAGGAGTCTGGAGCAGGCCCGGGACGACGGTGGGAGACCATTCGGCGATGACGACGGCCTTCGTTTCCCATTCGATCCGTTGCCGTGAATGTGCCGGGAACGCCTGCGCATGGATCTCTTCGTACAGCCGCTTGAACAGGCCGTCCGTTGCAAATACCTGGTCCAGGAGCGGTGGGAGCCCCGGGGGGACCGGACCTACGCAGTTCTCCACCCGGGAAATGGTGCTCTTGGAAACGCGCACCAACCGGCCCAGGTCGGTCTGCGTCAACGGCCCGCTCGGATACAGCTCGCGAGCGCTCTTGCACTCCTCTGCGAACTCCTTGCGCGGGTCCCGCACACCCTCGGTGTCCGCCGCGCTGTCAGTTTCTCCACTCATTTTTCCCCCTGACCACCGGTCTGGTCACGAATTTCCGAGGGCGCCACTACCTGCGGTGAACGGCGCGCACATATGTCGTCGTGACCACTGCACAGGTTGGGCGCTGAAACCCTCCCCAGCGTAGCCAGGAATGCCCCAGCCTTGTGAGCAGTCGACCGCACAGCGTGAGCTCGCGGTGGTGAATGCTCGGCGCGTTTCCGGAGGAATGCGCCCCCACAGTCCGGCAGAGGAGGCGGGCCCATGGGAATGCAGGCGCAGAATCCGAGCCCGGCAAGGCAGTTGCCCGTGAACGTTCATGAAGGGGTCGCCGCGTCGCCTGCCGATGTGCCCGAGCCGGAGCCTGTCCCCGCGCCGGAGTGCGACGTGTGCCAACTGTGCGCCCAGGACCGGGAGGACGCCCGTACCCACGGACGCACCCTGACGGTCCGGAGCTGCAACGCCGTGATTGCCGGACACCCCCACCAACGGAAGGCGAATCAATGACCACCACGGACGCCCCGATGACGCAGGCGACCGAAGCGGGTGCCGTCACCCGTGAGATGACCGACTATCTCCGTGAACACCCAGAGGAACAGGGGGCGTTGATGACGTTGTACGACGCCTTGTGTGATCACGCGCGGCGGGGGCGTTGTCCGCACGGTGGGCGGTGTCCGGAGATTCTCGCCGGGGCGCTGCTGCTCGATGAGCGGGGGCGTGTGCTGCTGCTCCGTCACGGCAGCCGCTGGGCGTTTCCCGAAGGGGCGCCACAGCCCGGGGACCTCAGCCTCCGTGACACCGCGTACGCGCTGCTCCGCGAGTTCGGCGGCGTCCGGGAGGCGTGGGCGCCGGGGGTGGCGGAGGGGCCCGTGATGATCGACGTCACGCAGGGCAGGCCGGTCCGTGTCGGCTTCCGGTACCTCTTCGTCACCCATGGCGGCGCCGTTCCCTCCGTCGTTCTGGCCCGTGGTCTCGCGCGCTGGGCCGCCCTCGGTGAGATCGACGGCCGTATCGCCGCCCGGCTCCGCCCCTTCGTTGCCGCGGTCTGACGTGCGGCTTCCCCGCGCTATCCGTCCGCGCCTCCCGCCCGGGCCGCCTGCTCGCCGTCCCCGCCCCCCGTCTCCCCCCGCAGCCAGCAGTCCAGCTCCGTGCGGACGCGGCGGTCCATCGCCATGGTGATCTCCGCGTCGATGACGGCCTGGAAGACGGGGTGGAGTTCCTCGACGGTGTGGGCGAGGTGGTCGATGTCCTGGGGGGTGGGGGGTGTGCCCGTGGGCGGGTCGACGAGGTGGGTGCGGATCAGGGTGCTCGCGATGGCGGCGACGGCGTCGGCGTGGGTGCGGACGGCGCGGCCCGCCTCCAGGACGGCGGCGAGCGGGATGCCCCGGGCGACGAGGGTGGTGGAGGCGTCCAGGAGGCGGCGGCTGGTGTGCACGAACTCGTCGCCGTCCACCGCGAGATAGCCGATGTCGAGGGAGGCGGCGAGGTTTTCGGCGGTGGAGTCGCCGCTGTAGTGGTCGGCCAGTTCCTCGGGGGTGAGACGGACCGGGGTCTCGTCCGACCAGGGGGTCACGAACGTCGCGCCCAGGCCCAGGAGTTCGCCGACGTCGCGGCCGCTCTCGAAGGCGGCGAGGAGTTCGGTGATGCCGCCGAGGGTGTGGCCGCGCTCCAGGAGGGCGGCGATGGAGCGGAGCCGGGCGAGGTGGTGCTTGTTGTACCAAGCTATACGGCCCTCGCGGCGCGGCGGCGGGATCAGTTTGCGTTCGCGGTAGAAGCGCAGCGTCCGGACGGTGATACCGGCTTCGGCGGCCAGCTCTGCCATCCGGTACTCGCGCTGTTTGTGCTGGTCGTTCGGGTTCTCGTTCGCGGCCACCCGGTCACCCTATGCGCGGCGCGGACGGCGGCTCCGGGTGCAACCGGGCGGTAACTTCCCTGCGTGCGACCCCTACCGCTCGGTACGGAGCTGACCTACGCTCCAACTGTGCCAGTAATTACTGGCGCGATGGGCAGGGTCGGTGACCTGGGGAGGCGGTGGCATGTCCGAGCGCGAACACGTGCGGGTGGCGGTGATCGGATCGGGGTTCGGTGGCCTGGGGGCGGCCGTACGGCTGCGCCGTGAGGGGATCACCGACTTCGTGGTCCTGGAGCGCGCCGGGTCGGTGGGCGGCACCTGGCGGGACAACAGCTATCCGGGGTGCGCATGCGATGTGCCCTCGCACCTCTACTCGTTCTCCTTCGCGCCCAACCCCCGGTGGCCGCGGAACTTCTCCGGGCAGCCCCATATCCGCGCCTACCTGGAGCATGTCGCGGACACCTTCGGGATCCGCCCCCATCTGCGGTTCCACGCCGAGGTGGAGCACGCGCGGTGGGACCGTGACGCGCTGCGCTGGGAGATCGGGACGGCGCGCGGGCCCCTCACCGCCGACGTCCTCGTCGCGGCGACCGGGCCGCTCTCCGGCCCGAAGATCCCCGACATCCCGGGCCTTGCGACCTTCCCCGGCAAGGTGTTCCACTCCGCCCGCTGGGACCACGACTACGACCTGCGCGGCAAGCGCATCGCCATGATCGGCACCGGCGCCTCCGCCATCCAGATCGTCCCGGCCATCCAGCCCGAGGCCGGCCGCCTCAGCCTCTTCCAGCGCACCCCCGCCTGGGTGCTGCCGCGCGCCGACCGCAAGATCACCGGGCTGGAGCGCTGGCTCCACACCAAGGTGCCCGCCACCCGCGCCGCGCGCCGCGGACTCCTCTGGGGCATCCGGGAACTCCAGGTCAGCGCCTTCACCAAGCGGCCGAACGCACTCGGGCTCGTCGAAACCGTCGGCCGGGCGCACCTGCGGCGGGCGGTCAAGGACCCCGCGCTGCGCGCCAAGCTCACGCCCGACTACCGCATCGGCTGCAAGCGCATCCTGCTGTCCAACAGCTACTACCCGGCGCTCACCCGACCGAATGTCGACGTGATCGCCGCCGGGCTGCGGGAGGTCAGCGGCTCCACCCTCATCGGCTCCGACGGCAGCCGCACCGAGGCCGACGCGATCGTCTTCGGCACCGGCTTCCACGTCACCGACATGCCCATCGCCGGCCGCATCACCGGCGCCGACGGCGTCACCCTCGCCGAACGCTGGAAGAGCGGCATGGAGTCGCTGCGCGGCATCAGCACCGACGGGTTCCCCAACTTCCTCACCCTCATCGGCCCCAACACCGCCCTGGGCAACAGCTCGATGATCCTCATGATCGAGTCCCAGCTGAACTATCTGGCCGACTACCTGCACCAACTCGACGTCCTCGGCGGCCGGATCGCGCTCGACACCCGCCCCGAGGCGGTGGCTGCCTGGAGTGACCGCATGCAGCGGCGCATGGCACGCACCGTGTGGACCACCGGCGGCTGCGACAGCTGGTACCTCGACGCCAACGGCCGCAACACCACCGCCTGGCCCGGCACCACCGCCGAGTTCCGGCGCGAGACCCGCCAAATCGACCTGGCCGAGTACGCCCTGCTGCGCCCCGCGGCCGGCCGCCGCGCCCCCGCCACCGCCGCCCTCGCCGAGGAGGCCGCCGTATGAAGCGCCTCGGACACGTCACCAGCGGACCGTACGCCCCGCCGTCGCCCCGCCGGGCGCTGCACGTCACCTCCGGCGGCGCCCGGCTGTACGCAGAGATCCACGGGCCCGAGGGTGCCCCGGCCGTCGTCCTCGCCCACGGCTGGACCTGCTCCACCGCCTTCTGGGCGCCCGTCGTCCGCGACCTCGCCGCCGACCACCGCGTCATCGTCTACGACCAGCGCGGCCACGGCCGCAGCCCGGCCCCCGGGCCCGGCGGCTACAGCACCACCGCCCTCGCCGACGACCTGACCGCCGTCCTGGAGGCGACGCTGGCGCCGGGCGAACGCGCCGTCGTCGGCGGCCACTCCATGGGCGGCATGACGATCATGGCCGCGGCCGACCGCCCCGTACTGCGCGAGCGCGCCGCCGCCGTCCTGCTGGCCAGCACCGGCGCCGCCGATCTGTCCGCCGAATCGCGGGTCATCCCGCTGCGCACACCGCGGGGCCGCCGCCGGGCACACCGGCTGATGCTCGGCTCGCGCGCGCCGCTCGGCCCGGTCAGCCCCGTGACGAAGGCGGCCCTGAAGTACGCCACGATGGGCGCCGGTTCCTCCCCGGAGCAGGTCGAGGCGTGCGCCCGTATCGTCCACGCCTGCCCGACCGGGGCCCGCGGCCACTGGGGGCGGGTGCTGTACGGGCTCGAACTCACCGGTGGGGCCGCGCGGTTGGACGTACCGGCGGAGGTCCTCGTCGGCACCGCGGACCGGCTCACCCCGGTGGTGCACGCGCGACGGCTGGCGTCCGTGCTGCCCGACTGCCGCCGGGTGACGGAGCTGCCGGGCCTGGGCCATATGACGCCGCTGGAGAACCCGGGCGCGGTGGTGACCCGACTGCGCGCGCTGGTGGCCGAGCACCTGGCGGCGGAGGGATCTCTCGGGAAGCCTTCCGGAGAGAAGGCGGCGGAGCCCGAGGGATCCGCCAGGAAGCCATCCGGAAAGAAAGCCGACGCCGACACCGCCGCGCGGCGCAACGGCGGGAACACGGACGGGAACACGGACGGGAACACGGACAGGAAGACGGACGGGAAGAAGAAAGGAGAGGCGGCATGAGCGGGCGCAAGGGACTTCAGGGCCAGGTCGTGGTGGTGACCGGGGCGGCGCGCGGGGTGGGTGAGCTGCTGGCCCGCAAGCTGTCGGCGCGCGGCGCCGCCCTCGCGCTGGTCGGGTTGGAGCCGGACGCGCTCCGCGAGGTCGCGGTCTCGCTGCGCGGCCCGGCCCACCACTGGTACGCCGATGTCACCGACCACACCGCGATGACGCGGGTCGCCGCCGAGGTGAAGGAACGGTTCGGGAAGGTGGACGCGGTCGTCGCCAACGCCGGGGTGGCGACCGGCGGCCCGTTCGCCGACTCCGACCCGGACGCGTGGCGGCGGGTCATCGAGGTCAACCTCATCGGCGGCGCGGTCACCGCCCGCGCCTTCCTGCCCGCCCTGACCGAGTCGCGCGGCTACTTCCTCCAGATCGCCTCGCTCGCCGCGCTCACCCCGGCGCCCATGATGACGGCGTACTGCGCCTCCAAGTCGGGCGTCGAGGCGTTCGCGCACAGCCTGCGCGGCGAGGTCGGCCACAAGGGTGTACGGGTCGCCGTCGGGTATCTGAGCTGGACCGACACGGACATGGTGCGCGGCGCCGACCGGGACGACCTCATGCGGGAGCTGCGGTCCCGGCTGCCGTGGCCGTCGAACAAGACGTATCCGCTGGGGCCCGCCGTCGACCGGATCGCGGACGGCGTCGAACGGCGCTCCGCGCACGTCTACGGCCAGTGGTGGCTGCGCGGGATGCAGGCGGTCCGCGGGTATCTGCCCGCGCTCATCGGCACGGTCGGGCAGCGGGAGATGCGGCGGTTCGGGGACCGGCTCGACGGGATGCACACCGGGCTGGTCGGCGCCGGGGGCGAGGCGGACGAGAAGGCGCGCGCGGAGCGGTGACGGACGGCGTGTGACGGACGGCGTGTGAGGGACGGCGTGTGACGGACGGCGTATGACGGGCTTCCAAGTCGGGCGCGGCCCCGCCCGAAGCGGTCCGCGCGGCCCCGGCCCGGCAGGCAACGCACCGCCCCCGACGCCCCGTTGATCGGCAATTGATCGAAATGCGGGTGGCGGGGGTGCGTGCGAGGCTGGTCGCGTCCGGCACCCGACATCCGACGGGAGTGAACCGCATGGGGCTCAGGGAGCAGTTCCAGGTCAAGGCCGAACAGCTGGCACAGCGGGCGCGCGCGGAGGCCGACGCGGAGGCGGCCCGGCGCGGCGCGGGGACCGCCGACGGGCCGGGCGAGCCCGAGCACGGCACCGAGCAGACGGACCCCACCGGGTACTGACCCCGGCGGCCCGCCCCGTACGCGGAAGGCGCACCCGGACCACGCACCGGGTGCGCCTTCCGCGTACGGCCGTCCCGGGGCCGGGCCCCCGTACCGGCCCGCTCAGCGCAGCCCGTCCAGCGCGAGCGCAGGTCCGGGACGTCGGAGAGGCGTACCGGCCCGCGCAGCCCGTACCGCTCGGCGCCCGTACTGCTCGATGCCCGTACCGCTCGGCGCCCGTACCGTTCAGCGCGGCGGCAGCTCCGGGCGGCGCAGGTCCGGGACGTCGGAGAGGTCGGGCGGGGTGGCGGCCGGGTGGCGGTCGAGGAGTTCCAGGGCGGTGCGGACGGCGACGCCGAGCTGCGGGTGGCGGTTCTCGGCCCAGTCCAGCGGGGAGCGCAGCGCCTCGATGTCGACCTCGACGCCGTGGTTCTCCACGCCCCAGCCGTACACCTTGAACCACGCCGCGTTCATCGGCACCGTGATCGCCGTACCGTCGCCGAGCCGGTGCCGCCCGGTCATCCCGACCACCCCGCCCCAGGTGCGCATGCCCACCACCGGGCCGATGCCCTGGAGCTTGAACGCCGCGGTGATCATGTCGCCGTCGGACGAGGTCATCTCGTCGGCGACCGCGACGACCGGCCCGCGCGGCGCGTTCTGCGTGTACGACACGGGCTGCGCGTCACGCGTCAGGTCCCAGCCCATGATGGTGCGGGTCAGCTTCTCGATGACCAGCTCGGAGATGTTGCCCCCGGCGTTGCCACGGACGTCGACGATCAGTGCCGGGCGCGACACCTCCATCCGCAGATCGCGGTTGAACTGCGCCCAGCCCGAGCCGCCCATGTCCGGGATGTGGAGATAGCCGCACCGGCCGTCGCTCAGCTCCCGGACCACCGCCCGGCGCCGCTGCACCCAGTCCTGGTAGCGCAGCGGCCGCTCGTCGACCAGCGGCACCACCGCCACCCGGCGCGGCGGCCCGGCCCCCTCCGCCGGGGCGAACGTCAGCTCCACCGTCGTGCCGCCCGCCGCCGACAGCAGCGGCGAGGGCCCGGCGACCGGATCGACCCGGCGGCCGTCGACATGCGTCAGCGCCGCGCCCTCGCGGATGCCGGTACCGGCCAGTGGGGAGCGGGCCTTGGAGTCCGACGACTCGCCCGGCAGGATCCGCTTGAGCACCCAACGCCCGCCGCGCGGCACGAAGTTGGCGCCCAGCAGGCCCATCGGCCGCTGGTAGTGCGGCGGGCCCTCGTTGCGCCGCGCCCCGGCGACGTACGCGTGCGAGGTGCCCAGCTCGCCCAGGACCTCCCGCAGCAGATCGGCGAACTCGTCGGGGGAGGCGACGCGGTCGAGCAGCGGACGGTACTGCGCGAGCACCGCGTCCCAGTCGATGCCGGACATCCCCGGGTCCCAGAAGTACGACCGGACGATCCGGCCCGCCTCCTCGTACGCCTGCCGCCACTCCGCCTCCGGGTGCACCTCGTGGAGGATGCGCCGCAGGTCCAGATGGACCGTCGAGTCGCTGTCGGCCTGTTCGGTGGCGGGGACGGCGCGCAGGTCGCCCTCGTCGTTGACGACGAGCCGGGTGCCGTCGCCGCTGAGCGCGAACCGGTCGAGCGAGGAGGTCAGTTCGGTACGCCGCGCCTTGACCAGGTCGAAGTGTTCGAGGGTGGGCCGGCCCGAGGTGTTGTCCGGGTTGGCGAACGTCTCGCCGAGCGCCCCGGAGATCGGCCAGCGCAGCCACACCAGACCGCCCCCGGCGACCGGCCGCAGCGAGGAGTACTTCGACGCGGCGACGGGGAACGGCGTGACCCGCTCGGGCAGCCCCTCCACCTCGACCAGCACCGGGCCCTCGGCCACCGGCGGGTTCTCGGCCGGGTCGAGCCCGCCCGCGGCCGGGCGGCCCTCCGGCGACAGGGCGAACGGCGACGGCGTCGCGGACGACAGCGGGACGAGGTGCGGGCGGCAGCCCAGCGGGAACGACAGGTCGCCGGTGTGCACGTCGTAGACCGGGTCGAAGCCGCGCCAGGACAGGAACGCCAGATAGCGGCCGTCGCGGGTGAAGACCGGCTGTTCGTCCTCGAACCGGCCGTTGGTGACGTCCACGATCATCCGGTCGGCGAGCCGGGCCATCTTGATCTGCCGCAGCGACCGGCCGATCCCCGGATGCGACCAGGTCAGCCACCGCGAGTCCGGCGAGAACGCCAGATCGCGCACCGGGCCGTTGGCGGAACGGATCAACTCGGTGACGTCGTCGGGGAGTGGGGACTCGCCGGGTTCGTCGTCCCCTTCCGTCCCAGGCGGTTCCTCCTCGGCGCGGTCCTCCGGCCGCCGCACATCGACCAGCAGCAGGCGGCCGTCGTGGGCGGCCACCGCGAGGCGGGTGCCGTCCGGCGACGCCACCACCTCATGGACCCGGCCCAGCCGCCCCGCCGCCAGCCGCCGCGGGTCGCCCACCCCGCTGGCCCGCGGCAGCCCGGCGATCTCGACGGCGTCCTCGCCCTCCGCGTCGGTGACGTACGCGATGCGGCCGGTGTCGCCCAGCATCTCCGGGAGCCGCACCCGGATGCCGGGTACGTCGTGCAGGGCGCGGGCCGGGCCGTCGCGGTGGGTGAGCCAGTACAGGCTGCCGCGCACCCCGATCGCGCTGGCCCGGCCGGTGGCGTCCACCGCCAGCGAGGTGACGTTCGAGGTGGTCGGCACCTGGTACGTGCGGCGCCCGGTGCGCGGCCCGCCCACCCGGACCGCCAGCTTCCGGGGCCGGGCGGCGGGCGCGAGGTCGTCGACCAGCCAGAGGTCACCGGCGCACTGGTAGACGATGCGGGAGCCGTCGGTCGAGGCGTGCCGGGCGTAGAAGTCGTCGTGATCGGTGTGGCGGCGCAGATCGGTGCCGTCCGGCAGGCAGGAGTAGACGTTGCCGACGCCCTCGTGGTCGGAGAGGAACGCGATCCGGCCGCCGACGCACATCACCGAGTCCAGATGGCCGCGCAGCTTCGGCAGCAGCCGGGTGCCGTGCAGCCACATCCGGCCCATGGCACCGCCCCGGTACCGCTTCCACGAGGCAGGTTCGTGCGGCGGCTTCCCGCTGAGCAGCAGGGTGCGCCGCTCCCCGTCCAGGTCGGCGACGGCGATGTCGGAGACCGGCCCCCAGGGCAGCCGCGCGCCGGGCCCGCCCCCCACGGGGAGGCGGTACGCCCACGAGTAGTACGAGAACGGCTGGCCGTGCGAGGCGACCGCGAGGATGTGGGATACCCCGTCCTTGTCCGGCGGCGTCCACCCGCAGACCCGGGCATCCGTGCTGCCCCAGTACGTCAGCCGCCGTGCGGGCCCGCCCTCGACCGGTACGAGGTGCACCTCCGGGTCGAGCGAGCGCCAGGTGGTGAACGCGAGGTGGCGGCCGTCGGGGGAGAAGCGGGGGTGGCCCACCCGGGTGCGGTCGACGGTCAGCCGCCAGGCGCGCTCCGGCTCCACGCCCTCCGGTACGAGGGGCGCGACCCACAGGTCGTCCTCGGCGGTGAAGCAGAGCAGGTCGCCGTGGAGATGCGGATACCGCAGGTAGGACGCGGGTGGCGGGCCCGGCGGCACCGGCATCCGGCGCAGCCTTCCGGGCGGTGCGGCGGGTTCCGGCTCCGGGTGCGGCCCGACGGCCGCGCGTGCGTCGCTCACCCGTCTCATCGTTCCGCTGCCTCGGCCGGGCGGCAACTCGGCAGGTGCGTACGGCGGGCCGTAGGAGCCATCGGGACGACTCCGCTCAAGGCGGGCGGCCCCTCGGCAGGTTCGCGAGCGGCACCCGGGGCCCGCGCCGCGACGACGAGCTGAGGCATACCCACCGTCCGGTACGGCCCCGCCGGTTCGGCCCGCGTCCGGTGACCGCAAGGCCCGCCGACGCGCATCCGGCCCGCTGTGACGAACCCCACGCCGAACCGGCCCCGGTCATGAGCACCGCTTCGCGCGAGGCACCATGGAAGGGTCACCAAAGCGACGGAACAGTGGGAAGCGGGAAACACGTGGTGGACGTCCAGGGCAGGGTCGAGGACGGCTTCGAGCCGGTCCGGGACGCTTTCACGGCCAACTTCACCCACCGCGGCGAGCGCGGCGCCGCCGTCGCCGTCTACCGCGACGGCCGCAAGGTCGTCGACCTCTGGGCCGGTACGAAACACGGCGACGGCGGCGACGACCTCGGCCCCGCCGTCGACGGCCGCCCGGACGCGCCCTGGCAGGAGGGCACCGCTCAGGTCGTCCGCTCCGCCACCAAGGGCGTCGCCGCCGTCGTCCCGCTCCTGCTCCACCAGCGCGGACTCCTCGATCTGGACGCGCCGGTCGGCACGTACTGGCCGGAGTTCAAGGCCGCGGGCAAGGACCGCGTCCTCGTCCGCCACCTGCTGTCGCACCGCGCCGGACTGCCCGTCCTCGACGCCCCGCTCACCCCGGAGCAGGCCGTCGACGGCGTCAGCGGCCCCGCCGCCCTCGCCGCGCAGGCGCCCGTCTGGACGCCCGGCACCGACCACGGCTACCACGCCCAGACCTACAGCTGGCTGCTGGCGGAACTCGTCCTGCGGGTCACCGGCCGCACCATCGGCGCCTGGATCGCCGACGAGATCGCCGGGCCGCTCGGCCTCGACCTCTGGCTCGGTCTGCCGCTCGGTCAGCAGGCCCGCGCCGGGCGCCTCGCCGACGTCACGACGCCCGAGCCGGACCCCGCGGGCGGTCTGCGGGTGCGCCCCAAGCGGTCGGTCGCCGACGCCTACCGCGACCCGGCGTCCCTCACCAGCCGCGCCTTCGCCGCCATCACCCCGGCGCCCGACGAGAACGCCCCGGCCTACCGCGCCGCCCAGCTGCCCGCCTCCGCCGGTATCGCCACCGCCCGCTCGCTGGCCCGCTGTTACGCCGCGCTCATCGGCCCGGTCGACGCCGACGGCACCGCCGGCGCTCCCGACGGCCACGCACGCCTCTTCGCACCCGCCACGCTGACCCTGGCCCGTACGGAGGAGTCCGCGGGCCCGGACCGCACCCTTGTCGTGGGCACCCGCTTCGGCCTGGGCTTCATGCTGCACAGTGGCGCGTCCCCGCTGTTGGCGCCCGGCTCGTTCGGCCACCCCGGGCGCGGCGGCGCGCTCGCCTTCGCCGACCCCGAGTCCGGCCTGTCCTTCGGGTACGTCACCAACGGCATGCAGCGCAACGTCACCGCCGACCCCCGCGCCCAGGCCCTCGTCCGCGCCCTGGCCGCCCCCGCACCCACCCGCTGAACGGACGAAGGGGCCCCGGCCACGCCGGAGCCCCCGCTTTCCCGGTGGTCAGCTGTGCAGCATCAGCCCGATGCCGACCACCATCAGCCCGGCGGCCGCGATCCGCGGCGCACCGAAGCGTTCCTTGAAGAACAGGGCGCCGATGGCCGCGCCGACGATGATCGACGATTCGCGCAGCGCCGCGATCGGCGCCAGCGCCGCCTGCGTCTGCGCCCACAGCACCAGCCCGTACGCGAACACCGACAGCACCCCGCCGAGCGCCCCGCGCAGCGCGAACGGCTTCAGCTGGACGAGGAGTTGACGGCGGCGGACCGCCAGCGCGTAGACGGGGATGGCGATGCCCTCCAGCAGCATCAGCCAGGCGATGTAGCCGAGCGACGTGCCCGACGCCCGGACGCCGAGCCCGTCGACGGTGGTGTACGAGGCGATGGACAGGCCGGTGGCGAGGGCCGCGAGGAGCGCCGGCCACTGCGGGCGCGCCCCGGAGCCGCGCAGCCCCCACAGGGCGACACCGAGCAGTCCGGCCGAGGCCAGCGCGACCCCGGCGAGCGCCCAGGGGCCGGGCACCTCACCGACGAAGACCGCCGCGAGGACGGTGACGACCAGCGGCGCGGTGCCGCGGGCGATCGGATACATCTGCCCGAACTCGCCCAGCCGGAACGACTGCATCAGCAGCACCTGGTAGACGATGTGCAGGACGGCGGAGCCGAGGAGATACGGCCAGGCGGCGGCCGCGGGGAGCGGCGTGAACGGGGCGAGGGCCAGTCCGCAGACGGCACCGCCGCCGCCGACCAGGGTGAAGGCGAGAAGCTGGTCGCGGATGCCGTGGGCGATGGCGTTCCAACTGGCGTGGGTGACCGCGGCGATGAGCACGGCCACGACGACGAGGGGCGTCATGCGGTGGGCTCGGCGGGGCTCGCCGCGGGGGCGGTGGCACGGCGCCGGCGGATGAGGGCGGCCCGACGGGCGCGCGCCCGATCGGCCGCCGGGGCGGGGCGGTTGGGCGGGAAGACGCTCATGCCCCGCACGCTAGCGAAGGCTGTACGGGCCACGCGACGAAAAGGTGAGCAGGCTCTCACCGACAGGTCACATGGTGGATGCCGGACGGTCTCCTCCCGGTGATCGCTTGGTCGTCTTCCGGATCTCGCGGAACCGCCCCGCACCGCCGGAGGGCGGGACGGGGCGGTGTACCGGTACGCGGGGCGGTCAGCCCTCGGAGAGCAGGGCGCGGACCACCGGGCCCGCGTTGTCGCCGCCGTGGCCGCTGGCCGGGACGAGCGCCGCGGCGGCCATGTCGTTGCGGTACGCGGTGAACCAGGCGTTCGGCTTCTTCTGGTTGTCGACCTCGGCGGAGCCGGTCTTCGCGCCGATGTCGCCGCTGAGCCCGGCCATCGGCTTGACCGCCGTACCGGCCACCGCGGTGGTGTGCATCAGCGACTTCAGCCCGGCGGCGGTGTCCGGCTTCATCCGGCGCGCCGCGGTGGCCAGCTTCCGGTGGTCGACGTCGGGGGAGACGAGGTAGGGCTGGCGGAAGACGCCGGACTGCGCGGTCGCGGCGAGCGAGGCGACGTTCAGCGGGTTCATCCGCACCCCGCCCTGGCCGATCAGGGACGCGCCCATCTGTGCGCCGTCCTGCACCGGCACGATGCCGTCGAAGGTCGGGATGCCGGTCTGCCAGTTGAGACCGATACCGAAGACGTCCCGAGCCTCCACCGTCAGGTCGTCGTTGTTGAGGTTCTTCGCCTCGCCGATGAAGGCGTTGTTGCAGGACGCGGCGAAGCTCTGCGCGAAGGTACCGTGCGGGATCTCGCTCATCTGGTCGTTGTGGAACTTCCAGCCGTCGACCGTCGTGTACTTCGGGCACGGGTGCTGCTTGCCCGGCGAGGTCAGGCCCTTGTCCATCAGCAACGCGGCGGTGACGATCTTCATCGTGGAGCCGGGGGCGAGGGAGCCGCCGGTGGCGACGTTGAAGCCCTTCGCGGGGGAGTGCGCGAGCGCGAGGATCTCGCCGGTGCTGGGCTTGAGGGCGACGGCGGAAGCGTTCTTCCGGGCGTCGACCTGCTTCTGGGCGATGGCCTGGAGCGTGGAGTCCAGGGTCGTCTTCAGGGTGCCCGGGGTGCCCTTGGTGAGGACCTTCAGCGAGGTGTCGGGCTTGGTGTTCTTGCCGTCCGCGGCGTGATGGACGGCCAGCTCTATGCCGGGCGCACCGCCCGCTTTGCCGCCGAACTTGTCGCGCAGGCCCTCCAGCACCCCCGCCAGCTCCGGGTGGTCCTTGGCGGTCAGCGGCTTGCCGTTGCGGTCCACGGCGTTGATCGGGGCCGTTCCGGAGGGCCCGGTGCGCAGGGTGTCGCCCTTGGTGAGGGCGGGGTGGAGCACAGCGAGATTCCAGTTGACCCGGGGCTCGCCGGTGGCGGCGTCGCGCCGGACGTGGAGCGCGGAGGTGTAGGAGTACGGCGCCTGATGGCCCTGGTAGGAGAGCTGCGCGGTGACGGTGTAGGGCACCTTGTCGCCGTTGGGGGCGTCGGGTTTGACGGTGACGTGGCTGAGGTGCGCCTGCTTGGCGAACGAGCCGAGCGCGGTCTTCGCGGCGGCCGGGTCGTCGGTCAGGCCCGCCGCCTTCGCGGCGTCGGCGGACTGCCAGGCGGCCAGGAAGTCCCGGGACGTGGTGGCGATCTCCTGCGCGGACGCCGGTCCGGCCTTCACCCCGGCGCCGCCGTTCTTGGCGTCGGCGGCCGCCACCCCCTGCGCGGACGAGCCGTCCGAACCGCCGCCGAACAGCGCGAACCCGCCGACCACCCCGGCGACCAGCACCGCGGATCCGCCGATCAGTCCGTACTTCACCTCACGGCGCATGCGACCGTTCCCCTCCCAGTGCCTCACCCCGCGTGGCCGGGGCCTGATGCGCACTCTATGGGACGGCGGAAACCCGGAGAGTGCCGGTCCGTCTCGATCGGGGCACGGTCGGATGAACGGTCCGGTGCGGGGCACGTTCCCAGCTGCGGGGAACCGGCCGGGCCGCCCGCCCGCCGGAAAACCCGATGCGCCCCGCCCCGCCCCCGCCGAGGATGGACGCCATGACCGCACAACCGGCACACCCCGCACCCGTCGGAAACCCCGCCCGTACCGGTACGGCCCGGCTCCCCGACGGGCGGTTGCTCGGCTGGGCGGAGTGGGGGCCGGGGGACGGGCGGCCCGTGGTGCTGTGTCCGGGGGCGGCCACCAGCCGGTGGCTGGGGTGCGGCGCGGACGTCGTCGACGGGCTCGGCGTCCGTCTCGTCTCCGTCGACCGCCCTGGCCTCGGCGCGTCCACCCCGGCGCCCGGCCGCACCCTCGCCGGCTTCGCCGCCGACCTACGGGCGCTGTGCGCGGCGCGGGGCCTGGGCCGCCCGGCCGTCGTCGGCAACTCCCAGGGCGCGCCGTTCGCCCTCGCCTGCGCCGTCGCGGGCGTCGCCAGGGCCCTGGCCCTGGTCTCTGCCGCGGACGAGATCGCCACCGCGGGCTCTCTCGACCCCGGGCCACGCGAACTGGTCGCGCTGACCGCCCGCGACCCGGCCGCCGCGGAGGAGTTCTTCGCCTCCTTCACCGCCGGGGCGATGCGGGAGATGGTCCTCGCCGCGAGCCCCGCGTGCGACCGCGCCGTCTACGAGGCCCCGGCGTTCGCCGCCGCCTACCGCCGCGCCCTCGACGAGGGCTTCGCCCAGGGCGCGGCGTCCGGCTACGCCCGTGACACCGTCCTCGCCATGTCCCGCTGGCCCCTGGACCTCGGCGCCATCACCGTCCCCACCGACATCTGGTACGGCACCGAGGACACCACCCACTCCCCGGACCACGGCACCCGCCTCACCACCCGCATCCCCGGCGCCCGCCGCCACCTCGTCCCGGACGCGGGCGGGGCGCTGCTGTGGACGCATGCCGCGGAGGTGCTGACGACGCTGCTGGCCCGCGCGGGTGGGGACACCTGACCCGGCCCCCGGGCGTCGCCCTCGGAAGCGCGGCCCGTCCCGCCTCACACCCACGTGTCGAACCACATCCGCCGATGCCAGTCCGACTTCGGGATCGGCAGGCCGGTGTAGATCGGATAGAAGTAGATGAAGTTCCACACGATGAGCAGGACGAGGACGCCCGCGCCGACCGCGCCGAGGGTGCGGCGGCGTTCCGACGAGCCCGGTGGGCCGATGATCGCGCCGATCATCATCGCCAGGGCCAGGCAGAGGAACGGCACGAACACCACGGCGTAGAAGAGGAAGATCGTCCGTTCCTGGTAGAAGAACCACGGCAGATACCCGGCGGCCACGCCGCAGGCGATGGCGCCCGCGCGCCAGTCGCATGCGAACGCCCAGCGGTAGAGGACGTAGGCGAGCGCGCAGCACGCCGCCCACCACAGCAGCGGGGTGCCGATCGCCAGCACCTCGCGGGCGCAGCCCTCCGCCGCGGTGCAGCCGTCGTGTCCGGCCTTCGGGCCCTCGTAGAAGTACGAGACCGGGCGGCCCAGGACCAGCCAGCTCCACGGGTTCGACTGGTAGGTGTGCGGGGTGGTCAGGCCGGTGTGGAAGGCGTAGACCTCGGTCTGGTAGTGCCAGAGGCTGCGCAGCCAGTCCGGTAGCCAGGTCCAGGCGCCGGTGCGGCCCTCGGGGGTCGTCGCCCACTCGCGGTAGTAGCCGCCCTTGGTGGCGAACCACCCCGACCACGACGCCAGATACGTCGCCACCGCCACCACGACCGTCGCGCCGAACGCGGGCACCACATCGCGCCGCAGCACCGACCACACCGGGCACCGCGCCCCGGCCGTGCGCCGCGCGCCGACGTCCCACACCACCGACATCAGCGCGAACGCGGCCAGGAAGTACAGGCCGTTCCACTTCGTCGCCGACGCCAGGCCCAGACAGACCCCGGCCGTGATCCGCCAGGGCCGCCAGCCCAGCCGCAGCCGGTCGCCGACCGTGCCGTCCGGATGTGCCTGCCCCTCCGCGTCGACGGGCAGCGCCGCCGCCAGCCGGGCCCGCGTGCGGTCCCGGTCCAGCAGCAGCGCGCCGAACGCGGCGAGCACCCAGAACATCACGATGAGGTCCAACAGCGCGGTCCGGCTCATCACGAAGTGCAGCCCGTCCACGGCGAGCAGCGCGCCCGCCAGGCAGCCCAGCGCCGTCGACCGCAGCAGCCGCCGCCCGATCCGGCAGACCAGCAGCACCGACAGCGTGCCGAGCAGCGCCACCATGAACCGCCAGCCGAACGGATTCATCCCGAACGCCCACTCACCGACGGCGATCAGCCACTTCCCCATCGGGGGATGGACCACGTACGACGGGTCGGAATGGAGGAGGATCCTCGCCGGATGGCCGACGAGTGCGTCGTTGGCGTGCTTGTCCCAGGTGCCCTCGTAGCCGAACTGGAGCAGCGACCAGGCGTCCTTCGGGTAGTACGTCTCGTCGAATATCACCTTGTCCGGGCTGCCGAGGTGCCAGAACCGCAGCACCCCGGCGAGCAGCGTCACCAGCAGCGGACCGGCCCACCCCGAGGCGCGGGCCAGCCGCGCCGCCAGCGCCGGGCGGACGCCGCACAGCTCCCACAGCCGGGTGCCGGGCTGCGGGAAGGGGGGCACCAGCCGCGTGCGGACGTCGGGCCGGGGGCCGCCCGCGTAGCCGAAGCGGCGCAGCCTGCGCTGCCACGCGGGCGGCCGCCGGTCGGGCTGGTCGGCGCTGCGGGCTACGGCGTCGGTCGCGGTGTCACTGGTCACCTGGCCCATCGTAGGGAAGCGGCCTGTGGACGGCGGGGTACGCCGCAGGGTGGGTGACGAGGGCGTCGTTACTTCCGGGACAGGCGGACGCCCTCCGCAGTCGACTCCACACGGAAGCCGGCCGCCACCTCCGCCAGGGGGCGCTCCCGGAATTCGTCGGGAACGTCCAGATCCGCCACCTGTTGCTCGGTCGGATGCTCCGCCGACGAGGGTGGACGGAGTTCGAGGTGTCCCTCCTCATGGTCCCGGATCTCCGCCATGGCGATGATCGTCCCGTCCGGTTCGTAGAGTGCTTTGAGGCGCATGAGGTGCTCCCCGGGTCAGCTGATGGCCACGATGTTGAAGACGAATTCGGAGTCGTCCTGCTCCGAGGTCGCGATGACTCCCCAGCCGGTGTAGGGCGCGGTGCTGTGGTCGTATCCCGCGTACTCGGCGGTGTACTTCAAGTAGGGGTGTGAGCCGGTGAAAGGGGTGTGGGTCAGCGACGGCCGGATGAAGGCGTGGGTGGTCGACGGCCCTTGGTAGTAGTAGCCGAACCAAGCCTGTTGGCCTTTGGCCAGGAAGAGCCGGCCGGTACTCATGAGACTGATGTTGGCCATGATCCTTCCCTGGGTTCGTTCGTGATGTGTCCCTTTCATTTTCTTGCGGCCACTGCCCTCCGGCAATCGGGTGCGGGACCGGCCGGCTTACGCCTCCGTACAGTGGGAGCCCGAGGAGTCGGTGGTCACTCCGGCGGGGTGGCCGGCCGCGAGTCGCTGGACATCACGTTCGATCACTCTGCGTACTTCCTGCCGCAGGCGGGAGCGGAGGACCGGGCGACGGTTGGCAGACTGCGGGGGGAGTCCTCGGCGGTCAACGCTCCCCAGCGACTCCCCAGGCGCCTCAGACCGCGGCGCAACACGATAAAAGTGCAGGTGAGAAGGGCGCAATGGGCAACACAGGGACACTGGTACTTGCAGGGACGCCCATCGGCGACATCGCGGACGCCCCGCCGCGCCTCGCCACCGAGCTGGCCGCCGCCGACGTGATCGCCGCCGAGGACACCCGGCGGCTGCGCCGCCTCACCCAGGGGCTCGACGTGACGCCCGGTGGCCGGATCGTGTCGTACTTCGAGGGCAACGAAGCGGCCCGGACGCCGGAGCTGGCCGACGCGCTGGCCGGGGGCGCCCGGGTGCTGCTGGTCACCGACGCCGGGATGCCGTCGGTCTCCGACCCCGGCTACCGCCTCGTCGCCGCCGCCGTCGAGCGGGGCGTGAAGGTCACCGCGGTCCCCGGGCCGAGCGCCGTGCTGACCGCGCTCGCGGTGTCCGGGCTGCCCGTCGACCGTTTCTGCTTCGAGGGCTTCCTCCCCCGTAAGCAGGGCGAACGCCTCACCAAGCTGCGGGAGGTCGCGGACGAGCGCCGCACCCTCGTCTACTTCGAGGCACCGCACCGCCTCGACGACACCCTCGCCGCGATGGCCGAGGTGTTCGGCGCCGACCGCCGCGCCGCCGTCTGCCGGGAGCTGACCAAGACGTACGAGGAGGTCAAGCGCGGCGGGCTCGGCGAGCTGGCGGCGTGGGCGGCCGAGGGCGTGCGCGGGGAGATCACCGTCGTGGTCGAGGGTGCTCCCGAGGCCGGCCCGCAGGAGCTGGGGCCCGAGGAGCTGGTGCGCCGGGTGCAGGTCCGGGAGGAGGCCGGGGAGCGCCGCAAGGAGGCCATCGCCGCGGTCGCCGCCGACGCGGGGCTGCCGAAGCGGGAGGTGTTCGACGCGGTGGTGGCGGCGAAGAACGCCGAGAAGGCCGAGAGGAAAGCCGACGGAAAGGGCTCCGGCGCCTGACCGCCGCTGCCTGACCGCAGGTGCCTGACGCCTGGCCCGGCCCGTCCGGTGTCCGAAAGCCGCTGCCGGAAGGTAAACGGCCCACCTCGAAGGGTAAAGGGAGCATCCGGACGGCCGGGTCTTTGGCCTGGAGCCGGCCAAATCTGGGCCAACAGGTGAGAACATCCGCCGCACCTCGCCCGGGACAGGAGTCCACTGGTGACCGGGACGCACGGTTCCCCGGAGACCTTGTCCTACGGACAAGAGGAGCGGCACATGAGTGAGATCGCGGACATCCGCACCACCTACCCCGACGCCCACCCCACCACCGAGGCCCCCGTTCACGAGGCGTACGCGTTCGCCTGCATGAGGTGCGGCCACGGCTGGGAGCAGGCGTACGAGATACGGCACCACGTGGACGTCAAGGGCGTCACGCACGTCGTCTACTTCGCGGACGGCGAGCGGGTGCCGTCCCCGCTGACCAGTCCGGGCTGCCTCAGCTGCGGCTCCACCGTGGTGCGGATCATGCGCGCGGGCGAGGTTTCGAAGGTGTCCCACGCGATCGAGAGCCTGCACCAGCGCACCGGCGGTACGACGAAGCGGCCCGCGGCGAAGAAGCCCGCGACGAAGAAGCCCGCCGGCCGGCCGGAGAATCCGGGCAGCTCCGCCGCCGAGACGCCGCACGGCCACCACTGGCACCTCTCCGACCTGCTCCACCCCTTCCAGCACCACCGCCGCTGACGCGGGCGCCCGGGCCCGGCGCCCGGTGACCGCGAGGTGAGGCCATGGCCGCCGTCCTCGTAGGATCGCGGCCATGGCCCCGCACGACACCGGCTCCGAGACCGCCCAGCCCACCGCCGCCGCGAGCGGCGACTCGTCCAAGGCGGTGAAGGCGGGGAAGGACGCGAAGGACGCCCCGCCGCCGCTGCCCGAGCCGCTACGGGTGCCGGTCGCCGACTCCCACACCCACCTCGACATGCAGCAGGGCACCGTCGAGGACGCCCTCGCCAAGGCGGCGTCCGTCGGCGTCACCACCGTCGTCCAGGTGGGCTGCGACGTCGCCGGATCGCGGTGGGCCGCGGAGACCGCCGCCGCGTACGAGGCGGTGCACGCGGCCGTCGCGCTGCACCCCAACGAGGCGCCGCGCATCGTCCTCGGTGACCCCGACGGATGGTCCCGGCAAGGCGCCCGCGAGCCCGGCGGTGACGCTGCGCTGGACGAGGCGCTCGCCGCCATCGACGCGCTGGCCGCCCTCCCGCACGTCAGGGGCGTCGGCGAGACCGGTCTTGACTACTTCCGTACCGGCGCCGAGGGCATGGCCGCCCAGGAGCGCTCGTTCCGCGCGCACATCGAGATCGCCAAGCGGCACGGCAAGGCGCTGGTCATCCACGACCGGGAGGCCCACGCCGACGTGCTGCGGATCCTGCGCGAGGAGGGCGCCCCGGACCGCACCGTCTTCCACTGCTTCTCCGGCGACGCCGCGATGGCCGAGGAGTGCGCGGCGGCCGGGTACTTCCTCTCCTTCGCCGGGAACGTCACCTTCAAGAACGCCAAGCCGCTGCGCGACGCGCTCGCGGTGGCCCCCGCCGAGCTGCTGCTCGTCGAGACCGACGCGCCGTTCCTCACCCCCGCGCCGTTCCGCGGCCGCCCCAACGCGCCGTACCTCATCCCCGTCACGCTGCGGGCGATGGCCGAGGTCAAGGGCGCCACCGAGGACGCGCTTGCCACCGCCGTCGCGGCGAACACGGCACGGGCCTTCGGGTACTGACCGCGCGGGCGGTCCGGCCCCCGCCCGGCCCGTAAGCTGCACCGGTGAACCAGCGCAGCGAGCGAACAACGGAAAGGCGCGCCCCGTGGACGGTCACGGCGGCGCGCGGCGAGGCTTCGGCATGAGTGAGAGCACCACCGGCGGCGAGTCCGGCCCCCTGCTGGGCCCCGCCGACATCCGCGAGCTGGCCGCCGCGCTGGGCGTACGCCCCACCAAGCAGCGCGGCCAGAACTTCGTCATCGACGCCAACACCGTCCGGCGGATCGTCCGGACCGCGGACGTGCGGCCCGACGACACCGTCGTCGAGGTCGGCCCGGGCCTCGGCTCGCTGACCCTGGGGCTGTTGGAGACGGCCGACGCGGTCACCGCCGTGGAGATCGACGACGTGCTGGCCGCGGCGCTCCCGGCGACCGTCGCGGCGCGGCTGCCGGAGCGCGCCGACCGGTTCGCGCTGGTCCACAGCGACGCGATGCAGGTCACCGAACTGCCGGGGACCGCGCCCACCGCGCTCGTCGCCAATCTGCCGTACAACGTCGCGGTGCCGGTGCTGCTGCACATGCTCGCGACGTTCCCGACCCTGGAGCGCACCCTGGTGATGGTGCAGGCCGAGGTCGCCGACCGGCTTGCGGCCCGCCCCGGCAACAAGGTCTACGGCGTGCCGTCCGTCAAGGCCAACTGGTACGCCGAGGTCAAGCGCGCCGGGTCGATCGGCCGGAACGTCTTCTGGCCCGCGCCGAACGTCGACTCCGGCCTGGTGTCGCTGGTGCGGCGGCAGCCGCCGGAGACCACCGCGAGCCGCGCCGAGGTCTTCGCGGTGGTCGACGCCGCGTTCGCCCAGCGCCGTAAGACGCTGCGGGCGGCGCTGGCGGGCTGGGCCGGTTCGGCCGCCGCCGCCGAGGAGGCGCTGACCGCCGCCGGGATCTCCCCGAAGGCGCGCGGCGAGGCACTGACCGTCGAGGAGTTCGCCCGCATCGCGGAACACGGGCCGCGCCGCGGGCCGGGGAGCGCGACGAGCCGGCAGGAACAGCAGGAGCAGCGGGAGCAACGGGAACAGCAGGAGCAGCGGGAGCAGGGAGGTACGCGGTGAGCGCGGCGGTGACGGTACGGGTCCCGGCGAAGGTCAACGTCCAGCTGGCGGTAGGCGCCGCCCGCCCGGACGGCTTCCACGACCTGGCCAACGTCTTCCTCGCCGTCGGCCTGTACGACGAGGTCACCGCCGCCCCGGCCGACGGGCTGCGGATCACCGCCGAGGGCGAGGGCGCAGACAGCATCCCGCTCGACGCCACCAACCTCGCCGCCCGCGCCGCCACCCTCCTCGCGGCCCGCCACGGCCGCACCCCCGACGTCCATCTGCACCTGAAGAAGGACATCCCCGTAGCGGGCGGCATGGCGGGCGGCAGCGCCGACGCCGCCGGCGCCCTGCTGGCCTGCGACACCCTGTGGCGGACGGGCGCCTCCCGCGCCGAACTCCTCGACATCTGCGCCGAGTTGGGCAGCGATGTGCCGTTCAGCCTGGTCGGCGGGGCGGCGCTGGGCACCGGCCGCGGAGAGGTCCTGACCCCGCTGCCGGTCGGCGGCACCTTCCACTGGGTCTTCGCGGTCGCGGATGGTGGCCTGTCCACCCCGGCGGTCTACGGCGAGTTCGACCGCCTGACGGCCGGGGTGGACGTACCGGAACCGGCCGCGTCGCCCGCCCTCCTCGCCGCGCTCGCGGCGGGCGATGCGACGGCGCTGGCCGGGGAACTCGTCAACGATCTCCAGCCCGCCGCGCTCTCCCTGCGGCCGTCGCTGGCGGCCACCCTCGACGCGGGGGCCGCTGCGGGGGCGCTCGCCACGCTGGTCTCCGGCTCCGGCCCGACGACCGCGTTCCTCGCCGCGGATGCCGAGGCGGCGGAGAAGGTCGCTGCGGCACTGACGGCATCCGGCACCTGCCGCTCGGCGCGGATCGCCGCCTCCCCGGCACCCGGCGCGACGGTGGTGTGACGACGGCGTGATGCGGGGCCGGGGCAGCGCCCTGGGCTCCGCTCAGCCGTCGCTTATGAGGCCGTCCGACGCAGGCCGAGCATCATGACGTCATGAACGTCCGCACCCTCCCACGGACGTGCCTTCCCGAAGCTCATAACGGGTACTTCACCATGGAGAACGAGGACTGTGGGGAACGGGGCGCCCTCGTACGTGTACGGGTAGTTCACGCCCATGGTTGCGAGCGCTGTCGCACGTCGCCGTTCGCGGATCGCGTGCGGCTCTGGCGTGCTCTCGGTCTGCTGCCGGAAAGTGCCTGAACTTCTCCTTTACCGGGGCGGGACCAGGGGGTTACGGTGGCGGGCTCGTCGATGGTTGCGGGCTGCGCCGCGAGGTATTCCGGGCTGTGGCGTGCGGGCTCGGGTCGGCGGGCCCAAGGCAGTAAAAGCGAGCACCCGGTAAAGGACGCGGGCGATAGCATCACGCATGAGTCTTTTCGAGCACGGGGAATCGTTTTTTCTTAGGCCGGGTGAGCGATTAGCCGGGTGTATGTGGGCATCGTGGGAAGAGAAAAGTCCAAGGCCACCACGACACAAGGCAGGTCTGGATGAAGCACATCGGAATTTCCACGATCGCAGTATTCGTAACCGTCGCTGTCGGTGCAGGAGTTGCTGCCGCGCAAGGAGGTGGCAACGGCAAATCAGGCACCAAGCGCGTCTCCCAGGTGACCTACACCCAGGTTGTCGGTCGGTCGGAACCGGTTCCCCCCGGGCAGGACCGCTCCACCGCAGCATTTTGCCCAGCCGGTACAACTCCTACCGGCGGAGGAGGAGAGTTCGAAAGCAACCCCGTACAGACTCATCTGTCCTCTTCCGAAGCCGACGTCAATTCTTGGACAGTTACGGGGGCCAACCTGGGGTCCGTCACCGTCAATCTGCATGCTTTCGTTGTCTGCGCTACCGGGTAGGCAGAGCGCACACCTCGTGCTGCTTCATGGGGCGACCACTCCGGAACCATGACTCTGGAGCTTCGAGGCTCGCCAGAGATCTGCGACCGGAGTATTAGCTGACGAAGTGGTCGAACTCGCCGTTCTTCACGCCGAGGATGAAGGCGGCGAGTTTTTCCGGGGTGGTTTTGACGATGACGGTGGGGTCGTCGCTTTCGCGCAGGAGGATTTCACCGTCGGCTATGGCGGTTTCGAGGCACTGCTCGCTGGCGCCGCTGGAGAAGCTCGACTTCTGCCACTCGATTTCGCTGTTCATGCCCTGGATCTCACAGTTCTTTTGTGACGTGGTGGATAAAGTTTTGCGACTCCCCAGGCGTGAGTGCAGCTTGCTCGGCGCGGTCGAGTAGCACGCGATAACGGTCAAGGTCGGCGGCTGCACCCAAGTAGAGGACGCCCAACGGGGTATCGATGTGAACGGTATCGAGCTGCGGGACGACGCCGCTCGCGTACATCGCTGTCTGTGTCACGTCGATGAAGTCCTCGCTCGTGAACGGGATGACCCGCAGGCTCAGGCCGGGGCGTTCGGACACGGACAGGAGGTGTTCGAGCTGCCCGCGCAGAACCTTTCGTCCGCCTACTCGCATACGTAGCGCTGCCTCATGCACGAGGGCCTTGAATTTCGGCGGTGCATCGCGTTCCAAGATGTCCTGCCGCTTCATGCGATGCTCGACCCGAGCCTTCAGTTCGTCCTCGGGAAGCTGCGGAATGACGCTGGCGAAGAGGGCGTGTGCGTAGCTTTCGGTCTGGAGAATGCCGGGAAAAGTGACGGGTTGCATGCACCGCAAGGCCGTGCAGTGGTGTTCAAGCTCGGCGATATCGAGGAACCCCGGAGCGAGCACGCCGCGATAGTCGTCCCACCAGTGCTGTCCACGGTGCTCGCGCGCGATGGTGCACAGCGCCTCGACGAGGGCCTCGTCATCGCAGGCGTAGAAGGCGGCGAGTCGGCGGATGCGGTCCTCGCTGACTCCGATGCGTCCTGCCTCTATGTGGCTGATCTTGGCCTGGTCGGTCGAAACCATCCCCGCCGCCTCTCGGGCGGTCTTGCCTGCGCGCTCGCGCAACTTCCGTAGCTCGCCGCCGAGTCGAACCTGGCGGGCCGTTGGGTTGTCCCTCGGTGGCATGTCACCTTCCCCTTTTGCGCACAGTCTTGCGCGTGCCGGTGAGGACGGTCCACTCAACCTGGTTAATGCTCTGCGACAAGCTTGCTACGGCGCATATATGCGCCTACCTTCCGAGTAGTGCAGTGCAGCACGCGGGACCTCCCAAGTGCCGCCCTCCGCATGCCCGTTGGCCCCCCCCAAGGGCTCACTTCAGCGCGCCCAACGCCGCGCACAGAAAGGTGTAGCCGCATGCCCACCCACCACCCCGCCCCCGACGACGTACACGACCTCGCCGAGCAGCTGCGTACCGCGCTCAAGGACAACGGCATCACGCTGCCATCGCTCGGCATCGACCTGCCCAGCTTCGCGGGCAGCTACGGTGTCCCGCTCGTCGCTCTCGGCAACTGCAACGCGGCCACCGCCCACAAGCTCACCGAGGTTCTGCGTAAAGCGGCCACCCGGTGAGCGGCGCGATCGGCCTTGTCCGCACGATCTTCGGAGCACTGCTGGGGCGGTTACTTCCGGGGCGGGGCGGTCATCGCGCGACCTGTAGTATCGGCGCCCTCGCCGCGACGGCCCGGCCGCCGACGGTTCCGCGGAGGCGACGCCTCGTATACGCCCTCCGGGTACCGCCCGACCTGCTCCCCCCGGGGGACGAGGGCAACCGCCTCGTCCGGCCGTACGTACTCGCCGCGCAGGAGCGGCAGAGCCTGGCGAAGCAGCGCGCCAGGCGCCGGGAGCTGGAAGAAGCCGTACGGGCGCTCAACGCGTGGTCGTCGGGTGGCGGCGGGCGGGGGTGAGGCCGCCCGGAGAGAGGGCGAGCTGCGCGATGTCCAGCACTGCGATGCACCACGGTCGCGCACTGGGCTCCCCGGGCCCGTGCACGGAGTCAGATGCGCGAGTTGCGCAGCGACTGCCACACAGCGCCGGCCAGCGCCCGCGTCGCTCGCGGGACCGGCAGATGCTCGTGCTCGCGGTACAGGGCCCAGTTGTACTTGACCAAGGACAGCTTGTTGGAGGACAGCGATCCCGCCTGGTGGGCCCTGTACACGGCAAGCGGCTCAGCCAGGCCCCGGGCGTCAGCGCCGTCCCGCATGATCGACAGCCACAGCGCGTAGTCCTGGCGCTTGCGCATCTCCGGCATCAGCCTCGTGCCCAGGACCCTGCGGTCGTACATGGCGGTGAGGGCACCGATGTGGTCCTGGACCAGCATGGCGCGGTAGTCCACATGTTCTCGTGCGCGGATCACCCGGCCGTTCGGGACCCAGTCGGTGCTCTCGCCGGTGTAGTCGGCGTCCATCTTGAAGTACGAGGTGAACGTCAGGGGCGCGTCGCCTGCCGCGGCGAAGGCGAGCTGTTTCTCGGTCTTCTCCGGAAGCCACATGTCGTCGCTGTCGAGAAAGGCGACGTAGTCCCCGCGGGCCCGCTCGATCGCGAGATTGCGGGCCCGCCCCGCGCCACCCCGTTCGGGCGCCGCCTCCGGCAGGACGCGCTCGTCCTGGGCGGCGAACTCGCGGAGCAGCTCCATGGAGCCGTCGGAGGACTGGTCGTCGGTGACCAGCAGCTCCAGGTCGCTGTGGGTCTGCGTGAGTACCGATCGGACGGCTGCGCCGAGGGTGGCCGCCGAGTTGTAGACGGGCATCACGACAGACACCAGGGGCACAGCACATCTCCTCGCCAGATCAGGACCGACACCCCATTCAAACACCGCAAGCGAGTAGGAGCCCCTGTCCTTGGTGCACGCCGGGCGTCTGGACGACAACAAATCCACGATCACCGCCATCGAAGCCCTCGCATGGGCCGATCAGCCGCACCACTTGGCCGTGATCGGTAAAGGACCCCTACGGGAGCATCTGGAGCAGCGGGCCATCGAACTCGGGTTGCGGGACCGGGTCCATTTTGATCCGTTCCTGCCCCGCGCCGAACTGTGGCGCCGCCTGCCGAACTTCGACGCCTTCGTCTTCACGACCAGAGGTCTGGAGGCATTCGGACTTGTCCTCATTGAGGCCCAAGCCCACGGACTCCCGGTTACCTACTCCGATCTTCCCGGTGTGAGGGAAATCCTCGGAAGTGCCGGCGTTGCCTACACCCCTGGCGACCCTCGCTCGCTGGCTGCGGCCCTGGACGAGATGGGCCGAGACTCCCACCGGCGCAAGGCCCTGACCAAGGCTGCTCTCCATAACGCGCGCCGATACGACATCGCTACCACCGGCCGCCAGCTTCGCGAACTGACGCTCCGCGTTACCTCCTGACCTCGGGCGAAGCAGCGCGCCAGGCGCCGGGAGCTGGAAGAAGCCGTACGGGCGCTCAACGCGTGGTCGTCGGGTGGCGGCGGGCGCGGCTGAGGGGCGCCTGTGCCCCTCAGCTCTGCCGTCGGCGGGGTCGCTCCGGCCCGGCCTCGCCCCGGCCGCCTGCCTCACTGTCATCGGCGGGGCGGGCGGTGGCCTCAGTGGTCCGGTCGAGCAGCATCACGTCATGCAGGTCCGCGCCTTCCCACGGACGTGCCTCGCCGATCTTTCGATAGCCCCACGCGCGGTATGCCGCCTGCGCTGCCTTGCTGCCCGGGTGGACATTGAGCAGCACGCGCTCGGCCTCGGTGCCGGCGAGCAAGGCCGCATGGAGCCGGCCGGCGGTGCCGTGCCCGCGCCACGGCCCACGTACCGCGATCTCCATGAGGCCGAAGGTCCGGTGCCCGTCCTCGCGGCGCATGTCGTCCGGTACCGGCCGGGTGAGCTGATCCCACCACCGGGTGCGGGGCCCGAGCGGGTAGCCGTACGCCATACCGACCGGTTCACCGTCCCCTGTGCGGGCCAGAACTCCGCGGAATGTGCGCTTACGGGTCTGCGAGCGGAAGCGCCGGAAGGTCGCCGCGACGTCGTCCTCGGTCTCGTTGTAGGGCGGCTCTGCGAACACTTCGGCGTACACCAGCCGGAACGCGTCCTCGGCGCCCGCGGAGGCCGACCCGTCCAGGCACTCGACGAGGGTGTTCTCCTTCTGCGTCATGCGGTATCTCCTCGGACGGTCTCCCGGATGCGCTCGCCGCATTCGCGAGCCGCCGGGCTGTCGACTCGGCGAGCGGCTCGCCGAAACTCTTGGATCTTGCCCAGCAGTCGCGGAGAGCCGATGCCTCCGTACACGTCGAGAACCGCGCGCATCTCCTCACACGCTTCCTCGACTTCCCCGGCATCGAGGAGTACGCCTGCCAGTTTCACGCGGTAAGAAGCGCTGTTGCGGGCGAGATCGCCGCCGATGCCTCGCACGGCGGCACGGAGGAATGGCACGGCACGTTGGGGTTGCGCCGCACGCACGTACATGTCGGCCGTGGCGTAGTCCACCTCGAACGGTCCGGCGAACTGCGCCCAGTTGGGTACCTCCACATCGGTATCGGTGCGCCCCTGGTGGGCCACGGCACGGCTCAGGGCACGCCGGGCACCGGACAGGTCTCCCGCATGGATGGCCACATTGGCGTCTCGCAATGCGATCACGAGATGCACGGTGGGTCCGGCGCCTGCGCCGGCGGCGAGGTGGTAGGCATGCTCGACCGCACTGACGGCTTCCCACACCCGCCCTGCCTTGATCGCGAGGAGCACAAGAGTCTCCAGTACGGAGACCTGGAGGAGGGGATTGTCAACGAGCTGCGCAGCCGCGAGAGCCTCGATACATGCCGCGCGGCCCTCGCCGATGAGGCCACCGTCATAGCCGTACCAGGCCCGGTGCCCGTGCAGTTCGGCGAGCATGGTCTGAAGTTCGCGTCCGACGCGGGAGGTGTATGAGGCGGCGCCGAGGATGCCGGTGATCTCGTCCTCGATACGGCGCGCCTTCGCCATCGCCGGCACGCTGCCTTCCGTGTGGTCCGTCCGGTAGAGGCCGTCCAACCGCATACGGAGTCGGCCGAGGTCGGCCGTTCCCACGCGCATGCCTGACCGGGTGGGGAAGAAGGCTCCCGCGGCGAGGATGCCGGTGTCGGCGACGAACGTTCTCCTCTTCACCTCTCCAGCGTCGCTGAGAGGCACCGCAACCGTCATGCGATGCCTGGGAACGTCGAACCCCATCTCGGTCAACGGCACGCCGAGCATGGCTTCCAACACAGCCTGCTGACTCGGGTGGGGCAACGGCGGCGGTGTCTCGCGCTCCCAACGCCGCAGTTGCCGCACGCTGAGCGAGGCGTCGAGACCGAGCCGCGCGGCTTCGTCCAAGAACGCCACCACGAACGACCGCTGCGTGTGGCCTGCTGCCTGCCGTAAGCCCGCCAGTCCGTCCGCGGCCTTGCCCGCCATGCGCTCCCCCTCGCCATCGCGGATGGCCCCTCACCGTAGCGAGTTGGCCGTACGGAGCGGTGGAAAACGTCCGCCTGAACGTCCGGTCGCGCAGCACCCGCACCTCCTTCCCGGGCGATGCACTGGGGGTACGCAACAACGGCCTGTGCCGAGCCGGGATACGACGCAAAACCATGGGGGCGCAAGGTGAACGCATCGAAATTCGCGACCGAGTCCAAGACCGCCGCCGGCTATCTGGACGTGGCGGCCAACGCGCACGGGGAGGAGAAGGGGTACCTCGCGTACCAGGCACTGCAGCGAGTGGCGAAGGACTCCCCTCGGCTGGTGGAAATCGGGCCGGGCGGAGGCTCGGCCGTCGCCTTCCTGGCCGCTCGGCTCGCCGCCGGCGGGCACGCGCACCGGAATGTGAACCTCACCCTCGTGGAGGCGCCTGGCATTGTCTCGACGTCGCTCCATCAGGCGATGGAGGAATTCGACAGGATCGGCACATGCGACCTGGTGACCGGTTTTGCGCAGGACATCGGGACGCTGGTCACGGAGCCGGTGGACGTGATCAGCGCCTCGGCCCTCATGCATGAGGTGTACAGCTACGGTGGCGGATATGCCGGTCTGCACTCGATGATTCGGATGATCCCCACCGTGCTGAGGGAAGGCGGCCTGTTCGCCTACCGCGACGTATACGCGGTGGACGGTGGTTCCCTGCACGACCGTGCGGTGCAGACTTACGGGGCGAATTCCTGGGTGCAATTCCTCCGAATGTTTCTGCCGCAGTACCTCCGCGAAGGGACGCACCCCTATCACGGAGAGGGCGACGAGGTGACCGTTCGGCAGGATTCGCACATCGTCCCTGTGGAGGAAATCGCCAACGGCCCCCACGTGTTCATTTCCGCACCGATCGGGATCTTCCGCGAGGTCCAGCGGCACTACATCACGCTGCGCGATCACGCCTGGCGTTCCGGAGTGCTCGGCTTCGTGCCGTTCCTCGACGGGCATATGGCCTCGGACTGGATCGACGCCAAGACGGGACACAAACGAGTGCACTACCGACTGACAGATTCGGGCCGGCTCCCGATCTCCCAGAAGGCAATGATGCTTGCACTGAGCGAGCGATACGCCGACCACCACATCGTGGACGGTGACATTTTCGATCAGTGCACCGACATCGCGCTCTCGCAATTCCTTGCATCAGCGGAAGCCGGCGAGGGAGAGTGTCAGGAAGTCTGGGAGCATTGGAAAACCCGCGAGGGGCGCGAAACCTATGCGTACATGACGGTCGACACGCTGCTCGCGACGTTCGCCGTCAGCTCCGCCGAAGCCCACCGGGACAATCGGACCGTGCTCATGCCCGTCCGGGTGGAAGATGTGATCCAGCGCGATCGGAGCTACTACAACCGCTATCTTCGCCGTGCGTTACCCAATCCCTTGCGGGATGCGAAGCAACTCGTGTTGTTCTCGAACATTCCCCTCGCGGACGCCGACGCCCTACAGTCCGCCATGCACGCGGTGCAGCAGTGGTGCAGCAGGGCGAACCTTGCTCGCATGTACTCGGCGGTGAACTCAGGAGGATGACCACATGGCCGACACCATCGAGGTGGAGCGGAAGCGGGAGCTTCCGGATGACGGAAGCAGTATCACTCCACTACTCGCTGAGCTCGGTTATGTGGCGGACGCTCCGGCGACCGAGACCGACACGTACTACAGCCGCCCGGACGTCGACTACTTGAAGACGGTCGAGTGCCTGCGGGTCCGGCGAAGGGGCGATTTCGCAGAGATCACCTACAAGCCTGCCTCGACACCGACGACCCACGATCGTGACGACGTGGTGTCCAAGGTCGAGACGAACGTCATCCTCAGCGAGGGCGAGCAGGCATCCACGGCTGAGAGGCTGCTCACCTTTATCGGGATGCGTGAGCTGGTCCGCGTCGAGAAGAACCGCACCAGCTACCGCCATCCCGACATCGTCGGCGTCACGGTCAGCATCGACACCGTCAGCGGGGTCGGCACCTTCGTGGAAACGGAGGTCAACCGGCCCACGGCTGTCGGCGCCGCCGAACTCGTCGAGGACATCGAGAAGAGCCTCGGCATCGTGGGCCATCCCACGGTTGCGCTTCCCTACCGTGACCTGGCCCTCGGGCAGCGCGCGTAACGCCCCTCCCCAGGCCCCGGGGCAGCGCCCCGCCCCCCGCCCCCACCATGGGATCCTGGAAGGGCCCAGGGAGCGTGCGCCGTACCGGAGCCGCGCGGGCCGTCAGCAGGGAGAGCAATGGCCACCAACCTCGTCAATCTGGAAGCCGTCGGCAAGGTCTACGGGACGCGTGCCCTCCTCGACGGTGTCTCGCTCGGCGTCAACGAGGGGGACCGGATCGGCGTCGTCGGGCGTAACGGTGACGGCAAGACCACCCTGATCCGGATCCTCGCCAAGCTGGAGGGCGCGGACGACGGCCGCGTCACCCACGCCGGTGGCCTGCGCCTGGGCGTGCTCACCCAGCACGATTCGCTGGACCCGGCGGCCACCGTCCGCCACGAGGTCATCGGCGATCTCGCGGACCACGAGTGGGCGGGCAACGCCAAGATCCGCGACGTGCTGACCGGCCTCTTCGGCGGCCTGGACCTGCCGGGCTTCGGGCAGGGCCTGGACACCGTCATCGGCCCGCTCTCCGGCGGTGAGCGCCGCCGTATCGCGCTGGCGAAGCTGCTCATCGCCGAACAGGACCTCATCGTCCTCGACGAGCCCACCAACCACCTCGACGTCGAGGGCATCTCCTGGCTCGCCCGCCACCTCCAGGCCCGCCGCTCCGCGCTGGTCTGCGTCACCCACGACCGTTGGTTCCTCGACCAGGTCTGCACCCGCATGTGGGACGTGCAGCGCGGCGACGTCCACGAGTACGAGGGCGGCTACAGCGACTACGTCTTCGCGCGGGCCGAGCGGGAGCGCATCGCGGCGACGGAGGAGACCAAGCGGCAGAACCTGATGCGCAAGGAGCTGGCCTGGCTGCGGCGCGGCGCTCCGGCGCGCACCAGCAAGCCGCGGTTCCGCATCGAGGCGGCCAACGAGCTGATCGCGGACGTACCGCCGCCGCGGGACAGCGCCGAGCTGATGAAGTTCGCCAGCTCCCGGCTGGGCAGGACCGTCTTCGAGCTGGAGGACGTGACCGTTCAGGCCGGGCCGAAGGTGCTGCTCAAGCACCTGACCTGGCAGCTGGGCCCCGGCGACCGGATCGGTCTGGTCGGCGTCAACGGTGCGGGCAAGACCTCGCTGCTGCGGGCGCTCGCCGAGGCGGCGCGTACGCAGGGCGAGGTGCAGCCGGTCGGCGGCAAGGTCGTCGTCGGCAAGACCGTGAAGCTGGCGTACCTCTCCCAGGAGGTCGCCGAGCTGAACCCGGCGTGGCGGGTGCTGGAGGCGGTGCAGGCGGTCCGTGAGCGCGTCGACCTCGGCAAGGGCCGGGAGATGACCGCGGGGCAGCTGTGCGAGAAGTTCGGCTTCACCAAGGAGAAGCAGTGGACGCCGGTCGGGGACCTCTCCGGCGGTGAGCGCCGCCGCCTCCAGATCCTGCGGCTGCTGATGGACGAGCCCAACGTCCTCTTCCTCGACGAGCCCACCAACGACCTCGACATCGAGACGCTGACGCAGCTGGAGGACGTGCTCGACGGCTGGCCCGGCTCGATGATCGTCATCAGCCACGACCGGTACTTCGTCGAGCGCACCACCGACCGGGTCTTCGCGCTGCTCGGCGACTTCCGGCTGCGGATGCTGCCGCGCGGTCTCGACGAGTACATCGAGCGGCGCCAGGAGATGGCCGAGGCGGCGGCCCCGGTGCCCGCGCAGGCCGAGGCGCCGAAGAAGCCGGCGGCGGTCAACCGTGCGGCGCAGAAGGAACTCCAGCGGATCGAACGGCAGTTGGACAAGATCGGCGACCAGGAGACGAAGCTGCACGAGCGGATCGCCGAGCATGCCACCGACTTCGAGAAGGTCGCCGGCCTCGACGCCGAACTGCGCGAACTGGTGGGCCGCCGCGAGGAGTTGGAGATGCGCTGGATGGAGCTGGCCGAGGACGCCTGACGACCCCGCCCGAGCGGCGCGCCTCCCGGAGGCCCGGCAATCCGGCCGAGTCCGGCCGGACGGGGCGCGCCCGGCGCGGTGAGCGTGTAGCTTCCCGTGCACGGCGGGCCCGGCGGGGGCCCCGTGCGCCGGGAGGAGGGCCGCGCAATGGGCGTACGGCTCATGGTGGTCGACGATCACCGTCTGCTGGCCGAGGCGCTGGCCTCGGCCCTGAAGCTGCGGGGGCACCGGGTGCTGGCCGCGGCCGCGCCGTGCGCCAAGGCCGCGGATCTGGTGGTGAGCCGGGCCCCGGAGGTGTGCCTGCTGGGGACGGCGGTGCCCGCCGAGCCCGGGGTGTTCGACCCGGTGGTGCGGATCAAGCGGGAGCGGCCGGGCATCGCGGTGGTGGTGCTGGGCCCGGTGCCGTCGCCGCGGGGCATCGCCGCCGCGTTCGCCGCGGGCGCCTCCGGCTACGTCCGGCACGACGAGCGCATCGAGGGCGTGGAGCGGGCGATGCTCAAGGCGCGGGCGGGCGAGGTGGCCGTCGCGCCGCTCCTGCTCCAGCAGGCGTGCGAGGAGCTGCTGCACCCGGCGGCGGAGCCGGACGACGAGGGCGCGCGGCTGCTGGCGCTGCTCACGCCGCGCGAGGTCGAGGTGCTGCTGCGGGTCGCCGACGGCGAGGGCACCCGGCAGATCGCGGCGGGCATGGGCACCGCGCCGTCCACCGCGCGCACCCATGTGCAGCGGGTGCTGATGAAGCTGGAGGTCGGCTCGCGGCTGGAGGCGGCGGCGCTGGCGGCCCGCACCGGGTTGCTGGAGCGGGCCGCGGAGGCGGCGGAGGGCCCGGGCCCGCGGCCGTAGCGAGGGCCCGGGCCCGCGCGCGTACGTAGCGAGGGCCCGGGCCCGTGTACGTAGCGACGGCCCGGGCCCGTCGGATCAGGGTGCCGGGGTGCCCTCCGGCTCCTGGGCGCCCAGCTCCTCGGCGGTAGGCGGCACGGTGGGCCGCAGCTTCAGCCAGACCAGGAAGAACACCCCGAGGGCGAACATGCCCAGGCCGGTCCAGAGGTTGATGTTGATCCCCTGGGCCTTCTTCAGATCCGCGTCGGAGGCGGTGAACCCGGCGACGGTGACGATCACGCCGTAGACGGCGAACAGTCCGCCGATGATGCGCCGGACGTCGAAGAGCCGGGCGGCGGTCGCCGATTCGCGTTCGAGGGCGGCGGCGTCGTGCTGGTAATCGGACATGGTGGGCTCCCGGCCGGCTCAGAAGGAGAAGGGGACGTAGCAGAGGGCGGCGAGGACGACCGCGCCCCAGCCCAGCAGGGCGGGCTTGCGGTACCACGCGTCGTCGCCGTCGGCGGGCAGCTCCGCCATGCCGGGCGACCGCGTGCCGTAGACGAGCCCGGCGAGCGATGCGGCCGGTTTCGGCTTGGTGACGAGGGTGACCAGGACCATCACCACCGCGCCGACGACGAACGCGACGATCGACGAGACGAAGTTGGCGCCCTGCTCGGACGGGATGGCGATGACGCCCTGCTTGTAGAGCCCGAAGTAGTTGATCATCGCGGCGGCGGTGCCGGACAGCAGGCCCCAGAACCCGGCGGCGGCGCTGGTGCGCTTCCAGAACATCCCGATGATGAACACGACGAACAGCGGGACGTTGAAGAAGGAGAACAGCGTCTGGAGGTAGTTCATGATGTTGCTGAAGGACGAGGCGATGAACGCGGTGCCCATGCCGATCAGCACGCCGACGGCGGTGACCACCCGCCCGGTCTTCAGGTAGTAGCCGTCCTCGCGGCCCTTCTTCAGGTACGCGCCCCAGATGTCGTTGGTGAAGACGGTGTTGAACGACGAGACGTTGGCGGCCATACCGGCCATGAACGCGGCGAGCAGACCGGTCACCGCGATGCCGAGGACACCGTTGGGCAGCAGATCGCGCATCAGCACCGGGATGGCGTCGTTGTACTGGAGCCCGTCCTTCGTCTTGCCGAGCGTCGGCTCCATGACCAGGGCTATCAGCCCGGGGACGACCACGACCAGCGGGATGAAGATCTTGGGGAACGCGGCGATCAGCGGGGTGCGCTTGGCGGCGGAGAGGTTCTTCGCGGACAGCGCGCGCTGCACCTCGGCGAAGTTGGTCGTCCAGTAGCCGAAGCTCATCACGAAGCCGAGCCCCAGGACGAGGGTGAGCCAGTTGGCGCCCAGCGGGTTGGCCTCGCCGATGCCGGTGCCCTTCCAGGCGGTGAGGAACGCGTCGCCGTGCGAGGAGGTCAGCGAGTGGGTCAGCCCGTCCCAGCCGCCGACGCGCTTGAGCCCGACGATCGTCAGCGGGATCAGCGCGGCGAGGATGACGAAGAACTGCAGCACCTCGTTGTAGATCGCCGAGGAGAGCCCCCCGATGGTGATGTACGCCAGGACGAAGAACCCGGCGACGACGATCGCCACCCACTGCGGCCAGCCGAGCAGCGCCTGCAGCACGATCGCCATCGCGTAGAGGTTGACGCCCGCGATCAGCACCGACGACACGGCGAAGATCAACGACGACAGCAGATGCGAGGACGGGCCGAAGCGGTGCAGCAGGAATTCGGGCACCGAGCGGACCTTGGAGCCGTAGTAGAACGGCATCATCACCAGGCCCAGGAAGACCATCGCGGGGATGGCGCCGATCCAGTACCAGTGGACGGTGTAGGCGCCGTACTGCGCGCCGTTGGCGGCCATGCCGAGGATTTCGGTGGCGCCGAGGTTGGCGGCGACGAACGCGAGACCGGTGACCCAGGCGGGCAGTGACCGGCCGGAGAGGAAGAAGTCCAGGCTCGTGCGGACGCTGCGCCGGGCGGCGATGCCGATGCCGAGGACGACGGCGAAGTAGAGGGCCAGGATCGCGTAGTCGAGCCCGTTGGTGGGGAGCCTGAGCCCTTCGGCCAAGGTGATCATGGGGCACTCATTTCCGGGGGCTGGGGGAGACCCCCAGGAGGACACATCGTTGTGCTCACGTGGAACGCACAAAAAGCTACGCCCGGGATTCCGGAAACTGAACAGTTGTGTTCGTTTCAGTTTGGATAAGGGCCCGATAGGGGGGCGTTTTTGTGGGTTAATGCCCGATCTGAAGCGCATCCGGTGCCCCATGCCCGCGTTCCAGCCCCGTGTTGACTGCTCTGTTCGGTTGTGCTTCATTGTGTTTGTTTTTGTGTTCGGTCGAGGCTGTGGCAGCGACCGAGTGGCAGGCGGAGGAGCCCCCCGTGAAGAAGACGACGATCCGGCTGGCCGACGGCCGGGAGCTCATCTACTACGACTCCCGCGACGACGTCGACCGCGCCGCCCCCGACCGCCGCCCCCTCCCGAAGGTCGCCACCGCCTCCGAGATCCGCCGCGACCCGCTGCTCGGCGACCACGTCGCCATCGCCTCGCACCGCCAGGACCGCACCTACCTCCCCCCGGCCGACGCCTGCCCGCTCTGCCCCTCGCGCGAGGGGCGGCCGTCCGAGATCCCCGCCGCCGACTACGACGTCGCCGTCTTCGAGAACCGCTTCCCCTCCCTCGCCGGGGACAGCGGACGCTGCGAGGTCGTCTGCTTCACCCCCGACCACGACGCGTCCTTCGCCGACCTCACCGAGGAACAGGCCGCCCTCGTCCTCGCCGCCTGGACCGACCGCACCGCCGCCCTCCAGCGACTCCCGCAGGTCGCCCAGGTCTTCTGCTTCGAGAACCGCGGCGCCGAGATCGGTGTCACCCTCGGCCACCCGCACGGCCAGATCTACGCGTACCCCTTCACCACCCCGCGCACCGCCCGCATGCTCGCCTCGCTCACCGCACACCGCGAGGCCACCGGCGCCAACCTCTTCGACGAGACCGTCGCCCGCGAACGCGCCGACGGCACCCGCATCGTCCTCGACACCGACCACTGGACCGCCTTCGTGCCGTACGCCGCCCACTGGCCGTACGAGGTCCACCTCTACCCGCGCCGCCGGGTCCCCGACCTGACCGCGCTCGACGACGCGGCGCGCACAGAGTTCCCACAGGTCTATCTGGAACTGTTGCGCCGGTTCGACCGGATCTTCGGCGAGGGCGACGGTCAGGGACCGGACGCGGACGCCGCGGCCCGCACGCCGTACATCGCCGCCTGGCACCAGGCGCCGGTCCGCGCCGACGACCGCGCCCAGTTCGCGCTCCATCTGGAGCTCTTCACCATTCGCCGTACCGCCGGAAAGCTGAAGTTTCTCGCGGGTTCCGAATCCGGCATGAACGTGTTCATCAACGATGTGCCGCCGGAAGCCGCGGCCCAGCGACTGCGAGAGGTAGCGACCAAGTGAGTGTGAGCGTGCCGCCCCAGAAGCCGACCACCCGAGCGAAGTGCCTGGTCACCGGCGGTGCCGGCTATGTCGGCAGCGTCGTCGCCGCCCATCTGCTCGAAGCCGGGCACGACGTCACCGTCCTCGACGACCTCTCCACCGGCCACCGCGAGGGCGTCCCCGCCGGTGCCCGCTTCATCGAGGGCCGCGTCCAGGACGCCGCCCGGTACCTCGACGCCTCCTACGACGCCGTGCTGCACTTCGCCGCGTTCTCGCAGGTCGGCGAGTCCGTCGCGGACCCGGCGAAGTACTGGCGCAACAACGTCGGCGGCACCATGGACCTCCTCGACGCGATGCGCGGCGCGGGCGTGCGCGCCCTCGTCTTCTCCTCGACCGCTGCCACCTACGGCGAGCCGGCCGCCACCCCGGTCACCGAGGCCGCCGCCACCGCGCCGACCAGCCCGTACGGTGCGAGCAAGCTCGCCGTCGACCACCTCATCGGCGGCGAGGCGGCCGCCCACGGCCTGGCCGCCGTCTCGCTGCGGTACTTCAACGTCGCCGGGGCGTACGGCGACTGCGGTGAGCGCCACGACCCCGAGTCGCACCTCATCCCGCTCGTCCTCCAGGTCGCCCAGGGCCGCCGCGAGACGATCTCCGTCTACGGCGACGACTACCCGACCCCCGACGGCACCTGCGTCCGCGACTACATCCACGTCGCCGACCTCGCCGAGGCCCATCTGCTGGCGCTGGAGGCGACACTCGGGGCGGCCCGGGCGGCCACGGCGGCCACGGCGGCCACGGCGGCGACGGCGGCCACGGCGGCTTCGGAAGGGGCTTCGGAAGGGGCTTCGGAAGGGGCTTCGGAAGGGGCTTCGGAAGAGGCCCGTCCGGCTCCGGGCGGCGCGGCGCCCGAGGGCGAGGCCCTGGGCGCCCGACCCCACGTCCGCCCCGGCGAACACCTCATCTGTAACCTCGGCAACGGCAACGGCTTCTCCGTCCGCGAGGTCATCGACACCGCCCGCAAGGTCACCGGCCACCCGATCCCCGAGATCCTCGCGGAACGCCGCCCCGGCGACCCGGCCGTCCTCGTCGCCTCCGCGCGGACCGCCGCCGACCGCCTCGGCTGGCGCCCCACCCGCGCCGACCTCGCCGGAATCATCGCGGACGCCTGGGAGTTCGCCCGCCGCACCGCCCGGACGAAGGAGTCCTGATGCCCGCGCACGAAGCCGCCGCCCCGCCGACCGGCCCCCCGCACGGCGCGGCCCGCACCGAAGCGGCGTTCCGCGCCGTGTACGGTGCCGGGCCCACCGGCATCTGGGCGGCGCCCGGCCGGGTCAACCTGATCGGTGAACACACCGACTACAACGACGGCTTCGTGCTGCCCTTCGCCCTGACCGACACCACCCTCGCCGCCGCCGCGCCCCGCACCGACGGGACGCTGCGGCTGCACTCCGGCGACGTCCCCGGCGGCGTCGTCGAGGTCCCGGCCGACGCCCTGGAGCCCGGCCGGGACCTGGGCTGGGCCGCGTACCCGGCGGGTGTGGTGTGGGCGATGCGCGATGCCGGACTGCCCGTCGGCGGCGTCGACCTGCACCTCGACAGCACGGTGCCCACCGGCGCCGGACTCTCCTCGTCCGCCGCCCTGGAGGTCGCCACCGCCCTCGCCCTCGACGGGCTGTACGGGCTCGGGCTCGACCGGCGGGAGCTGGCCCGTCTGGCGCAGCGCGCCGAGAACGCCTTCGTCGGCGTGCCCTGCGGGATCATGGACCAGACGGCCGCCGCCCGCTGCACCACCGGCCACGCCCTCCTCCTCGACACCCGCGACCTCACCGCCCGCCAGGTCCCCTTCGACCTCACCGGCCACGGTCTGCGGCTGCTCGTCGTCGACACCCGCGTCCGCCACGCCCTGGCCGACGGCGCGTACGCCGAGCGCCGCGCGGGCTGCGAACGCGCCGCCCGCCACCTCGGTCTCCCCGCCCTGCGCGACATCGCTCACGCCCAACTCCCGGACGCTCTGGCCGAGTTGGGCGAACTCCCCGATGTGCAGCCCCTGGTGCGGCACATCGTCACCGAGAACCACCGGGTCCAGGAAGTCATCGCCCGGCTGGACGCCGGGGAGCCGCGCGCCGTCGGCCCGCTGCTGACCGCCGGGCACGCCTCGCTCCGCGACGACTTCGCCGTCTCCTGCGCCGAACTCGACCTCGCCGTCGACACCGCGCTGGCCGCCGGTGCGCTCGGCGCCCGGATGACCGGCGGCGGCTTCGGCGGCTCGGCGATCGCCCTCGCCGAGGACGCGGCGGCGCGGGAGATCACCGAGGCCGTCCACGCGGCCTTCACCGCCGCCGGGCACGCCGCCCCGCGCGTCTTCACCGCCCGCCCCGGGCCGGGCGCGCACCGCACCGCCTGACGCGCCGCCTGACGTGCCGTCGGGCGCGCGCCGGGACGGGCGCGTCAACCCGGTGCACCACCCCGGCGGTACGCACCGGCGCGGGCGAGGGAGCGCGCCGCGGCCGTGCGCGCCGGGACTTTCGGCAAAGGGCCGCTCCCCCTGTTGAGCACCGGCCCCCGTCCGTATCCTGAGATGCGCGCCGGTGGGGGCC